>NZ_JBGCCO010000011.1:0-240652 GCF_041262605.1 Kitasatospora sp. GAS1066B
GGGCGCGACCTCGGTGGCGACCGCTTCGGCGGTGGCCTTCTTGGTGGTGCGCTTGCGGGGCTTGACCTCCTCGGCGGCCGGGGCCTCCTCGGCGGTGGCCTTCTTGGTGGTGCGCTTGCGCGGCTTGGTCTCCTCGGCGGCCGGGGCCTCCTCGGTGGTGACCTTCTTGGTGGTGCGCTTGCGCGGCTTGGCGGCCGGGGCGTCCTCGGTGGGCGCGACCTCGGTGGCGACCGCTTCGGCGGTGGCCTTCTTGGTGGTGCGCTTGCGGGGCTTGACCTCCTCGGCGGCCGGGGCCTCCTCGGCGGGCGCGACCTCGGCGGCGACCGCCTCGGCCACGGTCTTCTTGGCCGCCGTCTTCCGGGTGGCCGTCTTCTTCGCGGCCGCCTTCTTGACCGGCTGCTCGACCTCGACCGGGGCCGCGACCTCGACCGGGGCCGCAGCCGCGACCTCGGCCGGAGCCTCGGAGACGACCGGCTCGGCGACGGCCTTCTTGGCCGCCGTCTTGCGGGTCCGGGTGGCCTTCTTCGCCACCGGAGCGGTGCTCTCCGCAGCCGGCGCGGCCGGCTGGCTCGGCAGCACTGCGGCAGGCACCGGCGCCTCGACGACCGCGGCCGGCGCCTCGGCAACCGGGGCCGCGGTCTCGACCGGAGCCTCGACCGCGGCCCGCACCGGTGCGGCCTCGCCCGAAGCGTTGCCGCGCGAGCGACGTCGACGACGCCGCGGCGCCGTGCTGTCGCCGTCCGCCGCGGGACCCGCGGGCGACGCCGGCCCCTGCGCCACGGCAGTGGTCTCGGCGGCCGACGTCAGCGGCGTGGCCGCCCCCTCGGCCGCACCGTTCAGCGTGGAACCGCCGCGGGTGCGCCGCCGGTTGCGCGGTGCGCGGGCCGGCCGCTCCTCGCTCGCCTGCTGCTGCTGCTCGCCCGCTCCGCCGCGCCGCCCGCCGGAGCGGTCCGTGCGGTCGTTGCGCTCGGTCCGCTCGGGGCGGTCCGAGCCGCCGCGTCCGCCGCGCGGGCGCTCGCCCCGGCCGCCGGTGCGCGAGCCGCGGCCGCCGGTCTCGCCGAGGTCCTCGACCTCCTCGGCGGCCAGTCCGGCCCGGGTCCGTTCGGCCCGCGGCAGCACGCCCTTGGTGCCCGGCGCGATGTTCAGCAGCTCGTACAGGTGCGGAGACGTCGAGTAGGTCTCCTCCGGCTCGCCGAAGCCCAGCTCCAGCGCCTTGTTGATGAGCTGCCAGCGCGGGATGTCGTCCCAGTCCACCAGCGTGACCGCGGTGCCCGAGGCACCGGCCCGGCCAGTGCGGCCGATCCGGTGCAGGTAGGTCTTCTCGTCTTCGGGGCACTGGTAGTTGACGACGTGCGTGACACCCTCGACGTCGATGCCGCGGGCCGCGACGTCGGTGCAGACGAGCACGTCGACCTTGCCGCTGCGGAACGCCCGCAGGGCCTGCTCGCGCGCGCCCTGGCCGAGGTCGCCGTGCACGGCGCCGGCCGCGAAGCCGCGCTGCGTCAGCTGGTCGGAGACGTCCGCCGCGGTCCGCTTGGTGCGGCAGAAGATCATCGCCAGGCCGCGGCCGTCGGCCTGCAGGATGCGCGAGACCAGCTCGACCTTGTCGAGCGAGTGCGCCCGGAAGATGTGCTGGGTGGTGTTGGCCACGGTGTGGCCGCTGTCGTCCGGCGCGGCGGCGCGGATGTGGGTCGGCTGGCTCATGTAGCGGCGGGCCAGGCTGATCACCTGTCCCGGCATGGTGGCCGAGAAGAGCAGGGTCTGCCGCTTGGCGGGCAGCATGGTGATGATCTTCTCGACGTCGGGCAGGAAGCCCAGGTCGAGCATCTCGTCGGCCTCGTCCAGCACCAGCGCGCGGACCTTGGAGAGGTCGAGCTTCTTCTGCCCGGCCAGGTCGAGCAGGCGGCCCGGGGTGCCGACCACGATGTCGACGCCCTTCTTCAGCGCCTCCACCTGCGGCTCGTAGGCCCGGCCACCGTAGATGGCCAGCACGCGGACGTTGCGGACCTTGCCGGCCGTCTGCAGGTCGTTGGTGACCTGGGTGCACAGCTCGCGGGTGGGGACCACGATCAGCGCCTGCGGGCTGTCGCAGAGCTGCGCCTCGGTGGCGCGGCCGGCGTCGACGTCGGCGCGCACGATGGCGCGCTCGATCAGCGGCAGGCCGAAGCCCAGGGTCTTCCCGGTGCCGGTCTTGGCCTGGCCGATGACGTCGTGCCCGGTCAGCGCGACCGGGAGGGTCATCTCCTGGATCGGGAACGGGTGGACGATGCCGACCGCTTCGAGCGCCTCGGCGGTCTCCGGGAGGATGCCGAGTTCGCGGAACGTGGTCTTCGTGGGTTCGGTCGTGGTGGACAGGGTGCTGCCTCTTCCGTGTGGCGGGCCGAGGGCGAGAGGACGGCGGGCAGCCGCGCGGCCGCGTCCCGGCCCGGTGGGCCTGGTCGCGAGCTCGCGAGGTCGTGCACGACCGCGCCGGTCCCTGCGGCGTCCGGGAGGCCGGCCCTGGCTGGGCCGCGGCGTCCCGTGGCGCGGGGAAAGGTCCCGTGAGGGGTCCGGCGCGGGACCAGCGCCCTGCGGCGCGGTCCGCGGCGGCCCTCGCTCGGCCACTGATGCGGTGCCTGGCTTGGGGTCCAAGCCAAGGTCGGAGCCGATCGGGTCTCCGACCGGGCATCCGCGTACGTGAGTCCCCGG
Organism: Kitasatospora sp. GAS1066B; assembly: GCF_041262605.1. NCBI lineage: Bacteria > Bacillati > Actinomycetota > Actinomycetes > Kitasatosporales > Streptomycetaceae > Kitasatospora > Kitasatospora sp. GAS1066B. The sequence continues at coordinate 2,689 of NZ_JBGCCO010000011.1, forward strand.
GCGCCGCGTGCCGGAATCCTCCGGACGAGGCGAACCCGCGCGGCTTGCGCACCGTGCGGGTATACGGGTCTCTGCACCACTGTACCGTCAGCCGCCGACTCGAACACGTGACGCGTCTGACATGGCCGCTGACCAGCGCTCGGTGCGCCCCGCGCGGCGGTCTAGAGTTTGGGTCCATGGAGACTCAAGGCGAGGCCGGCCAGGTCGGCTCGATCGGTGACTGGACGACCTGCTCGGCGGACCCCGACTACCGCGCCGCGGTGCTCGACCTGCTGGGCGCACTGGCCTACGGCGAGCTGAGCGCGTTCGAGCGGCTCGCCGACGACGCCAAGCTCGCCCCCGGACTGGCCGACAAGGCCGCGCTGGCCCGGATGGCCTCGGCCGAGTTCGCGCACTACCAGCTGCTGCACGACCGGCTGGCCGAGATCGGCGCCGACCCGACCGAGTCGATGACCCCGTTCGTCGAGCCGCTGGAGAACTTCCACCGGGTCACCGCGCCCTCGGACTGGCTGGAAGGCCTGGTCAAGGCGTACGTCGGCGACTCGATCGCGACCGACTTCTACCGCGAGGTGGCGGTCCGGCTGGACGACGACACCCGGGACCTGGTGCTGGGGGTGATGAGCGACACGGGGCACGCGCAGTTCGCGGTGGACAAGGTGCGGCAGGCGATCGAGGAGAACCCGCGGGTCGGCGGCCGGCTCGCGCTCTGGGGCCGGCGGCTGATGGGCGAGGCGCTCAGCCAGGCGCAGCGGGTGGTGGCCGAGCGCGACGCACTCTCGAACCTGCTGGTCGGCGGCGCCGAGGTGCGCGGGTTCGACCTGGTCGAGGTCGGCAAGATGTTCAACCGGATCACCGAGGCGCACACCAAGCGGATGAGCGCGCTCGGGCTGGCCTCCTAGGGCCCTGGCCGCTCTCCGGAGCTACGCGGCGTGCCGCCGGCGCCGGTGGCTGCCGCGCCGGGCGGCCAGGTCGGGGCGGGCCAGCACCGAGGTGAGCAGCGCGGTGCAGATCACCGTCGCCGCCAGTGTCTCCGCCAGGTCCCCGGCCAGGGTGAAGCGCGAGACCAGACCGCTGAGGAGGGCGGAGACCAGTGCGGTGCCGATGGTCAGGCCGCGCGCCATCGGGAAGTACTCCGGGACCGCGAAGAGGGCCACAGCCCCGGCCAGCAGGCCGATCAGCGCGAAGACGACGGCTTCGACGGGCAGCGGCACGGCGGCCTCCGGGGGAAGGACTTGGGGCGGATCGCGGTGGGGGGACCGCAGTGGCCCACCCATACCCCCGGCTGCGCTGATCCAATCACACTGCCCGCCACTCCCCAAGGGAGTGGCGGGCAGTGTGGTGAAGCCCTCAGCTGTCCGCTGCGCCGGTCGCTCAGATGGTGCCGAAGCCGACCTTGCGCGCGGCCTGCTCGCCGATCTCGACGTACGCCAACCGCTCGGCCGGGACGATGATGCGGCGGCCGTGCTCGTCGGTCAGCGAGAAGAGCTTCGAAGTGCCGTCCAGCGCCTTGGCGACCGCGTTCTCCACCTCATCAGCGGTCTGCGGGCTCTCGATGACGATCTCTCGCGGCGCATTCTGCACGCCGATCTTGACCTCCACGGCTTCCGTCCCTCCGGGGTTCATGCCAGCCACGCACGATCGCCGGGTCGTCCGAACCGGAGTCCTCGGCTGCCGTGCCGTACGGCTTCACCTTAGAGCAACGGCACGGCTGCCAGGTGGATCAGTTGGCCGATCAGCCCGCGACCGGCGGCTGGCCGCCTTCGCCCGGGTGCATCGGGAACCCCTTGAGGCCGCGCCAGGCCAGGCTGGCGACCAGCCGCACGGCCTCCTCGCGCGGGATCTCGCGACCCTGCGAGAGCCAGTAGCGGGCGGTGATCTGGGCCAGTCCGCAGACGCCGGCGGCCAGCAGCTTGGCCTCCGCCTCGGGCAGGTCGGTGTCCTCCGCGATCACCTTGCTGACCAGGGTGGCGCTCACGTCGGCGGCCCGGTCGACCCGCTCGCGCACGGCCGGCTCGTTGGTCAGGTCGGACTCGAAGACCAGCCGGAACGAGCCGGACTCGCTGGCCACGTAGTCGAAGTAGGCCTGCATGGTGGCCGCGACCCGCTGCTTGTTGTCGGTGGTGGCGTCCAGCGCGTTGCGGGTGGACTCGACCAGCGCGTCGCAGTGCTTGTCGAGCAGCGCGAGGTAGAGCTCCAGCTTGCCGGGGAAGTGCTGGTAGAGCACCGGCTTGCTGACCCCGGCGCGCTCGGCGATGTCGTCCATCGCGGCGGCGTGGTAGCCCTGTGCGACGAACACCTCCTGCGCGGCTCCGAGCAACTGCTCGCGGCGGGCGCTACGCGGCAGCCGGGCGCCGCGTGGGCGGTCCTGGGCCTCCTGGATGGCCGTCACGGCGCTCCTCACTTCTGGCTGGCGGTGGTGCTCGGGCAATGGGGAGTGATTCTACTTTCGGGTAACCCGGTGCGCGCCTGCCTGTGCAGGGAAAACTGCTGCTCTCGGGTTGTCGAGAGCCCACAATACGGCGCGCGGCCCCGGTGGGCGCCAGAGTCTCACTACCATCTTCTCCCATGAGCACTGAGCAGCGGGAACGGGCCGGGGCACAGCGGTGGTCGGGCGGCGACGGCGGCGCGGATCCGCGGCCGGCCGACCGCTGGGCGACCCGGACCGTCGAGGTGCCGGGCGCGCTGCTCTCGGTGACCGGGCCGACCGCGGACGCCTCGGCCGGCCTGCCCGAGGCCCTCTTCGTGCACGGGCTCGGCGGCTCCTCGGACAACTGGACCGAGCTGATGGACGAGCTGGTCGGGGTGGTCCGTGGTGAGGCGCTGGACCTGCCGGGCTTCGGCTGGTCGCCGCCGCCGGTGGACGGCAACCTCTCGGTCTCCGGGCACATGCGGGCGGTGATCGGCTACCTGGAGGCGAGCGGGCGCGGCCCCGTGCACCTGTTCGGCAACTCGCTCGGCGGCGCGGTGGCGGTGCGGCTGGCCGCGCTCCGTCCCGACCTGGTGCTCAGCCTGACCCTGATCTCGCCCGCGTTGCCCGAACTGCCACCGCAGCACACCGCGCTGCCCACCGCCGCGCTGGCGGTGCCCGGCGTGCCCAGGCTGCTGCGGCGGATCCCGGCGGACGGGCGCAGCGTGGAGCAGGCCACCGACGGGCTGCTCGACCTGGTCTACGGCAACGCGCGGGAGATCCCGGTCGAGCGCCGCGAGTCGGCGGTGGCCGAGTACCGGCGGCGGCTGGGGCTGCCGTACGCGATGCAGGTGCTGGTCGGCTCGGCGCGCGGGATCGTCTCGGCCTACACCGAGCGCGGCGACCAGGCGCTGTGGCGGCAGGCCCGGCGGGTCGAGGCGCCGGTGCTGCTGGTGTACGGGCTGCGCGACAAGCTCGTCTCGTACCGCTCGGCGGCCCGGGCCTGCGCCGCCTTCCAGGACGCCCGGCTGCTGGTGCTGCCGGAGTCCGGGCACGTGGCGATGATGGAGCACCCGGCGCAGGTGGGGCGGGCGGTAAGGGAGTTGCTGCGTGAGGTGACGGGCTGACCGAACGTCAGGGGCCGAATGAGGTTACGGACGTTCACTCGTTCAGGTGGCAGGCGGGCCGCTGAGCGTCGTCCGGCGGGCAGTGCGCTCTACCTTCGTGGTGTCGGACCGAACAGATGTGGGGGGCGTGGCCGCCGGTGAGCCGGGGCGGGCGCCCGAGGGTGTGTTTGAAGTGAGCAGTGGGCGGGGGTTGCCCCGTCGGGGCCGGGTGATCGCCCGGTGGCGCGGCCGTGGGGGTTGGTCGTGCGGTGGGGGCGCGGGGGCGCCCCGAACGTGACTCAAGGGCGGGTGCTCCCGCCGTTCTGACCGGCCGTCAGGGTCGGGGTGTCCCTGGTGCCGCAACAGCGGGTCCGGCCGCGTCCACCGCGTTCACAGTTCTGCCATCGGAGGTCGTCATGCGCATTGCCCTGCTCACCGAGGGTGCCCGCCCGCCTGCCCAGCGTGCCGCCGGCTGGTGCGAGCGGCTCACCGCCGGGCTGCCGGAGCACGAGTTCGAGCGCTTTCTGCTGCTGCCCGAGGCCGAGGCCGCCGCCGAGCCGCAGCCCGGAGTGCGCACGCTGGTGCTCGGCGGCCCGCCGCGCGGGGGGCGCGGGCCGGGTGCGATCCGCCGCCGGCACTATGCCCGCGCCTACGAGGACCTGGTCAGAGCCCTGGTCCTGCCGCGCGAGCGGGCCGGCTTCGCGGCAGGCCTGCACGCGCTGGCCGAACTGGCCCAGCAGGACGGCGCGTTGCCCGCGTTCCTGGCCTCCGAGCACGCACACCAGGTGCTGGAGCGGGTCTGGACCGCACCCGGCGCCGACACCGCCGCCGGGCAGCCGCTGCTGCGTGATGTGCTGGTCGCCGGGGACCTGCTCGAGCAGTGCCTGCGCCCGCTCGCGGCCGACTGGTACGGCACCGGGCCCGGCGGCCTGGGCGGCGCCGACCTGTGCCATGTGGTCGGCGGTGGGCCCGCCGCGCTGCCCGCGCTGGTGGCCAAGCGGCTGCACGGGGTCCCCTTCGTGCTGACCGAGCACGGCCTGCACCTGCGCGAGCAGTACCTGGGCTACCGGCAGGCGCCCTACCGCTGGCCGGTGCGGGCGCTGCTGCTCTCCTTCTTCCGGCTGCTGACCGTGGAGACCTACCGGCAGGCCGCGCTGCTCACCCCCGGCAGCTCCTACGACCGCGACTGGCAGTTGCGCTGCGGGGCCTCCCAGGAGCGGATCCGGGTGGTCTACCGGGGTACGGCGGCGGTGGACCACCCGGCGGCCGGTGCCGAGCCGACCCGGCCCACGCTGCTCTGGACCGGGCGGCTGGAGCCGGCCGGCGATCCGGAGCTGATGCTGCACGCCTTCGCCCAAGTGCGCGCCGAGTCGCCGCAGGCGCGGCTGCTGCTGCGCGGCCCCGAAGGGGTGCCCGGGTACCGCGAGCACTGCGCGGAGCTGGCCCGGCGGCTGCGGCTGGGGGACGCCGCGGTCTTCCAGGGTGCAGCAGGGGAGTCTGCCGGCGACTGGGCGGACGGGACGGTGGCGGTGTTCTCCGCACGGGCCCGGCGAGGTCCCGGGGCACTGGTCTCGGCGATGCTCAGCGGGCGGGCGCTGATCGCCACCGATGTCGGGGTGACCCGTGAGGTGGTCGGGCCGACCGGGCTGCTGGTGCCGCCGGGCGATCCGGCGGCGCTGGGCGTCGCCTGCCTGGCGCTGCTCGGCGACGGGGAGCGGCGGGCCCGGCTGGGGCTGGCCGGGCGGTTGCGGGCGCAGGAGCGGTTCGCGGTGGAGCCGGTGGTGGCCGCGTTCCGGGAGATCTACCTGGAGCTGGTCTCCCGCTGGCCGGCTTTCCCGGCCGCCGAGCGCCGCTTCGGGGCGCTGCCCCGGCCGTTCGCGCGGCCGGCCGAATTCTGGGTGGCCGGCACGGCGGCCGACACGATGGCGCGGGCGCACTGATGGGCGGGGGCGGGGCCGACCCGGTACGGGAACTGCTGGCGGAGCACCGGGAGTTGTGCGAGCGGGCCACCCACCCGTGGGAGATCGCCGCCGTGCTGGAGGAGGCCGGCCTGGGGTCCGCCGCGGCCCGGCGCTACCGGCACGCGGACGTCTTCTCGCTCGCCGAGGAGCTCTACGCCCGGGTGCCGCGCAAGCCCGCGGACGACGAGCCGCCGCCCGGGACCCCGGCCGTGGCCGGGCCGCGGCCGCCGCAGCGCGCCTCCGGGTGGCGCCACCGCTGTTGGGCGCGGGGCGCGCTGCTCGGAGCGCTGCTGCTGCCGCTGGTCACCGTGCTCGGCGCCGCGGCCGGGAGACCGGGCCCGGCGGCGGGGTCGGCCGGCTCGAGCGGCCCGTCGCAGGTCGGTACGGCGGCGGCGCTGGTGCTCGCGGCCTGGGCGGCCTGCGGTGCCGCCGACCGGGCGGCCCGCTGGGTGCGGCACGCGGGCCAGGTCCAGCTGCGCACGGTCGGCACGCTCGCGCAGTTCCGGGCCCGGATGCGTCCGGTGCTGCCGGTGGCCCTCGGGCTGCACCTGGCGGTGCTCGCGCTGACCAGCTTCACCGCGCTCGCGGTGCTCACCGCGATCGCCCCGCGCCCGGGCCCGGCCGCCGGCGGGCTGCTGCAGGCCGTGATCCACCGGGCCGGCCCCACCCAGTGGGTGGCCCAGGCCTCGCTCGGCCTGCTGATCGCGGTCGCCGCCGCGCTGCGCCGCTGCGGTCGGCAGAGCGTCGCGCTGGCCGGCTTACTCACCGCCGACGGGCTCGGCGCGGGCCTGTCGGCGGTGCGGTCCTGCGGCCTGCTGCCGGCCGGCTGGGCGGCGGCCCCGGGCGCGCTGACGGCGCTGGCCACCGGCACGGCGGCCGTGGTGCTGCTGCCGTACGCGTGGGTGGCGCTCGGCCGCCCGCAGGCGCACCGGTGAGGCGGCGGTGCGGTGCGGCGGTGCGGGGCCGCCGGCTCGGGAACCACGTCAATCAATCGAAGGCAATGGTCAGGAGTCTGGGATGAGGGTGCTGCTGCTGGGTGCCGGCGGCTACATCGGCCGTCGGGTCGCCGATCGGCTGCTGGTGGATCGCGACCTGCAGGTCACGGTGCTCGGGCGGCGGGATTCGGCCGACATCAGGTTCGACCTGGCGGCCGGGAGCCCCGGAGCGCTGGCCCGGTTCCTGGACGCGGTGGCGCCACAGGTGGTGGTCAACTGCGCCGGTGCCACCTACGGGACCTCGCGGGCCCTGGTGCGGGCCAACGCGCTCGCCGTGGCGACCGTCTGCGAGGCGATCCGGCGCAGTCGGGAACCGGCCCGGCTGGTGCACATCGGCTCGGCCGCCGAGTACGGCTCGGTGCCCGTCGGCGCGCCGGTCGCGGAGAGCGCCGAGCCGCGGCCGGTCGGCCCGTACGGGGTGTCCAAGCTGGCCGGCACCGAGCTGGTGCTCTCCTCCGGGCTGGACGCGGCGGTGCTGCGGGTCTTCGACGTGGTCGGCCCCGGCACGCCGGCCGCCTCGCTCTTCGGCCGGCTCGCCGAAGGGCTGCGCCGGGCCCTGGAGCAACAGGAGAGCCAGGTCCGGATGCCGGACCTGTCCCCGTTCCGGGATTTCGTCGATGTCCGCGACGTGGCGCACGCGGTGCTGGCGGCGGCGGTCTCGGCCGCCACCGGGGTGATCAACATCGGCAGCGGGCACGCCGTCCGGGCTCGTGAGGCGGCGGAGCTGCTGGTGCGGGCGGCGGGATTCGAGGGCGCGCTGAGCGAGGAGATCCGCACGGTGGCGCTGCCCGCGCAGGCCGCCGCGGAGCCACCGCTCTCCGGCGCCGCCGTGCTCGCGCCCCCCGAGCCGCGTCCGGTGGTCGAGCCGGTGCCCTGGCGGCAGGCCGATGTCCGCACCGCGCGCGAGCGGCTCGGCTGGCGGGCCCAGACCCCACTGGAGGAGTCGCTGGGCGATGTCTGGCTGGAGACCGCCTGCCGGGTGTAGCCGGGCCGGCCGGGCGCGCCGCGGGGCCGGTGCCCAGCATCCGGCGGTGGCTGTCTCACCTGCCGGACCTGCTGTCTCGGAATACCGCACCGGCATGACACTGTTGGTTGAAGGAAAGACCGTATAGACGACCATCGGAGTCCCCGTGTCGCTGCCACCCCTGGTCGAGCCGGCCGCCGAGCTCACCGTAGACGAGGTCCGCCGGTACTCCCGCCACCTGATCATCCCGGACGTCGGGATGGCCGGGCAGAAGCGGCTGAAGAACGCCAAGGTGCTCTGCGTGGGCGCCGGCGGCCTCGGCTCGCCGGCGCTGATGTACCTGGCCGCGGCCGGTGTGGGCACGCTCGGCATCGTCGAGTTCGACACCGTCGACGAGTCGAACCTGCAGCGGCAGATCATTCACGGTCAGTCCGACATCGGCCGCTCCAAGGGCGAGTCGGCGCGGGACTCGGTGCAGGAGATCAACCCGTACGTCAAGGTGATCCTGCACGACGAGCGCCTGGACAACGACAACGTGATGGAGATCTTCTCCGGCTACGACCTGATCGTCGACGGCACCGACAACTTCGCCACCCGGTACCTGGTGAACGACGCCGCGGTGCTGCTCGGCAAGCCGTACGTCTGGGGCTCGATCTACCGGTTCGACGGCCAGGCCAGCGTCTTCTGGGCCGAGCACGGCCCGTGCTACCGCTGCCTCTACCCGGAGGCGCCGCCGCCGGGCATGGTCCCGTCCTGCGCCGAGGGTGGCGTGCTCGGGGTGCTCTGCGCCTCGATCGGCTCGATCCAGGTCACCGAGGCGATCAAGCTGCTGACCGGAGTCGGCGAGCCGCTGGTCGGCCGGCTGATGATCTACGACGCCCTGGAGATGAACTACCGCCAGGTCAAGGTCCGCAAGGACCCCGACTGCGCGCTCTGCGGCGAGAACCCGACGGTCACCGAGCTCATCGACTACGAGGCGTTCTGCGGGGCGATCTCGGAGGAGGCCCAGGAGGCCGCGCTCGGCTCGACCATCACGGCCAAGCAGCTCAAGGAGATGCAGGACAACCACGAGGACATCCTGCTGATCGACGTCCGCGAGCAGAACGAGTACGAGATCGTCAGCATCCCGGGTGCGGTGCTCATCCCCAAGAACGAGTTCCTGATGGGGAACGCGCTGGAGAAGCTGCCGCAGGACAGGAAGATCGTGCTGCACTGCAAGACCGGGGTCCGCTCGGCCGAGGTGCTGGCCGTGCTCAAGGCGGCCGGCTTCGCCAACTCCGTCCACCTGGGCGGCGGCGTGATCGGCTGGGTCAACCAGATCGAGCCCGAGAAGCCGGTCTACTGATCCGACGCACGGCCTGATCTGACGTACAGCCTGATCCGAAGCACAGCCGAAGAGGCCGGTCCCCCTCGTGGGGGCCGGCCTCTTCGGCTGTCCGCCGCCGCCGTCCTAGATCGCGCCCGTGCGTTGCAGATAGCTGTAGGCGATCCAGCCGGGCAGCACCGGCAGCCAGAAGGTGAGCGCCCGGAACAGGAAGACCGCCGAGGTGGCGGTGGCGGCCGGCAGCCCGAGGGTCACCAAGGCGACGATCAGGGCGCCTTCGATCGCGCCGATGCCGCCCGGGGTCGGCACGGCGGACCCGGCCGCGTTGGCGGTCAGGAAGATCACCGCGACGGTGGCGAAGCTCATCGAGCCGCCGAAGGCCTTGACCGAGGCGTCCAGGCAGGCGGTGAAGGCCAGGGTCAGCAGCAGGATGCCGCCGAAGCCCGTCACCAGCTTGCTGGGGGTCTGCATCAGGTCGAGCATCCGCGGCACCACGCCGAAGAAGAGCGAGCGGACCCGGGTCACCACGAACCGGCGCAGCGGACCGACCGCCGCGATCACCAGTGCCAGCACGGCCGCGGTCAGCACGCCGATGATCACGGCGCGCTCGCTGCCGATGTCCCCGGCGCCCTGGCTGCCGGTGATCAGGCCGAAGCAGAACAGCAGCAGCAGGTGCCCGCCCAGGCCGGCCAGCTGCGAGGCGCCCACACTGGCCACCGCCTGCCCGGGCCGCACGCCCTGCTTCTGCAGGTAGCGGGTGTTGAGCGCGATGCCGCCGATCGCGGCCGGGGCCACCAGCTTCACGAAGGAGCCGGCCAGCTGCGCCGCCACCGTCCGCCTGAACGGCAGCCGCTCGGGCACGAAGCCGGTCAGGCTCATCGCCGCGGCGCCGTAGCTCGCCGTGGCGGCGGCCAGCGCGGCCGCGGCCCAGGCCCAGTTCATGTGGGAGAGCTTCAGCTGGCCCGGCTGGATGGTGGTGACCGCCAGGTAGCCGGCGAAGGCCAGCGCGATCACCGTTATCAGCGTCTTCGGCTTGAGCCGCTCCAGCTTGGCGGGAGCCAGCGGGGCCTCCGGGGCGATCTCCAGGATCTGGCCGCGGATCCGGCTCAGCAGATCCTCGCCGGCCGCGGCGATGTCCTCCTCGGCCGCCTCCCGGGTCTTCTCGCCGGCCGCCACCTGCTCGACCGCCAGCGCCTGCGCGGCGGCCTTGCGCTCCTTGGCCTGCTTGGCCAGGTCGGCACGGGTCTGCCGGCTCATCCCGACCGGCTGCAGCAGCGGCAGCGCGGCCGCCACCTTCTCGGCGCCCAGCACCCGGTTGGCGATCGCGACCGAGCGCTCGGGGCCGATCCGCAGCGCGAAGGTGGTCAGCAACTGCGCGATGTCGATCCGCAGGGTCAGGTCGCCGGCCGCGATGTCGCCGCCGGAGAGGTTGACCAGCGTGCCCAGCTTCTCGTCCACCACCAGCAGCGACTCGCCGGTCAGCCGGCGGTGCGCGATCCGGCGCTGGTGCAGGGAGCCGACCGACTCCCAGAACGAGGCCATCACCTCGTCGGTGATCTGCTCGTCGGGCAGCTCGTCGAGGATGCGGCCCTCGACCTTCTCGTAGACCAGGACCGCGGCGTCCGGACCCAGCTCGGAGGTGGCCACCAGCTGCGGGGCGCGGGCGCCGGCCGCCGCCGCCGCGTAGGCGATCAGCGCCTCCTGCTCCAGCGCCTGGCGCAGCGACTGCGGGCTGCGCCGCACCGCCACCGAGCGCAGCCGGGCCCGGCGCCAGACCCGGTAGAAGAAGCCGGAGGCCTGCTGCTCGCGGTCGATGATGTGGACGTCCAGCGCCGGGGCGTCCTGCTGGTTGACGAAGTACCGCCGGGTACCGCCGGGGGCGTCCGGTGCGCGGTGCGCGTTGCGCGGCGTGAAGCCGAGCCGGCGCAGGCCGAGCATCAGGTGCTGCCCGGTCGGCCGGATGTTGGGCGAGCCGATCGCGTAGAGCGTGCCGCAGGCCACCGACCAGCCGATCAGCACGGTCAGCAGCAGCGAGAGCGGGGTGGTGTCGCTGCCGATCAGCTCGGCGGCGCCGCTGAGCAGTACGACGGACCAGAGCGCGAGCCGCCAGCGCGGCCGGCTGACCATGCCGACCGCCGTCATGTAGGCGATCACCGGCGCCAGGTAGCCGTGCACCGGCTCGCTGATCGGGCCACCGGCCACCGTCGGCAGCCGGGTCAGCGCCTTGCGGATGTTCTCCGAGGCGCCCTCGGCCACCCACCAGTCCACCGCCAGCGTCACGCCGTAGGCGAGCACCGAGGCGAGCACGCCGTCGGCCACCCGCAGGCCGTCCCGCTTGATCAGCCGCTCGACCGCGAAGGCCACGGGTACGGCCAGCACCGCCACGGTGGAGACCAGGCTCAGGACGGTGGTCAGCCAGGGCGCCACGTGCTTGACGTTGGCCTGGATGTCCGTCGAGATGCCGCTGGTGGTCGAGGTGGCGATGCCCGCGATGACGAAGACGGCGATGATGCCGAGCAGGCCGGCCACGAAGCGGATCAGGTCGGAGGGGCGGTGCGTGCGGGCGGCGAGCAGCGGCTCGTCCACCGCGAGGCGGTCGCCGTCGTCCTCGTCCTCGGCCGGCACCGGCAGCAGCGGGGCCGACACTGCCACGGGCTCCGGCGCGGGCGTCGCCGCCGGATGCCGTCGCGCCGCCGGCTTCACCAGCGAGACCTTGGGCTCCTCGGTCGGCGGGATCGTGGAGCCGGATTCTCCGGCACTCTCGTCCACGTCCACGTCAACCGTCCCGGTCATCTGGTCTTGTCCTCGTATCACCACTCACCGCCCCGAAGATGGTGGCATGCTCCGTGACCGGTCGCCGGACAGGGGCCGGACCGGGCGCGGCGAATACCCCGCAGGTGCTCCGGGACTGGTCCGGATGGGCAAGAATGCCCGGGTGACGGACAACAGCGCGGGCCCTCGAGCCGCCGCCGACCTGCCCCCGTTCGCCGAGCTGGTGCTCGAACTGGTCGACCGTATCCCGCCGGGGCGGGTCATGACGTACGGGGATGTCGCCGAGTACCTGGAGCAGGGCGGGCCGCGCCAGGTCGGCACCGTGATGGCCCGCTACGGCGGCACCGTCGCCTGGTGGCGGGTGGTCAGGGCGGACGGCGCGCTGCTGCCGGGCCACGAGCAGCGGGCGCTGGCCGCCTACCGGCAGGAGGCGACGCCGCTGCGCAGCACCGCGGGCCGAGGACCCGCCCGCGGCTCGCAGGCGGCCGAGGACCTGCCGCGGGTCGACCTGCGGCAGGCCCGCTGGGACGGTCGGTAGCACGGGCACACCAGCATCCTGCCTCGCCGAACGCCCCGGCGGACCAGGGACGGGCGCACCCGTTCCCGCGCGCGCCGGTGGATCTCGTAGGCTCTAAGACCGACCGCCCACCATGTGCCGGTCGGTCTGAGGACTCCCTCTCTTCCAGGGGATCCCTTCGTCGCCGACCCGCAGGACTTCCGTGGCCTCTCCCTACCGCTTGGTGCGCAGCCCGCTCGCGACGCCCGAGCCGCCCGTGCTGGACGAGTACCAGCGCGCGGTGGCCGAGCACGCGGGCGGTCCGCTGCTGGTGCTCGCGGGGCCCGGCACCGGGAAGACCACCACCCTGGTCGAGGCGGTGGCCCGGCGGATCGAGCGGGGCACCGATCCCGAGCGGATCCTGGTGCTCACCTTCAGCCGCAAGGCCGCGATGGAGCTGCGCGACCGGATGGCGGTGCGGCTGGCGGCGGCGCCGCAGGCCACCACCTTCCACTCGTTCTGCTACGCGCTGCTGCGCGCCGAGCAGGAGCCCGAGCGGTTCGCCGAGCCGCTGCGGCTGCTCTCCGGCCCCGAGCAGGACGTGATGGTGCGCGAGCTGCTGGCCGGCGGCGCCGAGGACGCGGCGGCCGGCCGGTCCCGGATCGGCTGGCCGCTGGACCTGCGGGCCTGTCTGACCACCCGCGGTTTCGCCGACGAGGTGCGCGCGGTGCTGGCCCGCAGCCGGGAGCTGGGACTCGGCGAGGCGGAGCTGGCCCGGTTCGCCGAGGGCGTCCAGCGGCCCGACTGGGCGGCGGCCGCGCACTTCCTGGCCGACTACCTGGACGTGCTGGACCTGCGCGGGGTGCTGGACTACGCGGAGCTGGTGCACCGCGCGGTGCTGCTCGCGGAGCGGGCCGGCGGGGCCGCCGAGGACCTCGCCGCCCGCTACGACGTGGTCTTCGTGGACGAGTACCAGGACACCGACCCGGCCCAGGTGCGGCTGCTGCGGCAGCTGGCGGGCGGCGGGCGGGACCTGGTCGCGGTGGGGGATCCGGACCAGTCGATCTACGCGTTCCGCGGGGCCGACGTGAACGGGATCCTGGACTTCCCGCAGCAGTTCCGGCAGCGCGACGGCCAGCCGGCCGAGGTCAAGGTGCTGCGGGTGTCGCGCCGCTCGGCGCCGACGCTGCTGGCGGCCTCGCGCGAGCTGGTCGAGCGGCTGCCGATGGGCCGGCTGCCGGCCCAGAAGCTGGCCCAGCACCGGGCACTGCTGCCCGGGCGGGCGGGCCCCGCCGGGACGGTGGAGATCTACACCTATCCCACTCCGGGGACCGAGCTGGAGAGCATCGCCGACCTGCTGCGCCGCGCGCACCTGGAGGACGGCGTGCCGTGGGGCGAGATGGCGGTGCTGGTGCGGGCCGGCGCGCGGGCCATCCCCGGGGTGCGGCGGGCGCTGAGCGCGGCCGGTGTCCCGCTGGAGATCGACGGCGACGACCTGCCGCTGCGTGAGGAACCGGCCGTGGTGCCGCTGCTGCTCGCGCTGCGGGTCTGCGCGGAGGGGGCCGTGTGGCAGAAGTCGGACGGGTCGACGTCCGGCGACCCGACCGACCCGGCTGATGCGGCCGGGCCGCCGGATCCGCTCACGGTGGAGCTCGCGCACACCCTGCTGACCGGTCCGCTCGGCGGTCTGGACGGCTCCGACCTGCGCCGGCTGGGGCGGGCGCTGCGCGAGGAGGAGCGGGCAGCGGTCCTGGCGGCGGCGGCGGAGGAGGCCGGCCAGGGCGGGCCGGCCGCCATGGTGCGCCCCTCGGACGAGCTGGTCCGTGAGGCGCTGGCCCACCCCGAGCAGCTGGTCACCCTCGACCTGCCGCCCGCCCGGCGGGCCCGCGAGCTCGGCATGCTGCTGCGCAAGGTGCGCGACCTGCTGGTCGGTGGCGGCACCGCCGAGGAGGCGCTCTGGGAGCTCTGGGACGGCAGCCCCCGCTGGCGCGAGCGGCTGGAGCGGGCCGCGCTGCGCGGTGGCGCCGTCGGCCGCAACGCCGACCGCGACCTGGACGCGCTCTGCGCACTCTTCGAGACCGCTGCCCGGGCCGAGGACCAGGTCACCGGGCACCGCGGCGCCCTCGACCTGCTCGCCGAGGTCGAGGCCCAGGACATCGCCGCCGACACCCTGACGGTGCGCACCGCCCGCTCCGAGGCGGTGCGGCTGATGACCGCGCACCGGGCCAAGGGCCTGGAGTGGCGGCTGGTCGTGGTGGCCGGCGTGCAGGAGGGGCTCTGGCCAGACCTGCGCCGGCGCGGCTCGCTCCTGGAGGCCGACCGGATCGGCCGCGACGGCCTGGCCGAGCCGCTCACCCCGGGCGCCCTGCTCGCCGAGGAGCGCCGGCTCTTCTACGTGGCCGCCACCCGGGCCAAGGAGCGCCTGATCGTGACCGCCGTCAAGGCGCCGGCCGAGGACGGCGACGAGCCCTCCCGGTTCCTGCGCGAGCTCTACCGCGAGCAACTCGACGCCCGCACCGGCAAGGTGCTGCGCCGCACCCCGGACGTCACCGTCGAGGACGTCACCCACCGCCCGCGCCGCCCGCTGTCGGTCGCCGCGCTGGTCGCCGAGCTGCGCGCGGTCACCGTCGATCCGGCCCGCTCGCCCGAGCTGCGCCGCACCGCCGCCGAGCGGCTCGCCGTCCTCGCCGCCGCGCGCGGCGAGGACGGCACCGTGCTGGTGCCGGCCGCCCACCCCGACCGCTGGTGGGGGATGGCCGAGGTGACCAGCAACCCGGTGCCGCTGCGCGAGCCCGACCGCCCGGTGCAGCTCTCCGGCAGCGGTCTGGAGCAGCTCGACGCCTGCTCGCTGCAGTGGTTCCTGACCAAGGAGGTCAACGCGCAGACCGCCACCTCCGGCGCCCAGGGCTTCGGCAACGTGCTGCACGCGCTGGCCGACGAGGTGGGCTCCGGGCGCTCGCCGGCCGACCTCGCGGTGCTGCTGGACCGGCTGGACACGGTCTGGGACGCGCTCGCCTTCGACGCCCCCTGGAAGTCGGCGCAGGAGAAGACGCAGGCCAGGGCCGCCCTGGAGCGGTTCCTGCACTGGCACGTGCTGGAGCGCGGGCGCACCACGCTGGCCACCGAGCACGGCTTCGACCTGACTCTGCCGGTGGGCGAGCTCGCGGTGCGGATCCGCGGCGTGATGGACCGGGTCGAGCAGGACGCGGTCGGCCGGGCGTACGTGGTCGACTTCAAGACGGGCAAGCGGGTCCCGAGCGACAAGTCGCTGCCGGAGCACAAGCAGCTGGCGGTCTACCAGCTGGCGGTCCGCGCGGGGGCGCTGGACGACCTGGTGAACGACCGGCCGCCGCTGGGCGGGGCCGAGCTGGTCCAGCTGCGCTTCGAGGACAAGAAGCTGCCGGACGCTCCCAAGGTCCAGCACCAGCCGCCCGCCGACGGCGAGCCGTGGATCGAGAACCTGCTCGCCGACGCGGCGGGCCGGGTCCTGGCCGAGCGCTTCGTCCCGACCACCGGGGACGCCTGCGGGAACTGCACCTTCAAGCGCAGTTGCTCGGCCCAGCGCGACGGCCGCCAGCTGATCGACTAGGCGCTGTGTCGGCGGGCCCGACTACCGTGTCCCCATGCTCAGCCACCCCGACCAGCTCAAGGAGCTGCTCGGCATCCCCTTCAACCGGGAGCAGATGCGCGCCATCGGCGCCCCGCTGGAGCCTGCCGTGATCGTTGCCGGGGCGGGCTCGGGGAAGACCACGGTGATGGCCGCCCGGGTGGTCTGGCTGGTCGGTTCGGGGGCGGTGCGCCCCGATCAGGTGCTCGGGCTGACCTTCACCAACAAGGCCGCCGCCGAGCTGGCCGAGCGGGTGCGCACCGCGCTGGCCCGGGCCGGCCTGCGGGAGGACGCGGCGGTCGTCGGCGAGCCGGAGATCTCCACCTACCACGCCTTCGCCGGCCGGCTGCTCAAGGAACACGGCCTGCGGATCGGCATCGAGCCCGATGTCCGGCTGCTCGCCGACGCCACCCGGTTCCAGCTGGCGGCCCGGGTGCTGCGCTCCGCCCGCGGCCCGTTCCCGCATCTCAAGGACCGCTTCTCGGCCCTGGTGAGCGAGCTGACCGCGCTCGACGCCGAGCTGGCCGAGCACCTGGTGGAGCCCGCCGCGCTGCGGGCCTTCGACGCCGAACTGCTGGCCGAGCTGGCCGGCGTCAAGCTGACCAACCAGGAGCTGCGGGACGTCCCCGAGGCCGCCCAGGGCCGCCAGGAGCTGCTCACCCTGGTCGAGGAGTACCGCCGCCGCAAGCGCGCGGCGGGCCTGCTGGACTTCGGCGACCAGATCGCGGCCTCGGCCCGCCTCGCCCAGCAGCGCCCGGAGGTCGGCCGGCTGCTGCGTGAGCAGTACCAGGTGGTGCTGCTGGACGAGTACCAGGACACCTCGGTCGCCCAGCGCCTGCTGCTGGCCGGCCTCTTCGGCGCCACCCCGGCGTACCCCGGCGGCCACCCGGTGACCGCCGTCGGCGACCCCTGCCAGGCGATCTACGGCTGGCGCGGCGCCTCGGTGGCCAACCTGGACGACTTCCCCGCCCACTTCCCGAAGGCCGACGGCGGCCCGGGCGCCCGCTACGCGCTCAGTGAGAACCGCCGCAGCGGCGGTCGCCTGCTGGCCTTCGCCAACGAGCTGGCCGCTCCGCTGCGGGCCCGCCACCAGGGCGTCGAGGCACTGCGACCGGCCCCCGGCGCGGAGCGGGACGGCCTGATCCGGGTCGCCCTGCTGCCCACCCACGCCGAGGAGATCGACTGGCTGGCCGACTCGATCGCCCACCTGGTCCGCACCGGCACCGCGCCCGGCTCGATCGCGGTGCTCTGCCGCGGCGGCGCGGCCTTCCCCGACATCCACGCCGCGCTGGTGGCCCGCGAGGTCCCGGTCGAGGTGGTGGGTCTGGGCGGCCTGCTCCAGCTGCCCGAGGTGGCCGACCTGGTCGCGGTCTGCGAGGTGCTGCAGGACCCCACCGCCAACGCCGCCCTGGTGCGGCTGCTGATCGGCCCGCGCTGGCGGATCGGCCCGCGCGACCTGGCCCTGCTCGGCCGACGTGCCGCCGGCCTGGTCCGCACCGCCCGGGCGGGCGGCGCCGACGCGCTCTCCGCCGCCGTCGCGGAGACCGACCCGACCGAGGTGGTCTCGCTCTGCGACGCGCTGGAGACCTTCGTCAACGCCGGCGAGCAGCCGGACGAGCTGCCCTTCTCGGCCGAGGCCCGGACGCGCTTCGCCTACCTCGCCAGGGAGATCCGCGACCTGCGCCGGGCGCTGGCCGACCCGCTGATGGACGTGCTGCACCGGGTGCTCGCCGCCACCGGCCTGGACGTCGAACTCTCCGCCTCCCCGCTCGCGCTGGCCGCCCGCCGCCGCGAGACCCTGCAGGCCTTCCTGGACGTCGCGGCCGGCTTCGCCGACCTGGACGGCGACCCGGGCCTGTCCGCCTTCCTGGCCTTCCTGCGCGCCGCCGAGGAGTACGACCGGGGGTTGGACAGCAGCCTGCCCGGCGGCGAGGACACCGTGAAGGTGCTCACCGCGCACAAGTCCAAGGGCCTGGAATGGGACGTGGTGGCGCTGCCCGGACTGGTCAAGGGCGCCTTCCCGAGCAGCCGCGGCCGGGAGCGCTGGACCAGCCGCCGGGCGGTGCTGCCCTACCCGCTGCGCGGCGACGCGGCCACCCTGCCCGAGGTGGCGGACTGGACGGCCAAGGGCATGACCGCCTTCAAGGCCGCCCTCAAGGACCAGACCGGCACCGAGGAACTGCGGCTCGGCTACGTCGCCGTGACCCGTCCGCGCTCGCTGCTGCTGGCCGGCGGCCACTGGTGGGGCCCGACGCAGAGCACCCGGCGCGGTCCCTCCGAGTACCTGGAGGCGCTGCGCGCGCATGCCGAGCAGCCGGGCGCGGGCGAGGTCGAGCAGTGGGCCGAGCCACCGGTCGAGGACGCCGAGAACCCCGCGCTGCGCCCGGCCGGCGAGACGCCGTGGCCGCTGCCGCTGGACTCCGGCGCCCACCTGGCCCGCCGGCGGGTGGCCCAGGTGATCGGTGCCCGGCTGGCGGGCGCCCCGGCTCCCGCGCCGGAGCCGCTCGCGCCGGAGGAGCAGCGCCAGGTGGACTCCTGGGACCGCGACCTGAACGCGCTGCTCGGCGAGCTGGAGCGCGCCCGGCGCACCGAGCGCGCCGTGCCGCTGCCCCCTGCGCTCTCCGCCACCCAGCTGATGCGGCTGGCCGCCGACCCGGACGGCCTGGCCCACGAGCTGGCCCGTCCGATGCCCCGCCCGCCGGCCGGCCCGGCCCGGCGCGGCACCCGCTTCCATGCCTGGATCCAGGCGCGGTACGCCCCGCTGCCGCTGCTCGAACCGGACGCGCTGCTGGGCCCCGAGGACGCGGCGGACGACGGGATCGAGGACGAGCGCGATCTGGAACGGCTCAAGGAGGCCTTCCTGCGCGGCCCCTACGCGCACCGGCGGCCCTACCGGGTCGAGGCGCCGGTTCAGGTGGTGCTCGCCGGGCGGGTGGTGCGCGGCCGGATCGACGCGGTGTATCGGGAGCGTGACGACGACACTGGGTCACGGGGTGGTTACCGCTACGAGGTGGTGGACTGGAAGACCGGCCACCAGGAGGACGCCGACCCGCTGCAGCTGGCCATCTACCGCCTCGCCTGGGCCGAGCAGCGCGACCTGCCGCTGGAGCAGGTCACCGCCGCCTTCTGCTACGTCCGCAGCGGGCGGATCGAAAGACCGACAGGACTTCCTGACCGGAATGCGTTGGAAACGCTTCTGGTCGGGAAGAGTGACTAATAGGTCACAGAGAGCATCCATCTCGTCACGGAGTCGCGCGAAACCGATGCGTCGTGCACGTTTCGCGCCTATGGTGGGGTCGGTAACCGGTCACCCGCGTCTGCTCGGCCGCCGGACAGGCCCCGCCCCTCACCCTCAGTCATTGCCGCAGGTGCTCAGCGAGCACCGGGCGCCTTCTGCTGGAGACACCTAAGTTGAGCGCCACTGGGAAGTCGAGCGCGACCGGTTGGTTCCGAGACCGGTTCGCCGGTCCGACCCGAGGCCCGGCGACCGTCCGCCCGACGGGCACCTGGCCCAGGACCGCACTGGCCCTGCCGTTCATCGGCATGGCGCTGGTGGTCTGCCTGGACTACTTCAGCACCATCGAGGTGACGGTCGAACCGGCCCTCACCGCCGTGCCCGCGCTGGCGGCGATCGTCAGCCGCCGGGTCTGGTACCCGATCCTGACCGGCCTGCTGGCCGAGTTCGCCGCCTTCGCCCTGGCCGGCTACAACCACGTGCTCGGCGAGTCGGTGCACAGCGCCACGGTCTTCGCGATCGCCCTGGTCACCGCGATCAGCTGGGTCAGTGCCACGCTGCGGGTCCGCCAGGAGCAGGCGCTGGCCGACGCCCAGCTGGTGGCCGAGATCGCCCGCCGGGTGCTGCTGCGCTCGGTGCCCGACCGGGTGGGCAGCGTGCGGGCCGCCGTGCACTACGCGGCCGCCGCCGCGCACGCCCGGATCGGCGGCGACCTCTACGAGGTGGTCAACACCCGGCACGGGGTGCGCGCGGTGGTCGGCGACGTGCGCGGCAAGGGCCTGAGCGCGGTGGAGACCGCCGCCGCCGTGCTCGGCGCCTTCCGCGAGGCCGCGCACCAGGAGCCGGCGCTGGACAAGGTGGCGGGCTGGCTGGCCGTCAGCCTGGACCGGGCGCTGCACGAGCACGAGCACCCCGGGGTTGAGGAGGAGTTCGTCACCCTGGTGCTGATCGGGGTGGCCCCGGACGGCAGCGCCGAGATCGTCAACTGCGGCCACCCCGCTCCGCTGCTGCTGCGCGCCGACGGCGTGGTGCGGGCGCTGGAGCTGGCGGAGACGGTGCCGCCGCTGGGCGTGCTCGACCCGGCCGACGTGGCGCCGCCGGTCCAGCGGGTGCCGTTCGAGCCCGGTGACCGGGTGCTGCTCTTCACCGACGGCGTGATCGAGGCCCGGGACCGGGCCGGCCGGTTCTACCCGCTGGCCGAGCGGCTGCCCGGCTGCGCGGCCGGCGGCCCGGTGGACGTGCTGGACCGGCTGCACGCGGACGTGGTGCGGCATGTCGGGCGGCAGCTCGGGGACGACGCGGCGATGCTGCTGCTCCAGTACGAGCCGGTGGTCAACGGCGGGCCGCAGCAACTGCCGCACCAGAACGGCCGGCTGGCCCGCCAGTAGCGCGGTCCGGCCGGCGGTCGAGGGGTCGCGGCCGCTCGACCGGCTGAGCTCGCGTCAGTTCGGCCTCCCGGCCGGGTCGGGACGACGGATCACAGCTCCACCTCCACCAGCAGCGGCCGGTGGTCCGAGACCCCGACCCGGGGCGCCGACACGGTGCCCACCGCCGTGCGCGGCACGCCCACCGCCAGCACGTGATCGAACTGCACCGCCGGGCGGTGCGAGGGGTAGGTGGGGGTGCGGGCCAGGTCGTGCCAGCCGCGCAGCTGCGGCGAGCCCTCGCGGCCCGGGCGGCGCCGCGCACCGGGCAGCGGGCGGGAGCGGCGCAGGGCGCGCGGCTCGCGCGGGCGCCGGCGGGTGCCGGGTGTGCGGTCCAGCGCGGTGGCCCCGCCGAGCACGGTGCGCGGGACCGGGCCGACCAGATTGAAGTCGCCGAGCACCAGGTAGGGGCGGGGCAGGTCGGCGATCCAGCGGCGGATGCCGGCCAGTTGGGCCATGTTCCAACCGGGCACGAAGGACAGGTGGGTGGCGACCACGGTGAACGGGCCGCGGTCGCCCTCCAGGACGGCCGCCAGCGCCGCCCGCGGCTCGTCGGGCACGGGCGTGAGCCCGCGCCGCCCGGCCACGCGCAGCGGCAGTCCGAACGGGGCGGGGGCGAACCGCCGGGCCCGCCAGTGCCGCACCGGCAGCCGGGTGAGCAGCGCGGTGCCGTAGGAGGGCAGCTCGGTGGCGGTCTCCACCTCCTGGGGCCCGTAGACCCGCAGGCCCGGCACCGCCGGTTCGCGCAGCCAGCCGGCCACCGGTGCCGGCCTGCCGTGCAGTGCGGCCGCGAACCGCCAGTCGGTGGCGCCCATCGCCTTGGCGGCCACCGCGCTCTGGTCGCTCAGGCCGGACCGCTGCTGGTACCGGTCCACCTCCTGGAGCGCCAGCACGTCGGCGTCCAGCGCGGCGATCGCCTCGAAGAGCGGGTCGGCCGCCTGGTCCGGGTAGGGCAGCGGGCTGCCGTCGGCGGCCAGCGGCTGGCCGTGCAGCAGATTAAAGGTGGCGATGCGAAGCGGGCTCACACCTGGTGACGGTACGCCAGGCAGGCCGGAAGCTTGAGACTGCGCTGCATACCGGGTATACATACGTGGTATGTCCATCAGACACGGTCTGCTCGCCCTGCTCGACCAGGGACCCCGTTACGGCTACCAGCTACGCACCGAGTTCGAGGCCAGAACCGGTGCCACCTGGCCGTTGAACGTCGGTCAGGTCTACACCACGCTCGGTCGCCTGGAGCGCGACGGCCTGGTGGTCCCCGACGGTGAGGACGAGGAGGGTCACCTCTTCTACGCCGTCACCGAGAAGGGACGCACGGAACTGCGCGCCTGGTTCGACACGCCGGTGCCGCGGACCAACCCGCCCCGGGACGAGCTGGCGATCAAGCTCGCGATGGCGGTGACCGTGCCCGGGGTGGACGTGCACGGGGTCGTCCAGGCCCAGCGCCGGCACAGCATCCAGGCGCTGCAGGACTACACCCGGCTCAAGGCCCGGGCGCTGGCGGGCGAGGCGGCCGCCGGCGGGGTCGAGGGGACCGAACTGGCCTGGCTGCTGGTGCTCGAGCAGCTGATCTTCCAGGCCGAGGCCGAGATCCGCTGGCTGGACCACTGCGAGACCCGGCTGGCCAACCACCGCGAGCGGCAGACCGCTGCCGCCCCCGCCGCCGAGGCGCCCAGGCGGCGCCGCACCAAGCAACAACTGGGGGAACGTTGATCGACACCGGCTTTCGGGACCGCACCGAACCCGTGCTCCACCTGGACCAGGTGAGCCGGGTGCACGGGCAGGGCGCCGCGGAGGTGCACGCGTTGCGCGAGGTGGACCTGCGGGTCTACCCAGGAGAGTTCGTCGCGGTGATGGGGCCGTCGGGGTCGGGCAAGTCGACCCTGCTGACCTTGGCGGGCGGCCTGGACAGCCCCAGCGGGGGGCGGGTGGTGGTGGAGGGGCGTTCGCTGGGTGAGCTGTCGCGGCGTCGGCTGGCGGAGGTCCGGCGGCGGGCGATCGGCTACGTGTTCCAGGACTACAACCTGATCCCGGCGTTGACGGCGGTGGAGAACATCATGCTCCCGCGGGAGTTGGACGGGGTCTCCACCCGGGCGGCGCGCCGGGAGGCGCAGGCGGCGCTGGACGAGGTGGGGATCGGGGAGCTGGCGGATCGTTTCCCCGACGACATGTCGGGCGGCCAGCAGCAGCGGGTGGCGATCGCCCGGGCACTGATCGGGGAGCGCCGCCTGGTGCTGGCGGACGAGCCGACCGGGGCGCTGGACTCCACCACGGGTGAGGCGGTGCTGGCGGTCCTGCGGGCACGCTGTGACGCGGGGGCGGCCGCCATGATGGTCACCCACGAACCGCGCCACGCCGCCTGGGCGGACCGCGTGGTCTTCCTGCGCGACGGCCGGCTGGTCGACGAGACCGGCCGGCGAAGCGCCGAATCGCTGCTGATCACGGCGGCCACCAACAGCCTCAACCGGCCGGAGGCGTCGTGAAGTTCACCTCCTGGCGAGTGGCGCTGCGGATCGCCCGCCGCGACGCCCTGCGGGCCAAGGGCCGCAGCCTGCTGGTCCTGGCCATGATCGCGCTGCCGGTGCTCGGCGTGACCGGCATCGACGTGGTCTACCACAGCGGCACCCTGACCGCCGCCGAGCGGGCCGATCGCGAACTGGGCCGCGCCGACCTGTTGCTGGAGTCGCACCTGCGCGGCGGCACCATCATGCAGGCACCGTTCGCCAGCGCCGGCGAGAACGACGAGCCGCCCGGCCCGCAGCCCACCGAGCAGCAGCAGCGCAGCCTGCACACCGACCCGGCCGTGCTGGCCGCCCAACTGCTGCCGCCCGGTTCGGTGCTGACGCCGCTGGCCGACAGCCAGGACGTGCAGGCCGGCAGCGTGGCGGGGCAACTGCAGGCCACGGCGACCGAGGCCGACCTGACCGATCCCGTCTGGCACGGCCGGCTCAACCTGATCCGTGGTCAGGCCCCGGTGGACGGTCACCAGATCGCCGCCACCCAGCGCTTCCTGGACGACTCCGGGCTGAAGCTCGGCGACACCACCACGCTGCGGCCGCTGGGCGGCGCGCCGTTCACCATCACCGGTGTGGTCGAGAACCCGGACAACCTCGCCCTCACCGCCCTGATCGCCCGCCCGGGCGCGCTGAGCGGCGGGCAGCCGGCTGCGGCCGGTTCGGACACCGGTTCGGACGTCGGGTCGCCCGCGAGCTGGCTGGTCCGGCTGCCGGCCGGTGCCACCGTCGACTGGGCCAAGGTCCAGGAGCTGAACCGGTACGGCTTCGCGGCCACCTCGCGCAGCGTGGTGCTGCACCCGCCGGCCCGTGCCCAGGTGCCGTACTACGTCCAGCAGGACGCCTCGCCGAACGGCGGCTACTTCAACCAGACCGTCGTGGTGGTGCTGGTCACCGTCGCCGGCATGGCGCTGCTGGAGATCGTGCTGCTCGCGGGCCCCGCCTTCGCCGTCGGGGCCCGGCGCTCCCGGCGGCAACTCGGCCTGCTGGCCGCCGCCGGCGGTGACCGGGCGCAGGTGCGCGCGGTGGTGCTGGGCGGCGGGGTGGTGCTGGGCATCGCCGGGGCGGTGATCGGGGTGCTGCTGGCCGTGCTGCTGGTGGCGGTCACCCGGCCGTGGACCGAGCCGCTGGCCGGCCGGCGGTTCGGGTCGCTGCGGGTGGTGCCGCTCGACCTGCTCGGCATCGTCGCGATGGGCCTGGTCACCGGGCTGCTGGCGGCCGTCGTCCCGGCCGTCCAGGCCTCCCGGCAGGACGTGGTGGCCGCGCTCACCGGCCGCGGCGGGATCAAGCCGCCGTCGCGCCGGCTCACCCTGCTCGGACTGCTGATGCTGGTCGGCGGAGCGGCACTGGCGCTGCTCGGCGCGACCCGTGGCATGGGCACCCGCAGCACGGCCGTGCTCGGCGGCTCGATGCTCGCCGAGCTGGGCATGGTCGCGTGCACCCCGATGGTGGTCGGCCTCTTCGGCAAGCTGGGCCGCTGGCTGCCGCTGGGCCCCCGGCTGGCGCTGCGCGACGCGGTGCGCCACCGCGGCCGGACCGCACCGGCGGTGGCGGCCGTGATGGCGGCGGTCGCGGGAGCGGTCGCGGTCGGGATCTACACCACGAGCTCCGACGAGGCCAACCGGCAGACGTACCACCCCTCGGGACCGAGCAAGTCGGTCACCCTCGCCTTCTACCGGGCCAAGGCCGGCTCGACGGTCTTCGCGGACCAGCGGGCCGCCGTCGAGCGCTCCATCCCGGCCCTGGGGCCGCGGGCCGACATCGGGACCATCAGCTACCCGGCCGGCTGCGACCAGGCCGCCGACCACTGCGGCCAGTCGATGGCCGAGCCGGCCGTCGCCCAGCGGTGCCCGCTGGACGACGCCGGGAGCCACGGTCCGGACGACTACCGGCAGGCCGAGAGCGATCCGCGCTGCGCGGACGAACTGCCCTACGGCAGCGCCTTCGGCTCGGTCGTGGTGGGCGACGCCACCGTCCTGCACAACCTGTTCGACCTGCACGACAGTGCTGCCGAGCAGGCGGCGGCCGACGGCCGGGTGCTGGTCTTCCAACCGCGGATGCTGCAGGACGGCAAGGCCTTCCTCCGCCTCCAGGAGCCCTACCAGAACGGGGACTACTCGACGACGCCGCCGAGCCACGAGATCACGGCGGACGCGGCCTTGGCGCCGCTGCCCGACGCGCCCGCGCGGATGTTCATGACCCCGCAGACGGCCGCCCACCTCGGGCTGGCCACCACCGACGCCGGGTCGGTCTGGCTGCCGGCCGCGATGCCGAGCTCGGCCGCCGAGCAGCACGCCCGGGCCGAGGCCGGGGCGGTCACGGGGAACGGCTGGAACCTCAGGGTCGAGCGCGGCTACCAGCCGCAGCACACGCTGATCGAGCTCGGCCTGACCGGCTTCGCGGTCCTGGTGGCGCTCGGCGCGGCGGGCATCGCCACCGGGCTGGCCTCCGCCGACTCGCAGCAGGACCTGACCACGCTGGCGGCGGTCGGCGCGGCGCCGCGGATCCGGCGCACGCTCTCCGGGTTCCAGTGCGGGGTGATCGCGGCGATGGGCGCGGTGCTCGGCACGGTCTGCGGGATGGTGCCGGCGGTGGCGCTGCGCCGGGTCGAGGGGATGGCGTCCTCGCCGCTGGACCACTCGCACACGGTGATCGCCTTCCCCTGGACGAGCATCGCGCTGACCCTGGTCGGCCTGCCGCTGCTGGCGGTGCTGCTGGCCGCCCTGCTGACCCGCTCGCGGATCACCCTGCTGCGGCGTGCGGCCTAGGGAGAGGGGTGACGGAGGTTACACGTCGCTGTGGTCCGCCTCGCGGACCACAGCGGCACGCGGCCGGTCGGGCGAACTAAAGTCGTCCGTATGACGAAAACCCCGGACAGCGCCGTCCGTTCCTTCATCGATCAGCACGAGGCCGCCTTCCTGGCGGACCTCACCGACTGGCTCCGCATCCCCTCGGTCGGGGCGGACCCGGAGCGGGCGGGCGATGTCCGCCGGTCCGCCGAGTGGCTGGCGGCGAAGCTGCGGGAGACCGGGTTCCCGGTGGCGGAGGTCTGGGAGAGCGACGGGCTGCCGGCGGTCTTCGCCGAGTGGCCCGCGGGCGAGGCCGACGCGCCGACCGTGCTGCTCTACGGTCACCACGACGTGCAGCCGGCCGCCAAGGCGGACGGCTGGGACACCGAGCCGTTCGAGCCGGTGGTGGTCGGCAACCGCCTGTACGCGCGGGGCGCGGCCGACGACAAGGGCCAGGTGTTCTTCCACACCCTGGGCCTGCGCGCCCACCTGGCCGCCACCGGGCGGACCGCGCCGGCCGTCAACCTCAAGCTGCTGATCGAGGGCGAGGAGGAGTCCGGCTCGCCGAACTTCGGCGCCCTGCTGCGCCGGGAGGCCGACCGGCTCGCCGCCGACCTGGTCTTCGTCTCGGACACCGGGATGTGGAGCGAGACCACCCCCACCGTCTGCACCGGGATGCGCGGCAAGGCCGACTGCCAGATCGACCTGTTCGGCCCGGACAGCGACATCCACTCCGGCTCGTTCGGCGGCGCCGTGCCCAACCCGGCGACCACCGCGGCCGAGCTGGCCGCCGCGCTGCACGACGGCGACCGCCGGGTCGCGGTGCCCGGCTTCTACGACGGCGTGATCGAGCTGACCGAACGGGAGCGCGAACTCTTCGCCAAGCTGCCGTTCGACGAGTCGGCCTGGCTGGCGACCGCCAAGTCGCACGGCACCCAGGGCGAGGCCGGCTACTCGACCCTGGAGCGGGTCTGGGCCCGGCCGACCGCCGAGGTCAACGGGATCTGGGGCGGCTACACCGGCCCCGGCAGCAAGACCATCGTGCCGGCCCAGGCACACCTGAAGATCTCCTTCCGGCTGGTGGCCGGGCAGGACACCGAGAAGGTGGAGCGGTCCATCGCCGACTGGGTGGCCGGACAACTGCCGGCCGGCATCCGGCACGAGATCACCTTCCGCGCGGCCACCCGCCCCTGCCTGACCCCGCTGGACCACCCCGCGCTGCGGTCCACCGTGCGGGCGATGGAGCGGGCCTTCGAACAGGAGATCCTCTTCACCCGCGAGGGTGGTTCCGGGCCCGCCGCCGACCTCCAGGACGTGCTCGGGGCGCCGGTGCTCTTCCTGGGCATCTCGGTGCCCTCCGACGGCTGGCACTCGGTGAACGAGAAGGTCGAGCTGGACCTGCTGCGCAAGGGCGTGGAGGCCGCCGCCTACCTCTGGGGCGACCTGGCCGAGAACTACCGGCCGGTGGCCGGGGACCACTGATGATCTGTGATCGGGGACGGACCGACCAATGAGCACCTTGCCTGACACCGAAACACCGCCCCGGCTCGCGCTCGCCCGGGCGGGGGTCGACCGGGCCGCGCAGCATCGGCTGGACGAGCCCTGGCTGGCCGCCGCCTGGAGCCACCCGAGCACCAAGGTGCTGCCGATCTCCGGTGGCGAGGCCTTCGTGGTGGACACCGACCACGGCTCCGAGCTGGTCCTGCTGCCCTCCTTCGAGGCGTCGCAGACCGGTGACCGGTACTTCCTCGGCACCGACGACGACGGCGTCTCGTACTTCGCGCTGGCCGGCGAGACACTGCCCGGGCGGCTGGACGGCGACGCCCGGCCGGCCGGGCTGCGCGAGGTCGGCGGCAGCCTCTCGGACCGCGACGCGGGCCTGCTGGTGCACGCGGTGGCGCTGGAGCACTGGCACCGGCTGCACAGCTTCTGCTCGCGCTGCGGGCACCCGACCGAGAAGGCGGGCGCGGGCCACCTGCGCCGCTGCACCTCCTGCGCGGCCGAGCACTACCCGCGCACCGACCCGGCGGTGATCATGATGATCACCGACGAGCAGGACCGCTGCCTGCTGGGTCGTCAGGCGCTCTGGCCGGAGGGCCGCTGGTCCACCCTGGCCGGGTTCGTCGAGCCGGGCGAGTCGATCGAGCAGGCGGTGGCCCGCGAGGTCTTCGAGGAGGCCGGGGTGCGGGTCGGCGAGGTCGGCTACGTGGCCAGCCAGCCCTGGCCGTTCCCGGCCAGCCTGATGCTGGGCTTCGTCGGCCGGGCCGAGCCCGGTGGCACCGAGATCACCGTGGACGGGGAGGAACTGGCCGAGGCGCGCTGGTTCTCCCGCGAGGATCTGCGGGCCGGGATCGAGTCCGGGGAGATCCTGCCGCCGTCGGGGATCTCGATCGCCCGGCATCTGATCGAGCGCTGGTACGGCGGCCCGGTGCCGAGTACGGCGCGCTGGTAGCGGAAATAGCAAGGGGGGCGTGCGGAAATTAATCCACGCCCCCCTTTGCCAAGCTCTGCCATCAACTGCTCCGATCGGCCATCAGGTCCGACAAAATAGCAGGTCAGCGAGCTTATGTGGGCTCACGGACCAATTTCCGGCCGGGCAATCATGGCCCATTATGGTCGGTTTAGCTGAGACGGTCTGGGTGGAATCGCTACATTTCCAGAGTGACCATCTCCAGTGGAAGCGTTCCGTCCCCCAAGTACCAACGACTGGCCGCCGACCTGCGCCGCCGGATCGCCGCCGGAGAGTGGCCCGGCGACACCGCCCTGCCCGTGGAGTCCGAACTGGAGCAGCAGTACGGCGTGGCCCGCAACACCGTCCGGCTGGCGGTGGACGTGCTGGTCAACGAGGGGCGGCTGGTGCGCCTCCAGGGCAAGGGCACCTTCCTGCGCGAGCACCCGGTGCTGGACCACCGCGCCTTCGGCCCGCCGTTGGCCCGGTGCACCGGCGCCGCGGCCGGTGAACCGGTGCTGCCCGCCCAGCGGGACGGTCTGGCCGCGCCCAGCGAGGTCTACAACGCCGAGGCCGACGCGGCGGGTCGGGCGCTGACGGCCGAGTTCGAGATGCTGATCGTGCGGGCGCGGGTGGACGTGGCCGAGCGGCTCGGCCTGCGGCCCGGGGAGGCGGTGGTGGTCCGCCGGCAGCTGCGGCTGATGGACCGCGAGCCCTACTCGATCGAGGAGAGCCACTACCGGGCCGGGGTCGCGGCCGGTACCGCACTGATGGAGCCCGATCCGGTCCCGGGCGGGGACGAGGCGGTGCTGGCGGCGCTCGGGCGCCTCGAGATCGGCGCGGTGGACCAGGTGGTCGCCCGGATGCCGGGCCCAGAGGAGGCGCAGTGGTTCCAGGGCGGCCCCGGCATCCCGCTGCTGGTGCAGACCCGGGTCACCTACGACCGGCGCGGCCCGGTGCGGGTGATCGAGACCCGGTACTCGGCCGACCGCTGCCGGCTGGTCTACGGGCTCGGCGAGCTGACGGCACGTCAGCGTCCCTGATCCGGCAGGTATGACGCCCGCGTCATGATCTTGACGCATCGCACGGTGGAGAAGCGGCGGGCCCGGTGCGGCTGACCGCCACCGGACCCGCCTGGACCGAACGCGGGTCAGACGGCCAGCGCGGCCTGAACCTGACGCAGGCTCGGGTTGGTCATCACCGTGCGCTCGCCGCTGGCGGAGACGACCAGGACGGTCGGGACGGTCTGGTTGCCGTCGTTGACCGACTCGACGAACTGCGCGGACTGCGGGTCCTGCTCGATGTTGATCTCGTCGTAGCCGATGCCCTCACGGGTGAGCTGGCTCTTCAGCCGCTGGCAGTATCCGCACCAGGTCGTGCTGTACATCGTCACGCTGCCGGACATCGAAAGGGCTCCTTCGTCGCGGGTGGTTCGCCAAGGGTGGGTCTCGCGCTGCACAACGTACGCGAGGCCGGGTCCATTCCGGCGGGTGTGCGGGCTCCGCCGCAAGCGCGGGCCGATCGTCGTACCGGGCCTGTGGACAACTCGGGGCGGGTTGTCGGCGATTCCTGTCAGGATGTCCGGACCGGGCCGGTCGGCCCGCCGGGCTGAGAGGATGGAGCCCATGCAGGAAGAGCTGTCGATCGACTCCCAGGGCGGCCCCGGCGGCTACGGCGTCCGCCCGGCCGACCCGGACGCCGTGCTGGCCGGGCTCGACCCGGAGCAGCGTGCCGTCGCCACCGCGCTGCACGGACCTGTCTGCGTGCTCGCGGGCGCCGGGACCGGCAAGACCAGGGCGATCACCCACCGGATCGCCTACGGGGTGCGCAGCGGCGTCTTCCAGCCGCAGCAGGTGCTGGCCGTCACCTTCACCGCGCGGGCGGCCGGCGAGATGCGCGGCCGGCTGCGCCAGCTCGGTGCCGACGGCGTGCAGGCCCGCACCTTCCACTCCGCCGCGCTGCGCCAGCTGCAGTACTTCTGGCCCCGCGCCGTGGGAGGCGAGGTGCCGCGGCTGCTGGAGCGCAAGGTCCAGCTGGTCGCCGAGGCCGCCGGGCGCAGCGGCCTGCGGGTGCAGCGCACCGAGCTGCGCGACCTGACCGGCGAGATCGAGTGGGCCAAGGTGACCCAGATCGTGCCGGACGACTACCCGGTCGCGGTGGTCAAGGCGGGCCGGGACGCGCCCCGAGACCCGGCCGAGATCGCCCGGGTCTACGCGACCTACGAGCAGACCAAGCGCGACCGCAACGTCATCGACTTCGAGGACGTGCTGCTGCTGACCGCCGCCATCCTGGAGGACCGCCCGGAGACCGCCGAGCGGGTTCGCGCCCAGTACCGGCACTTCACCGTGGACGAGTACCAGGACGTCTCGCCGCTCCAGCAGCGGCTGCTCGACCAGTGGACGGGCGGCGGTGCGGGCGCCAGTCTCTGCGTGGTCGGCGACGCCAGCCAGACCATCTACTCCTTCACCGGTGCCACCCCCGACTACCTGCTGAACTTCCGGGTCAAGCACCCCGACGCCACCATGGTGAAGCTGGTCCGCGACTACCGCTCGACCCCGCAGGTGGTGCACCTGGCCAACGGGCTGCTCGCGCAGGCCCGTGGCGCGGCCGCCCGGCACCGCCTGGAGCTCGTCTCGCAGCGCCCGGCCGGGCCCGAGCCGGTCTACACCGAGTACGCGGACGAGCCCACCGAGGCGGAGAGCACCGCGCACCGGATCAAGGAGCTGCTCGCCCAGGGGGTGCGGGCCAGCGAGATCGCGGTGCTGTTCCGGACCAACGGCCAGTCCGAGGTCTACGAGCAGGCGCTGGCCGACCTCGGCCTGTCCTACCAGCTCAAGGGCGCCGAGCGGTTCTTCGAGCGGCCCGAGGTGCGCGAGGCGGGGCTGCTGCTGCGCGGCGCGGCCCGGGCCGGCAACGATCCGCTGACCGCCGACGCGCCCGACCTCGCCGCCCAGGTCCGCGCCGTGCTGGCCACCCGCGGCTTCACCGCCACCGCTCCGGCCGGCTCCGGCGCGGTGCGCGAGCGGTGGGAGTCGCTGGCCGCCCTGGTCCGCCTCGCCGAGGAGTTCGAGACGGCCCGGCTGGCCGCCGGCGAGCCGGCCGACCTGGCCGCCTACGTGGCCGAGCTGGACGCCCGGGCCGCCGCCCAGCACGCCCCCGCGGTGGAGGGGGTCACCCTCGCCTCGCTGCACGCCGCCAAGGGCCTGGAGTGGGACGCCGTCTTCCTGGTCGGCCTGACCGAGGGCACCCTGCCGATCATCTACGCCAAGACCGACGAGCAACTGGAGGAGGAACGCCGGCTGCTGTACGTCGGGGTGACCAGGGCGCGCGAGCACCTCTCGCTCTCCTGGGCGCTGTCGCGTTCGCCCGGCGGCCGGGCCAGCCGCAAACCGAGCCGGTTCCTGGACGGACTGCGCCCGGGCTCGGCCGCGGGCGCCGGGCGCTCACCCGGCGGTCGCGGTGGCGTGGAGGGCGGGGCGGAGCGCTCGGCGGGGCGCCGAGCGCCGCGCGGGCCGGTCAAGTGCCGGGTCTGCGGGCGCACCCTGACCGAGGCGGTGGAGCGCAAGCTCCGCCGCTGCGAGGGCTGCCCCTCCACGATGGACGAGGGCCTCTACGAGCGGCTGCGCGAGTGGCGCTCCAAGCGGGCCAAGGAGCAAGCGGTGCCGGCCTACGTGGTCTTCACCGACGCGACCCTGATGGCGATCGCCGAGGACGCCCCCACCAGCACCGGAGAGCTGAGCCTGATCTCCGGAGTCGGTGCCATGAAGCTGGACAAGTACGGGGCCGCTGTGCTCTCGTTGTGCGCGGGGGAAGACCCCGATGAGGAGCAGGCCGCCGAGGCGGACGACCTCTCGGGTGAAGCCGTCGGCGACCTCGCCGCGGATGACGCGGAGCAGGCTCGGCAGGAGCCGCCGGGGGAGCCGTCCGAAGGGCCCGGGGAGCAGTCCCGAAACTCGCCGGAAAAATAGTTTGCGCGCTGTGCATGAAGCGCAATAGCCTGCCGGAGCGGTCAAGGGGACGAGACCGCGAAGCCGATCGGGAGCTCTCCTGGACCGGCTTACCCCTGCGTACCACCGCATGACCTGCTTCACCCCTGCCTCGCGGCAGGGCAGCTTCGCCGCAGGACAGTAGGACCGACCGAATATCCGAACACCGGAGCCCGGGAGACTGGGCACCGCGAGACGCCGAGAGGAGGCGAAGACAGTGAAGATCCAGATGAGCGCCGAACTGACTGGCCAGGCCGCTGTTTCCGCTTGCTCGCGTCTCTCCGTCCCGGGTGCCCGCACCACCGGTGCCCCCGTCGACGGTGTCTCGCTGTCGGGTGTTCGCGGCGGTCTGGGTCTCGACTCCACCCGTGTCGTCGCGACCGGTACCACCGGTGCCCTGCGCACCAGTGTGCTCTCCGGTAGCACCACGGGGACGGCTGTCGAGAACGGTCTGTCCCTCGGCTGGGCCCAGGTCGCCTTCGACTCTTCGCCTGTGATGCGCGATGAGCGACCGACCGAGGCACCGAAGGCAGTGGAAGCGGCGGCCAAGCATGGCGCCTATCTGCTGGCCGTCGGTGCCGGAGCCGCCCAGAAGCAGGACGAGCAGCTGATCAACCAGGCCAAGGCCGCCTTTATCGGCGCCGAGGCCATCCGGATCCGGGCCTTCCGCGGGCCTGAACCCTGGAGAGAGCGAACCTGAGGAACCCTCAGGTCGGCACTCCAGGGCCGCGGAACCCGTACACCGGGATCCGCGGCCCTTCTGTTTTCTCCGGTACGACAGACCACCAGGCCCCTCGGGGCCTCCGGTCCAGCCCGACCAGTCGGCTGGACCGGAACCACAACCAAGACGAGGAAGACGCAAACAGTGTCCACGGTCATCACACCGCCCCTCCCGTCCGTACCGCTGACAACGCCGACCCAGGCCGCGCCCGCTCCATTCCCTCCTCCGGAAGGCTCTCTCATGCAGATCACCGCGCTCGACGACGCCGAGACTCTCGGCGCTCCCATCCCCTGCCGTTCGTTCGACCCCGAGGTCTTCTTCGCCGAGACGCCCGCTGACGTCGAGTACGCGAAGTCCCTCTGCGGCACCTGCCCGGTCAAGGAGGCCTGCCTGGCCGGCGCCCTCGACCGCCGCGAGCCGTGGGGTGTCTGGGGTGGCGAGCTGTTCGTCCAGGGTGTCGTGGTGGCCCGCAAGCGGCCGCGTGGCCGCCCGCGCAAGACCGAGGTCATGGCGTGAACCCGGCGCACCGAGCAGCGACAGTCCACCGGGAATGCCCCCCGGCGGACGGCGCACTGCGCCACTCCGTCCGCATCGCCCTTGCCCAGGCTGATGCCGCGGTACAGACCCCCTACCCGACCACGCACCACGAGCAGGACCACGACATGGCGATCACCGCAGGGCCCAGCGCCCGCGCCGACCAGACCACTGAACTCTCCATCCAGAACAGGACCCTTGAGATGCATCTCATGCACGAAAACCTGGCCCGTGCCCATATGCAAGAACGCCTCCAGGAGGCTGAGGACCAACGCTTGGTCCGCGCCTTCCGGCTGCGGCGCAAGGCCGAGCGCGCCTCGCTGCGGGCCCGCAAGGCCCTGGCCGCGGCGGTGCTCTGACCTGCGGTCAGCACCGGTACCGACGGCTCCTTGACACAACCGTGCCCGGCCCCCGCACAGCGGGGGCCGGGCACGGTCGTGCGCGGTTCGGCCGGCGGCTCAAATCTCGGCGAAGCCGGGGAGCCAGGCGAGCATCTCGTTGCGGAACGGGGCCTGGGCGCCCAACTGGCAGAGCACGCCGATGGTGCTCAGGGTGACCCGGTGGATCAGCAGGTAGTCCGGCGGCAGGTTGAGCTGCTTGCCCAGGTTGTACGCGGGGGAGCGGGGATCGGCGATCCGGGCCGCCTGGGAGCGCATCCAGGCCCGGGTGAAGTGGAAGTCGTCCACCGCGGCCGGCTCGATGATCGGGCGCAGGTAGTCCAGCACGGCGTCCGGGTCGAGCTCGATGTTCGGCTTCACGAAGCCCTCGGCCCGCAGCATGTCCAGCACCCCGACCGCGTCCCCGGCCAGCGCCATCCGCAACGAGTCGCCGATCGGCGCGGGCAGCCCGCCGGGCAGCCGGTCGACGGTGCCGAAGTCCATCACCCCGAGCCGCCAGCCGCTCGCCGGGCCGTCGTCCTTCAGCAGGCGGAAGTTGCCCGGGTGCGGGTCGGCGTGCAGCAGCCCGGTCCGGGCCGGGCCGGCGAACAGGAACCGGGCCAGCAGGTGCCCGGCCCGGTCGCGCTCGGCCTTGGTACCGCCGGTGATCACCTCGGCCAGCGGGGTGCCGTCCAGCCACTCGGTCACCAGCACCTGGTCGGCCTGGGCGACCACGGCCGGCACCGTGATGTCCGGATCCTCGGCGAACTCCTCGGCGTGCACCTGCTGGGCCTCGGCCTCCAGCGCGTAGTCGAGCTCCTCGGCGACCCGGCTGCGCAGCTCGGTGATCAGCGGCTTGATGTCCAGACCGGGGATCAGCGGCCCGAGCAGCCAGGCCACCCTGCTGAGTTGGGCGAGGTCGGAGAGCAGGGCGTCGCCGGCGCCGGGGTACTGGACCTTGACCGCGACCCGCCGCCCGTCCTGCCAGACGGCCCGGTGCACCTGGCCGATCGAGGCCGCGGCGGCCGGACGGTCGTCGAAAGTACGGAAGTTGGCCCGCCAGTCCCGCCCGAGCCGCTCGGCCAGCGCGGTGTGCACGCTGGCGGCCGGCATCGGCGGAGCCGCGTCCTGAAGCTTGGTCAGGGCGGCCCGGTAGGGCCCGGCCACCTCCTCCGGCAGGGCCGCCTCGAAGACCGAGAGGACCTGCCCGAACTTCATCGCGCCGCCCTTCAGCTCACCGAGGACCTTGAAGAGCTGGTCGGCGGTGGCCTGCTGGAGCTCGGCGGTGACGACCTCGGCCGACCGGCCGCCGATCCGCTTGCCCAGCCCCAGGGTGGCCCGGCCCGCTATCCCCAACGGCAGGGCGGCGAGCCTTGCCGTGCGGGTCACAGCCTTGCGCGGAAGATCGCTCACCGGGGCCTCCCAATCGAACGTGCGCCGACAGCTGCCGCGGCTGCGGCGGCTGAGGGACGGTGGTCACGGTGCCATTGTGCCCGTTCCTCCCCAAGACCCGGCCGGGGCCCGTGCCGTGGGTCTTCGGCGTCCCGGGGACGGGCGTCGACGGCTGCCGGTGGGCGCCGGCCGGTCAGCGCCAGAAACAGCCGCACTCGGTGTGCGGCGGCAGCCGGAGCCGGCGCACCATGCCGTCCAGGGCGGAGACCTCGCACCAGCCGTCCACGCTCGGCGGCCGCACCCCGTCGAGCAGCAGCAGCGCGTGCAGGCCGGCCAGACCCGCCACCGCCGCGGCCACCGCGCCGTCGCAAGCCACCTCGCGTGGCTGGGCCGGACCCGTGGCGGAGAGTTGGGCGAGCACCCGGGGCCAGGCCGCGTCCCGGTCGGTGCGGGCCAGCCCGAGGCAGCGACCGCAGGCCGAGGCACCGGGCAGCACCAGCGGCCCGACTACACCCAGGTGCTCGATCACCCCGAGATAGAGGTGCGGGGTGCCCGCCTGCATCAGGGTGTGTGCCTCGACGGCATCTCCCGCGTAGGCGCCGCTGCCGTCCCGTGGGGCGAGCACCACCAGATCGGGCGGGCGGCCGGCGGGCTCGGTCCGCGCGGACCGGGACGCCGCCGTGGCCTGGCCGGGGAGGCCGCCCGCGCGCCGCACCGCCTCGCGGGCCGCCGCCGCCCTGGTCCGCCCGACCTCCTGGGCCGGGATACCGCCGGGTGCGCAGTCCCCGGGCAGCACCCGTCCCTGGTCCACCACCCGCACCTCGCCCACCCCGCCGGCCGCCAGCACCGCCGCCACGGCCGTGCCGACCCGCCCGGCACCGCGCACCTCCACCCGCAGCCCGGTCCGCCTGGCCAGCACCTGGGCGCCGCCGCCGGGGCGGGGATGGAGCAACGAGAGCGAGGCGAGATCGGGGCCGAGCAGCTCCCGGCGGCTGGGCGGTAGTTCGGCCAGCGCCTGCTCCACCGCTGCCGCGTCGTCCAGCAGGCCCGTCTCGGTCAGCGAGCGCAGCGCCTGCGTGACGTACCCGGGGGCCAGCCCCAGGCCCTCGGCCGCCGCCGCCACGGCCGGGCCGTCCCGTTCGCCGTCGAGCAGGTCGAGAAAGGCGCAGAACCGCTCATCGGCCTGGTCCACCACGTGGGCCCGCTCGGGCTCGGTGCCGAACTGCAGGGTCTGCTTGTCCCGCCAGGTCCGGGACAACGCGGACTTGAGCATCGGACGCATGGCGACCTCCTCTCCCGGTGTCCGAGCGAAACCGCTCGGTCGCTTCAGGTGATCAAAGCCTGCCCCAGCTGCGGGAATTCGCCAAGCCGGTTATCCACAGGCAGTGGAGAACAACTGATGAGTGTTCAAGACGTTCATCCTTCTCGTCAGCCCGGCGTCGACCAGGCGCCGTCCACCCCCGACCGTTGTTGAAAACAATTCGGCCGGGGCAGCGGACTTCTGTCAGTGCCAGCGGGTAACGTCGTGTGCCATGGCAGCCGAACGGGACTCCCAGCCCTCGGCGTCGCCTCGGCGTGCCCGTGCAGCGGCCGGGTCGGGAGTCGCGACGCCTGGTACGCGCGGGCGGCCGGCAGGGCAGGGCGCGTCGGCAGGGCAGAGCCCGCCAGTACCAGGCCTAGCAGCACCAGGCCTAGCAGCACCGGCCCCATCGGCACCGGCATCAGCGCCGGGCCCGGGCGCACCGACCACCGGCGCCCACCCCCAGCACGGTCCGGTCGAGGTCCGCCGCAGTGCCCGCCGCAGCCGCACGGTCTCCGCCTATCGCGAGGGCGATCGCACGATCGTGCTGATCCCGGCCCGGATGTCGTCAGCCGAGGAGCAGCGCTGGGTGCGCCAGATGCTCGACAAGCTGGCCGCCCAGGAGAGCCGCCGCACGCTCGGCGACGACGCGCTGGCCGAGCGGGCCGCCCGCCTCTCCACCGCGTACCTCGACGGCCGGGCCCGCCCCGACCAGGTCCGCTGGGTCACCAACCAGAACTCCCGCTGGGGCTCCTGCACCCCCAGTGAACGCACCATCAGGCTCTCCCACCGCCTCCAGGGCATGCCCGAGTACGTGCTGGACTACGTGCTGCTGCACGAACTGGCGCATCTGCTCGTCCCGGACCACGGCTCCCGGTTCTGGGCGCTGCTGGAGGCCTACCCGCGCACCGAGCGCGCCCGCGGCTACCTGGAGGGCGTGGCCGGCGCCGCCCGGCTGCCGCACGTCCCGGGCGCACGGTCGGCCGGCGCGCCCGAGGCGCCGGCCGAACCGGGCGAGGTCTGCGGCTGAGGCGGCTGAGGCAGCGTCAGAACGCCCAGCGGATCGGACCGGTCGGTCTCAGCCGACCAGCTTGCGCCCCAGCTGCACCAGCCGCCGCAGCGAGGCGTCCGTCAACTCGGGCAGCGCGTCGAACCCGAACCAGCGAAGGTCGAGTGACTCCTCGCTGATCTCCTCCTGTGCGCCCTCCGGGGCCAGCGCCAGGAACTGCACGTCCAGGTGGGTGTTCTCCGGCTGGTCCTTGCCGGCGCAGCGCACCTGGTGGCTGTCCAGCAGCACCGGCGCCGGCTCCGCCGCCCCGCCGACCGCCAGCAGCCGCAGCCCCGCGATCCCCGACTCCTCGGTGGCCTCGCGCAGCGCCGCTGCCGCGAGCGTCTCGTCGCCGGGCTCGCAGTGGCCGCCCATCTGCAGCCAGAGCCCGACCTTGGGGTGCAGGGTGAGCAGCACCCGCCCGGCGGCCGGGTCCACCACCAGTGCGCTGGCCGTGATGTGCGCGGGCCGGCAGGAGCGCCACAGGCCGTCCGGGTGCTCGGCCAGGTGGGCCAGGTAGTCGTGGCGCAGCTGCTGCTGGCCGGCCTCCTCGGGCGTCCAGGCGTTCAGTACCCGGACGGCGTCGGCGTGGATCATGCCTCGGGCTCGTCCTTCTGCTCGTCCTTCTGCTCGGCTTGCCCGCCAGAGCCGTCCTGGGTGTCCGGCTTGCCCGGCGCGCCCTCTTCGTCCTGCGTCGCGCGCTTCCCGCCCCGACCGGCCGCGGCCTCGCCGAGCAGCTTGTCGATCGCGTCGAAGTCCAGACCGCCCTCGGCGATCTCGGTGCCGCCGGGGTGCACGAAGCCGTCCGGGTCGTCCAGGTCGCTCGCGGTGGGCAGCATGTCGGGGTGCTGCCAGAGCCCGTCGCGACCCTCGATGCCGCGCGCGTCGGCCAGCGAGGCCCACAGCCGGGAGGCGTCGCGCAGCCGGCGCGGCCGCAGCTCGAGGCCGACCAGGGTGGCGAAGGTCTGCTCGGCGGGGCCACCGGTGGCCCGGCGGCGGCGCAGCGTCTCGCGCAGCGCGGAGGACTGCGGCAGGTGCGGCTCGGCGGCGGCGTGCACCACCGCGTCGACCCAGCCCTCGACCAGCGCGAGCGCCGTCTCCAGGCGGGCCAGCGCGGCCTTCTGCTCGGGGGTGTCCTCGGGCTGCAGCAGGCCGCCGGCCAGCGCGTCCTGCATCGCCTCGGGGTTCTCCAGGTCGAGCCGGCCCATCAGCTCCTCCATCCGGGAGGTGTCGACCTTGATCCCCCGGGCGTAGGCCTCGACGGCGCCGAACAGGTGCGCCCGCAGCCACGGCACATGGGCGAAGAGCCGCTGGTGGGCGGCCTCGCGCAGGGCCAGGTAGAGCCGCACCTCCTCGGCCGGCACGTTCAGGCCCTCGCCGAACTCGGCGATGTTCTGCGGCAGCAGCGCGGCCTTGCCGGCCGGTGCGAGCGGCAGGCCGACGTCGGTGGAGCCGAGCACCTCGGCGGCCAGCGCGCCCAGCGCCTGCCCGATCTGGGTGCCGAACATGGCCCCGCCCATCGAGCGCATCACGCCCATCAGCGGCCCGGCCATCGCCTGCATCTCCTCGGGCAGCACGCCGCCCATGGCGTTGCCGACCCGCTCGGCGACCGGGTCGACCAGCTCCTGCCAGACCGGCAGGGTGGCCTCGATCCACTCGGCCCGGCTCCAGGCCACCGCGCGGGCGG
Source organism: Kitasatospora sp. GAS1066B (assembly GCF_041262605.1). NCBI lineage: Bacteria > Bacillati > Actinomycetota > Actinomycetes > Kitasatosporales > Streptomycetaceae > Kitasatospora > Kitasatospora sp. GAS1066B. The sequence continues at coordinate 41,776 of NZ_JBGCCO010000011.1, forward strand.
AGGAGGACGGGAACTCGGTGGCCGAGTCCAGCCACAGCTCGGCCAGCCGGACCGCCTCCTCGACGGCCGAGCGCTCGGCGGCGCTCACCGACCGGTCCTTCTGCTTACCCTCGACCGGTTCGGCCACCACGGTCTGCCGGGCGATGTCCTTGGCCAGCTGCCAGTTCACGGGGCCGCCGTCGAAGGAGAGCATCTGGCCGAGCTGCTGGAAGGCGGCACCGAGGTCGTTCGGGTTGAGCCCGCCCATCATCGCGGCGAACGGGTTGTCACCCGCGCCGCCGGCCGGGCCGCCGGCCCCGCCCATGCCGAACAACGCGCCGAACGGGTTGCCGCCGAAGCCGAAGGGCTCCGGCTGCCCGGGCTGGTCACCGGACGCGCCGGATTTCGCCTGGTCGTCCTTGTTGCCGTCGCCGCCCTGGTCCTTGCCCTCCTCGGGCTCCTCGGGCGGGACACCGAATCCGAAGGGGAGGTCGCTCACGGGGTCCTCGATCTGGTCGGCCGTCACGCGCTGGGTGGTGTGGCGGGAAAGCAAGTGGGAGTAGCGGGTTCGAGCAGGTGGTCGGACAACTCGCGGAGCGGACGGCGGGCTCGCCCGCGCCGGGTGCACCGCCAGGCCCTCTCCTCGGGCAGGATGGACCGTACGTGACACTCGTACGTACGCACATAAGCTAACCGTGGAGGATGGCCGGTGAGTTCCCCGCCTTCGGACGTTCGCTCTGGGCTGACCGGAGGCGAGCAGGCGCAGGTGGCGCCTGCGTCCGCGTCCCCAGCCTACGGCGGCCGACCGCTCACCGTGGCCGTCACCGGCGCCGCCGGCGTGCTGGGCGAGCGGGTCACCGCCCGCCTGACCGGCTCGCCCGGGGTGCGCAAGGTGCTCGCGATCGACGATCGGCGCGGTGAGGCGGCCGGGGTGCAGTGGCGGGTGCTGGACGTGCGGGACCCGGCGGTGGCCGAGCGGCTGCGCGGGGTGGACGTGGTGGTGCACCTGGCGATGGACCTGAACATGGAGTCCGACCCGCGGGCCCGCAGCGCCTACAACGTTCGGGGCGCGCAGACCGTGCTGACCGCCGCCGCGGCCGCCGGTGTGCACCGGGTGGTGCTCTGCACCTCCGCGATGGTCTACGGCGCGCTGGCGGACAACGAGGTGCCGCTGGCCGAGGATTCCGAGCTGCGGGCCACCGAGGAGGCCAGCCTGGTCGGCGACCTGCTGGAGATCGAGCGCCTCGCCCACCGGGCGCCGCGGGCGCATCCCGGGCTGCAGGTCACCGTGCTGCGCCCGGCCGTGGTGGTCGGTCCCGGCGTGGACACCGTGCTGACCCGGCACTTCGAGGCGCCCCGGCTGCTGGTGGTGGCCGGCTCGCGGCCCTGCTGGCAGTTCTGCCATGTCGACGACCTGGCCGGCGCGCTGGAGTACGCGGCGCTCGGGCTGGTCGAGGGCGAGGTGACGGTCGGCTGCGACGGCTGGCTGGAGCAGGAGGAGGTCGAGGAGCTCTCCGGGATCCGCCGGATGGAACTGCCCGCCTCGCTGGCCCTGGGCACCGCCGCCCGCCTGCACCGGCTCGGCCTCACCCCTGCCCCGGCCGGGGACCTGGCCTACACGATGTACCCGTGGGTGGTCTCCGGCAGCCGGCTGCACGAGGCCGGCTGGCGGCCCAGGTACAGCAACGAGGAGGTGCTGGCCGAACTGCTGGCGCAGGTCGCCGGCAAGCACGCGGTGGCCGGCCGGCGCCTCGGCGGCAAGGAGGCCGCCACCAGCCTGGGCGCGGCGGGTGCGACGGTAGCCCTGGTGGGCACCGCGGCGCTGGTGCGCCGGGCCCGCAAGCGCCGTCGGATCTGAGCGGGTCCGCCAGTAGCGGGCCGGGCGAGGCCGCGACGGGGGGCCGGGCCGGCTTGGACGACCCGACAATTGCCGCCGCCCGCCGGGGATGACGGATCATGGGGAGCATGTCCGATAACCACGACCCCATCCGTCTGCTCGCGATCCGCGACACCCCGCTCTCGCTCGACGAGGTCTACGCGGCGGTCGGCGACGACGCGGCCGGCGGTACCGCGATCTTCGTCGGTACGGTCCGCGACCACGACGGCGGCAAGTCGGTGGCCGCCCTGGAGTACAGCTGCCACCCGAGCGCCGAGCAGGAGATGCGCCGGGTCGCCGAGAAGGTGGTGGCCGACTACCCGGTCCGGGCGCTGGCCGCCGTGCACCGGATCGGCCGGCTGGACATCACCGACGCCGCCGTCATCGTCGCGGTCTCCTGCCCGCACCGCGGCGAGGCGTTCGCCGCGGCGCGCAAGCTGATCGACGACCTCAAGCACGAGGTGCCGATCTGGAAGCACCAGGTCTTCACCGACGGCGAGGAGGAGTGGGTCGGCGCCGGTTCCTGCTAGTGCCGCGAGCCTGTCCGGCCGGGAACCCGTTCGGCGGTGGGGCGGTCCTACGAATACGTCCACGGGGTGGCGGTCTGCGCTTCGCCGTAACCCGGATGGCGCCACGGCCGTTCTCACGCCGGGCGGTTAATGTGCTGATAGGCACGACGGATTCGGAGGACCGGACATGGGAGCACTGGCCTGGTTGGGGATCCCCGTCGCGGCGGGCGTGATCGCCGTCCTCTGGGCGTCCTGGGCCGCCCGACCGCGCAGGGCGGTCGGTGACGGCGCCTCACTCGCCGAGCACCAGCGGTTCCTGGCCGCGATGGAGCGCAGCACCGCCGGCCAGCGGGCCGATGGCGGTGGCACGGACAGCTCCCCTTCTTCCTAGCCCGGCGGGCGGCGGCAAGCGCTGGTCCCGTACTGTCGTGGCATGCCACGCCGCTCTGCGACGATGCTCGCCGCCACCCTGATGCTCATAGCGCTGCTCTGCGTCTCCGTGTTCCTGTCGGTGCCGTACTCCGAGCTGAGCCCCGGGCCGACGTACAACACGCTCGGCGCCCAGGACAAGGCCGGGACCCCGGTGATCAGCATCACCGGGCACCAGACGTACCCGACCAGCGGGCACCTGAACATGACGACCGTCCAGGTCACCAGTGCCGACTACCAGCCGAGCCTGGTCTCGGTGGTGGTCGGCTGGCTGCGTTCGGACGTCCTGGTGGTGCCGCACGACAACCTGTACCCCAAGGGCCAGACCGAGCAGCAGGCCGAGCAGCAGAACGCCGAGGAGTTCACCAACTCCCAGGACAGCGCCAAGGCGGCGGCGCTGACCGAGCTCGGCATCCCGGTCGGCTCCGAGGTGGTCGTCTCCTCGGTGGTGGCCGGCGCTCCGGCGGACGGCAAGCTGCACGCGGGCGACCGGATCGTCGCGGTGGACGGCACCGCGGTCACCGGTCAGGACCAGGTGGCCGGGCTGGTCACCAAGCACAAGCCAGGCGAGAGCGTGGTCTTCACGGTGGTGCCGCAGGCCAAGGACAGCGGGACGCCGACGCCGGCCGACGAGAACCAGGTCACCATCACCACGGCCACCTCGCCCAGCACCGGGAAGGCCTTCGTCGGCATCCAGCCGGAGGAGGACCACAGCTTCCCGTTCAAGATCGACATCGGGCTGCAGGACGTCGGCGGGCCGAGCGCCGGGCTGATGTTCTCGCTCGGCATCATCGACAAGCTGACCCCCACCGACCTGACCGGCGGCAAGTTCGTGGCCGGCACCGGGACGATCGACGACAAGGGCAACGTCGGTCCGATCGGCGGCATCTCGATGAAGGTGATCGCCGCGCGCAACGCCGGCGCCCAGTACTTCTTCACGCCGAGCGACAACTGTGCCGAGGCCGGCGCGAACACCCCGAAGGGGCTCCGGCTGATCAAGGTGGACACGCTGAACGACGCGCTCAAGGCGCTCGGTCAGATCCGGGCCGGGCAGGAATCGGCGCTCGCCTCCTGCCCGGCGAAGTGACCGGCGACTGAGACGGCCGGGGTCAGGAGAAGGTCGCCAGCAGCGCCTTGGTCAGCCCCGGCACCAGGTCGGGGCCGGTCAGCACCTCGCGTGCCAGGTCCTTCTCGCGCAGCCGCAGCGCGATCTCGCGCTTGCCGTCGCGCAGCACGGCGGCGGTGATCCGCACCTCCTGGCGGTTGGGGTGGTTGGCCACCCACTCGGCCAGCTGCGCCTCGGTGGCGCCGGCCGGGCGGCTCTTCTCGGCACCCGGCGGCAGCATCAGCCGCTCGACCACCAGCGCGCAGCCGGCGACCATGTCCGGCCAGGCGATGGTGCCGAGGAACTCGTCCAGCGCCGTGCCGGGCGGCAGCTCCTCCTGCTCGACCGGGGTCAGGTTGCCCGCGGTCTCGTCCTCCAGGCCGAGCTGCTTGGCCACGGCCGGGTCGCTGCGGCGCAGCTGGGCACTGTCGACCAGGGCGAACAGGCGGGCCGGCTTGTCCCAGCCGAGCCCCGCGACGTACTCGTCGATCTCCAGGGCGGCGCGGGTGAGCGGGGTCGCGGCCGGCGGCAGGCCGTCCGCCGAAGGGGTGGCCGGAGCGGGGGTGTTACGAGCATCGGACATGGCTCCATCCTCACATGTCGCCGCGCGGCCCCTGGCCGGACCCGCGCGGAACGCGCCCTGCGCCTGGGAACTCGGTGAGAGCCTGATTAAGTTGCACTCCGGGGCGGGCGGATTGGCGTTGCCTGTCCTCGAGGCCCGTTCCGATCCGGTCGAGTCCCCGTCCTGTCCGACAACCCGACTTCATCCCGACTTCAACAGCAGAGGTGCCGTCTTGGTATTCCAGATGCCCGACCGCGGCGGGCAGGGTTTCCGGCCGAGGGTCGGTCCGCCATCCCGTCGCGCCAAGGTCCTGCTGCTCACCGTGGGCGTCCTGGTCCTGCTGTTCCTGGGGTTCGTCCTGTTCGCCGGTCTCTGGACCGACTGGCTCTGGTTCAAATCGGTCCACTACTCGAGGGTCTTCAGCACCGAGCTGCGCACGAAGGTCGCGCTGTTCGCGGTCTTCGGGCTGGCGATGGCGGTGGCCACCGGGGTGAACATCTGGGTGGCGCACCGGCTGCGGCCGCCGCTGGCGGCGATGTCGGTCGAGCAACAGAGCCTGGACCGTTACCGGATGGGCGTGGCGCCGTTCCGCAAGTGGCTGCTGATCGGCATCTCGCTGCTGGTCGGCCTGATCGCGGGTTCGGCGGCGGCCGGCCAGTGGCGGCTGTGGCTGTTGTGGACCAACGCGACCGACTTCGGGGTGAAGGACAGCCAGTTCCACCTGGACGTCGCCTTCTACGCCTTCGACCTGCCGTGGTACGAGTTCCTGCTCGGCTTCGCGTTCAGCGCGGTGGTGGTCTCGCTGATCGCCGGAGCGCTGGTGCACTACCTCTACGGCGGCCTGCGGCTGCAGGGTCCCGGGCGCCGGGCCACGGCCGGGGCGCAGGGCCATCTCGCGGTGCTGCTCGGCCTCTTCGTGCTGCTCAAGGCGGTCGCGTACTGGCTGGACCGGTACGCGCTGGCGGTGAAGACCGCCTCGTACAAGGGCGTGCCGGGCTACACCGGGCTGCGCTACGTGGACGCCAACGCCTTCCTGCCGGCCAAGACCATCCTGTTCTGCGTGGCGATCATCTGCGCGCTGCTCTTCTTCCTGACGCCGATCCGGCGGACCTGGGCCCCGGCGCTGATCGGCTTCGGCCTGATGGCGCTCTCCGCGGTGCTGATCGGCGGGCTCTACCCGACGATCGTGCAGCAGTTCCAGGTGAAGCCGAACGAGCAGGCCAAGGAGACGCCGTACCTCAAGCAGAACATCGACGCGACCCGGCAGGCCTACGGCATCGCCGGCAGCCAGTCCCAGGTGTACTCGCCGAACGGGGCCGCGGCCGCCTCCGCCGTGCAGCAGGACAGCCAGACCATCTCGGACATCCGGCTGCTGGACCCCAACCTGGTCTCGCCGACCTTCCAGCAGATGGAGCAGCAGCGCTCGTACTACGGCTTCCCCGCCACCCTGGACGTCGACCGGTACAGCGGCGCGACCGCCGGTCCGAACGGCACACCGGGCGTGCAGGACACCGTGATCGGGGTGCGCGAGCTGAACCCGAACGGCGTGCAGCAGCACAACTGGATCAACGACCACTTCAAGTACACCCACGGCTTCGGCGTGGTGGCGGCCAAGGGCAACCAGGTCAACAGCAACGGCCAGCCGGTCTTCACCGAGTCGGGGTTGCCCACCACCGGTGACCTGGGCGACTACCAGCAGCGGATCTACTACGGCGAGAACACCAACACCTACTCGATCGTCGGCGGCTCCAACCACGAGATCGACAACACCGCCGACGGCGGCGCGCAGACCTACCAGTACAGCGGTGACAGCGGGGTCTCGCTGAACAACCCGATCACCCGGGCCGCCTACGCGGTCAAGTTCGACGAGCCGCAGATCCTCTACTCGGGGGCGATCACCACCGGTGCCAAGGTGCTCTACGACCGCACGCCGCAGGAGCGGGTGGCGAAGGTCGCGCCCTGGCTGACGATCGACGGCGATCCCTATCCGGTCGTCCAGAACGGCCAGTTGACCTGGGTGCTGGACGGCTACACCACCTCGGACGGCTACCCCTTCGCCTCCAAGACCACGCTCGGCGACGCCACCAAGGACTCGCTCAGCAACCAGCGCGGCCAGGTGGTCGGCGACGCCGGCCAGGTCAACTACATCCGCAACTCGGTCAAGGCCACGGTGGACGCGTTCACCGGCAAGGTGACGCTGTACCAGTGGGACGCCGGTGACCCGGTGCTGAAGACCTGGATGAAGGCGTTCCCCGGTACGGTCCAGCCGACGAGCGCGATCCCGGCCGCCCTGCTGCCGCATCTGCGGTACCCGCAGGACCTGTTCAAGGTGCAGCGCGACCTGCTGGGCATGTACCACATGACCGACCCGACCGCCTTCTTCAACGGTACGGACATCTGGCAGGTGCCGGCCGACCCGACCAACAGCGGCAACCAGGCCCAGCCGCCGTACTACCTGACCCTGCGGATGCCGGACATGGCCGCCGCCACCTTCTCGTTGAACAGCACCTTCGTGCCCAGCGGCCGGCCCAACCTGGCGGCGCTGATGTCGGTGGACTCGGACCCCGGGCCCGACTACGGGAAGATCCGGATCCTCACGGTGCCCAGCGACAGCAACACCCCCGGGCCCAGCCAGGTGCAGGCGAAGTTCAACTCCGACTCGGTGGTGGCTTCGCAGATCACGCTGCTGAAGAACGGTAGCGACGCGAACCTGGACTACGGCAACCTGCTGACCCTGCCGGTGGGCGGCGGGTTCCTCAACGTCGAGCCGGTGTACGTCAAGGGCAGCGGCTCCAGCTACCCGGTGCTGCAGAAGGTGCTCGCGGTCTACGGCAACGACAACGTGGGCTTCGAGAACAACCTGGGGGCGGCGCTGACCGATGCGCTCGGCACGGCGCCCGGGGCGACCGGGGTGCTGCCGGCCGGCGGGGGGACCAGCACCGTCGGGAGTACGACGCCGCCGGCCACGGGCGGTGGTGGTGGTACCGGTGGTACCGGTGGCACCGGTGGTGGCGGTACCGGCGGCGGCACGGTCGACCCGGCGCTGAAGCAGGCGCTGGCCGCGGCGCAGAAGGCCGAGACGGATTCGCAGAACGCGATGAAGGCAGGCGACTGGGCGGCCTACGGGACGGCGCAGAAGGCGCTGCAGGACGCACTCAACGCGGCGGCGGCAGCGGCCCAGAAGGACACCGGCGGGCCCGCCGCCCCGCCGTTGCCGACCGCGCCGGCACCGACTGGTACGCCGAGCGCGAGCGCCTCGCCATAGCCGCTGAGCTGCGCCCCTGCGCCCATCGCCGGATCGGTGGTGTGCGCAGGGGCCGCCGCGAGCGTGCTATGGTTGAGACACAACGACGCGGGGTGGAGCAGCTCGGTAGCTCGCTGGGCTCATAACCCAGAGGTCGCAGGTTCAAATCCTGTCCCCGCTACTGAAGTCGAAGGCCCGGAGGTTCTCCTCCGGGCCTTCGGCCTTTCTGTCGTTCCGTGGCGTCGCCGTGTCGTGTCCGTGGCGCTTCCGCCGGGGCTCGACGTCGCTGCCGCGCACCGGCGTTGTCGCTCGCGCGACAAGTATTTCTCCCGGGCGTGTTGACGCCGCCTCTGGTCTAGTCCACCGTGGGTCCACCCCGCGGGCGGCTCCCACGGGTGAGGGGAGCGGAGGAATGGTCGCGCGGGCCGGGGCGGGCGAGCTGCTCCGCTACGAGCTGCTCGGGCCGTTGCTGGTCCGCCGGGCCGGGCAGGCCCGCGATCCGGGGCCCGCCATGCAGTGCGCGGTGCTGGCGGTGCTGCTGCTCAGCGCCAACGAGCCGGTGCCCAGGGAGCAGATCGTGCAGGCCGTCTGGGGCGTCCGCGCCACCGTCAACTCGCCCGGCCTGGTGGCCACCTACGTCTCGCGGCTGCGGCGGATCCTGGAGCCGCAGCGGCCGCCGCGGGCGGCGGGTGCGGTGCTCACCTCGTACGGCGCGGGCTACCGCCTCGCGGTCGGCGCCGGCGAGTTGGACCTGCACGAGTTCGAGGCGGCCCGGTCGCGGGCCCGGGCCGAGCGCGCGGCGGGCGAGACGGCCCGGGCGGCCGACACCTTGGACCGGGCGCTCGCGCTCTGGCGGGGCGGCGGACTGGACGGGCTGCCGGGGCCGTTCGCCGCAGTGCACCGCAGCCGGCTGGCCGAGCTGCGGCTGGCCACCCTGGAGGAGCGGTTCGACCTGGCGCTGCTGCTCGGGCGCCAGCACGAGGTGGTCGCCGAACTCGGCCTGCTGGCCGCCGCGCACCCGCAGCGGGAACGGCTGCGGGGGCTGCTGATGCTGGCGCTGTACCGGGCCGGCCGGCAGAGCGAGGCGCTGGCGGTCTTCGCGGAGACCCGCCAGCACCTGATCGACAGTCAAGGACTCGAGCCCGGCGGCGACTTGGCGCAGCTGCAACGGCTGATCCTGCGAGGCGACCCGAGCCTGGAGCTGGACCGCGGCGCGACGGCGCCCGGGCCCCGGCTGCGGGTGGTCTGCCGTCCGGCCCAACTGCCCTCCGATCTACCGGACTTCACCGGGCGGGTGGCCGAGGCGCGGTTGCTCACCCGGAGTCTCGCGGCGAGCCAGGGCCGCCGGGGCGGGGCGGTGCCGGTGGCGGTGATCAGCGGGCCGCCGGGGGTGGGCAAGACCGCGCTCGCCGTGCACGTGGCGCACCGGTTGCGCGAGCGGTTCCCGGACGGCCAGCTCTACGCCGGGCTGCACGAGGCCGACGGGCGGCCCGGCGAGGTGGGCGCGCTGCTGGGCGCGCTGCTCGGCGACCTCGGGGTGGCGGCCGAGGCGCTGCCCGCCGAACCGGCCCGGCGCGGCGCACTGTTCCGTTCGGTCACCGCGGGGCGCCGGTTGCTGCTGGTGCTGGACGACGCGCGGGACGAGGCGCAGCTGGCGGCGCTGCTGCCGGGCTCACCCAGCTGCGCGGTGCTGGTCACCGCGCGGGGGCGGCTGGCCGGGCTGCCCGGGGGCCGGCCGGTGGCGCTGGACTGCCTCGGGGCCGGTGACGCGCGGCGGCTGTGGCGGCGGCTGGTCGGGGAGGCGGGGGAGGGTGAGGACGAGGACGAGGGCGCGGTGCTGGCCGCGTGCGCCGGGCTGCCGCTGGCCCTGCGGGTGGCCGGGGGCCGGCTGCTGGCCCGCCCCGGACATGGACTCGGCGCGCTGGCGGCCAGGTTGGCGGACGAGGAGCAGCGGCTGGCGGAGCTCAGCCCGGGCGGTGCGGGAGTGCTGCGGGTGCTGGGCTCGGCCCGGGCCCGACTGCGCCGAGCGCCGGGCGGACCGGCCGCCGCCGCCGCGCTGCGGGCGCTGGCGCCGCTGGGCTTCGGCGGCTTCGAGGCGGCGGCCGCCGCCGGGCTGCTCGGCCGTCCCGAACCCCGGGTCGAGCCGCTGCTGGACCTGCTCGCCGAGCACGGCCTGCTGCTTCCCACGGCGGACGGCCGCTACCGGATGCATCCGCTCACCGCGCTCTTCTGCCGGGACGTCGGACCCGGTCGCCCAGGGCGCCGCTGAGCGGGCGTCCGATGGACGGGGGATGGAATCCGGATGTCGCCCGCCCCGTCCCGCAACCCGCCGCAGCACGGCTGACCGGCCCTGATGCGGTGTCGACCGGCATCGCCTCAGTTGCGCGCGCACTTGACGAGCGCTCTGCCGATCCCGGCCACGCGGCTCCCCTTGACCGGCTATTTGGTCTAGTCCACTCTGAGTCCCGTCCGCGAGGACAGCACTCCCTGCCCGCCTGTGCCCTGCCGTCCGGGCGGGGCGTCCGGGCGCGGCCCGGTCCGGCCGCGCCGTCCTGCCGATCCGAGGAGCCGCACCGTGCAACGTGCGACCAGACAGACCCAGAGAAGACCCGGCGCGAGCGAGCGGCGGCCGGCGGCCACGCGCTCCGCGGTGGCCGGGGTGGCGGCCTTCGCCCTGGCGGCGAGCGGTGCGGTGCTGCTCGCCGCCGGTGGCAGTGCCAGCGCCGAGGTGGTGAACCTGCTGCAGAACCCGGGCTTCGAGCTCGGCAGCCTGGCGGGTTGGAGCTGTTCGGCGAACTCCGGCACCGTCGTCACCAGTCCCGTCCACAGCGGAACGTACGCGTTGCAGGCCACTCCGGCCGGCAGTGACGACGCCCAGTGCACCCAGCAGGTCTCGGTGCAGCCCAACTCCGCCTACACGCTGAGCGGTTGGGTGCAGGGCAGCTATGTCTACCTGGGCGACAGCGGCACAGGGGGGACGGACACCTCCACCTGGAGCACCAACTCCGCCTGGAACCAGCTCAGCACCAGCTTCACCACCGGCGCCTCGACCAGCAGCGTGACCGTCTACCTGCACGGCTGGTACGGGACCGGCGCGTACGGTGCGGACGACCTGGTGCTCAGTGGTCCGGCCGGTCCGAGCCCCACCTCGACCACGACCGCGACCGCCACGCCCACCCCGACGCCCACGCCCACTCCGACGCCGACCCCGACGCCCACCTCCACCCCCACGGGACCTGGCGGCGGGAACAAGCACCTGCTGACCGGCTACTGGCAGGACTTCGACAACGGCGCGACCGACCAGAAGCTCAGCGGCGTCAACCCGGCCTACGACATCATCGCGGTGGCCTTCGCCAACCAGGACCCGAGCAGTCCTGGCGGCATCACCTTCAGCCTGGACAGCACCCTGGCCGGCAAACTCGGCGGCTACACCGACGCGCAGTTCAAGGCCGACATCGCGGCCGAGCACGCGGCCGGCCGGAAGGTGGTCCTCTCGGTCGGCGGCCAGAACGGCACCATCTCGGTGAGTGACTCGACCTCCGCGACCAACTTCGCCAACAGCGCGTACGCGCTGGTCCAGCAGTACGGCTTCGACGGCGTCGACATCGACCTGGAGAACGGCGTCAACTCGACCTACATGGGTCAGGCGCTGCACTCGCTGGCGGCGAAGGTGGGCAGCGGCTTCGTGCTGACGATGGCGCCGCAGACCATCGACATGCAGTCCACCGGGACCGAGTACTTCAAGCTGGCGCTGGCCACCAAGGACATCCTCACCATCGTCAACACCCAGTACTACAACTCCGGTTCGATGAACGGCTGCGACGGCAACGTCTACTCCGAGGGCAGCGTCGACTTCCTCACCGCGCTCGCCTGCATCCAGCTCCAGGGCGGCCTCGCACCGAGCCAGGTGGGCCTCGGGGTACCGGCCTCGACCAGCGCGGCGGGCAGCGGCTACGTCTCGCCGTCCACCGTGGACAACGCGCTCGACTGCCTGGCGAGCGGGCGCAACTGCGGTTCCTTCAAGCCCACCACCAGCTGGCCGGGCATCGGCGGCGCGATGACCTGGTCCACCAACTGGGATGCCAGCAACGGCAATTCCATCGCGACCACGGTCGGCGGCCACCTCCACAGCATGCCCTGACCGAATCTCTCGTCCCCCACAAAGAGAGAAGAGACCTCCGAATGCGCAGAACCAGAAGATCGGCCGGGGCGGTGACTGCGGCGGCCGCCGTGCTGCTCGGCGGCGCGCTGTCCATGCTGGGCATGTCCCACGCCCAGGCCATCCAGAGCCTTCCGGTGACCACCACCGCCCCCACCAACACCACCGGTGCGCCCGCCACGTCGGGCGGCATCAAGGTCGCCTACTACGACCAGTGGTCGGTCTACCAGAACGCGTTCTACCTGAAGAACGTGGACACCACGGGTGAGGCGAGCAAGCTCGACTACCTGATCTACGACTTCGAGAACATCGACCCGACCAACCTCACCTGCTTCGAGGCCAACTCGGCCGCCTCGCAGGACGAGAACAACCCCGATGCGGGTGACGGCGCCGGTGACTCGTTCGCCGACTACGGCAAGACCTTCGCCAACGGCAACTCGGTGGACAACTCCACCGACACCTGGAACCAGCCGATCGCCGGCAACTTCCACCAGCTCCAGGAGCTGAAGGCGAAGTACCCCAACCTCAAGGTGGTTCTCAGCCTGGGCGGTTGGACGTACTCCAAGTACTTCTCCGACGCCGCCGCCACCGACGCCTCGCGCAAGAAGTTCGTCTCCTCCTGCATCGACATGTTCATCAAGGGCAACCTGCCCTCGCAGGGCGGCTACGGTGGTGCGGGGACCGGCAAGGGGATCTTCGACGGCTTCGACATCGACTGGGAGTACCCGGGCGGCGGCGGTCACCTGGGCAACCACTCCTCCACGGCGGACAAGCAGAACTTCACCGCGCTGCTTGCCGAGTTCCGCACCGAGCTGAACGCCCAGGGCGCGGCCGACGGCAAGTCCTACTCGCTCTCCGCGGCCCTGCCGGCCGGCCAGGACAAGATCTCGAACGTCGAGACCGACAAGATCGGCCAGTCACTGACCTTCGGTGACCCGATGACCTATGACATGCACGGCGGTTGGGAGCCCACCGGGCCGGCCAACCACCAGTCGCCGATCTACCAGAACCCGGCCGACCCCTCCAACCCGATCGCTCCCGGGACCTCCAAGTACTCGATCGACGAGGCGATCAAGGCCTACACGGTCGGCGACCCGCAGTACGGCATCCCGGGCGGGTTCCCGGCGAACAAACTCACCATGGGCGTGCCGTTCTACTACCGCGGCTGGACCGGTGTGCCGGCCGGCGGCAACCACGGGCTCTTCCAGACGGCCACCGGACCGGCGCCGGGCGCCGCGGACTCCGGCAACGTGGCCGGCACCCGGATGTACAAGGAGCTCTCCGGGGTGGTGGACAACCCCGCCGACACCTTCTGGGACCCGGTCTCGCAGGCCGCGTACTTCTACGACGGGACCAACTTCTGGACCGGTGAGGACGCCCAGTCGATCCAGGCCAAGGCCGACTACCTGCACTGCAACGGCATGGGCGGGACGATGATGTTCTCGCTCTACGACCTGGACCCGGCGGCCACGCTCTTCAACGACGTGGTCAACGACACCAACGGCTCCGCGTCCACCTGCCCGGCGCCGACCCCGACTCCGACGCCGACACCCACGCCGACTCCGACGCCGACCCCGACGCCCACGCCCACGCCGACCCCGACGTCGACCCCCACGCCTACGCCGACACCCACGCCCACCGGTCCGGGCGGCGGCATCGTGGCCAACGGCGGCTTCGAGTCCGGCTCGCTCGCCCCGTGGACCTGCTCCGGCAACCTGGGCTCGGTGGTGAGGAGCCCCGCGCACTCCGGCTCGTACGCCCTCGCGGGCGCCGCGAGCAGCGGCGACGACGCCCAGTGCGCGCAGACGATCACGGTCAAGCCCAACACCGGCTACACGCTCTCCGGTTGGGTGCAGGGCAACTACACCTACCTCGGGGTGACCGGCTCCGGCGCGGACTCCTCGACCTGGACCAGCGGTTCCGGCTGGTCCCAGCTCTCGACCAAGTTCACCACCGGCGCCTCGGTCACCTCGGTGACCGTCTGGGTGCACGGCTGGTACGGCCAGGGCACCTACTACGCGGATGACATCAGCGTGAGCTGAGACTTCGTGAGGTGAGTGACTGTGAACTGACGGAGGCGGTGTCACCCGTAAGCGGTGGCACCGCCTCCGGTACTATGGGCGAACAAAACTCGGTACATTCCCCGGCGCCGTTGGGTTTGTGGGGTGCAACTGTCGGGAAATCGACAAAGCGCTGAAGCAATCTCGCCCGCTTCGGTTCGGCCCGGCAAAATCGCCCGCGCCGGTGTACGCGAGTCTTCGGGTGATGCGACGATGGACCACATGGGGGACGGGGCACGGCAGTTGACGAGCCGTGGGTGGGAGTCGGCATGAGGCGCAGCGAGCACCGGCAGCAGGACCTCGACGCCGTGACCAAGCCCGCCGTGCCCACCGAGCCCGCCGTGGCCACCGAGTCCGTGGTGGATCCGGCGTCCCTGACCGCGCCTGTCCCCGCGCAGCGTGGCAGCCGGCCCACCGAGGCCGGGCGGGCCTACGGCCCGCAGAGCCTGGTGCACGTCCCGGTCCCGCAGGTGGCCGGGCGCTACCCCGCGCCCACCGACCCGGCCCCGACCTCGGTGGACGAGCCCGGGAGCGACTTCGACACCGCCTCCTTCGAGACCGAGCTGGCCGCCCGCGAGTCCGCCGCGCTGGAGGCCAGGCACCGGTCCGCCGCCGATGCGGGCGACACCAGCGCGGCCAGCCAGCTGGGCGCGCTGCTGCTGCGCCAAGGCGATCTGGACGAGGCTGAACCGTATCTGCGCAAGGCCGCGGCGGCCGGCCTGCGGGCCGCCGCCAACAACCTCGGCGTTCTGCTGCACCAGCGCGGCCACCGGGCCGAGGCCGGCGGCTGGTGGCGGCAGGCCGCCGTGGCGGGCAGCGCGCCGGCCGCGCACGCGCTCGGCCTGCACCTGCGCGACCACGGCGACGAGGAGTCCGCCGAGTACTGGCTGCACTTCGCCGCCGAGCAGGGGCACGCGCTGGGCGCCTACGCGCTGGGCGATCTGATGGAGCACCGGCGCGACGTGCGCGCCGAGCGCTGGTTCAAGGCCGCCGCCGACGCGGGCCACCGCGAGGCTGCTTACCGGCTGGCCCGGATGCGCGAGGCGGCGGGGGACAAGGAGAGCGCCGAGACCTGGTACCGCACGGCGGCCGTCCGCAGCCACGCCCGGGCCTCGCTGCGTCTGGGCGTGCTGGTCGAGGAGCGCGGCGCGCGCGACGAGGCGGCCCGCTGGTACCGGCAGGCGGCGCAGAACGGCGAGCCCCGGGCGGCCTGCGCGCTGGGCTTCCTGCTGCGCGACTCCGGCGACCTGCCGTCGGCCGCCGAGTGGTGGCAGGAGGCCGCCGAGGCGGGCGACGGCAACGCCGCCAACGCGCTCGGCGCGCTGCACGCGGGCCGCGGCGAGGACGGTGCCGCCGAGCGCTGGTACCGCGCCGCGCTGGAGGCCGGTGACCACAACGGCGCCTTCAACCTCGGCCTGCTCTGCGCGAGCGCGGGCCGCCAGGCGCAGGCCGAGCAGTGGTACCGCCGAGCTGCCTACGCCGGGCACCGGGAGGCCTGCAACGCGCTGGCCGTGATGCTGCTGCAGCGTGGCGACGAGTCCGGGGCCGAGCCCTGGTTCTCCAAGGCCGCCGAGGCCGGCAGTGTGGACGGCGCCTTCAACCTCGGCATCCTGCACGCGAACCGGGGCGAGCAGCAGCAGGCCCAGGAGTGGTACGCCAGGGCCGCCGCCGAGGGCCACGGCGAGGCGGCGCTGCAGCTCGCGGTGGTCAAGGAGCAGCGCGGCGATCTGACGGCCGCGATGGAGCGCTACCGTCAGGCGGCCACCGGCGGCTCCGCCGAGGGCGCCTTCCGGCTGGCCTCGCTGCTGGACCGGCGCGGGGACGCCTCCGAGGAGGCCGAGCACTGGTACGCGGTGGCGGCCGACGCCGGCCACGGCCGGGCCCAGGTGCGGATGGGCGTGCGGGCCGCCGAGCGCGGCGCGTTGGAGATCGCCGAGAGCTGGTACCGCAGGGCCGCCGAGACCGGCAGCCGCAGCGCCGCCTTCAACCTCGGCCTGCTGTTGGCCCGTCAGGAGCGCGAGGCGGAGGCGATGCTCTGGTACACCAGGGCCGCCGACGCCGGGCACGGCCGGGCCGCGCTGCGCCTGGCGCTGCTGGCGCTGCGCCGCGGTGAGCCGGTGCAGGCCGAGAACTGGTGCCGGCGGGCGACCGACTACGGTCCGCCGGAGGTGGCCGAGCGCGCGGCCCGGCTGCTGGACGCGCTGCGCCCGGAGCTCAGCGCCTGACGGTGGGTCAGGTGGCGGCGCGGCAGTCCGGGCAGAGTCCGCGGTAGGTGATCTCGGCGCCCGAGACGGCGAAACCGAACCGCTCCGCGTCCGGCAGTGCGGCCAGCGGGTCGGCGCTCGGGTGGACGTCCCGGATGGTGCCGCAGACGGAGCAGATCAGGTGCTGGTGGGCATGGTGCGCGTTGGGGTCGTACCGCTTGGCCCGGCCGTCCGTGCTGACCTCCAGCACCTCGCCGAGCTGCACCAGCTCGCCGAGCGTGTTGTAGACCGTCGCGCGGCTGATCTCGGGCAGCCGGTCGACCGCGCGGGCGTGCACCTCGTCCGCGGTCAGGTGGACGTGCTCGCCGTCGAGGACCTCGGCCACCACGCGCCGCTGTGCGGTGAGGCGCCAGCCCTGCTCGCGCAGACGGGTCAGGAGATCGCTCATGACTGGAACGATAGCAAGTTCTGAACTCGGATCCAGTGTTGACTTAGACAAAGTCCAAGTTAGGATCGAGTCACACGACCGGATGACGCGGAGGTGCTCCATGACTGCTGCCCACGAAGAGCTGCGGCCGACCCTGACCACAGAGGCCGGCGCGCCCGTTGCCGACAACCAGAACACCGAGACCGCCGGCATAGGCGGCCCCTCGCTGATCCAGGACCAGCAGCTGTTCGAGAAGCTCGCGCACTTCAACCGCGAGCGGATCCCGGAGCGCGTGGTGCACGCCCGCGGTGCGGCGGCCTACGGCACCTTCACGGTGACCGCGGACCTCACGCCCTACACCCGGGCGAAGTTCCTCTCCGAGGTGGGCAAGCAGACCGAGACCTTCCTGCGGTTCTCGACCGTGGCGGGCAACCTCGGCTCGGCCGACGCGGTGCGCGACCCGCGCGGCTTCGCGCTGAAGTTCTACACCGAGGAGGGCAACTACGACCTCGTCGGCAACAACACGCCGGTCTTCTTCATCCAGGACGCCAGCAAGTTCCCCGACTTCATCCACACCCAGAAGCGCGACCCGTACACCGGCTCGCAGGAGGCGGACAACGTCTGGGACTTCTGGGGCCTGTCGCCCGAGTCGACCCACCAGGTGACCTGGCTCTTCGGCGACCGCGGCATCCCGGCCAGCTACCGGCACCTGAACGGCTACGGCTCGCACACCTACCAGTGGCAGAACGAGGCCGGCGAGTACTTCTGGGTGAAGTACCACTTCAAGACCGACCAGGGGATCAAGAACCTGACGGCCGAGGAGGCGGGCAAGCTCGCGGGTGAGGACCCGGACAGCCACCAGCGCGACCTGCGCGAGGCGATCGAGCGCGGCGAGTTCCCGAGCTGGACCGTGCAGGTGCAGATCATGCCGGCCGCCGACGCCGCGGACTACCGCTTCAACCCGTTCGACCTGACCAAGGTCTGGCCGCACGCGGACTACCCGCCGATCGAGATCGGCAAGCTGGAGCTCAACCGCAACCCCGACAACATCTTCGCCGAGGTCGAGCAGTCGATCTTCTCCCCCGCGCACTTCGTGCCGGGCATCGGGCCCTCCCCGGACAAGATGCTGCAGGGCCGCCTGTTCGCCTACGCGGACGCCCACCGCTACCGGGTCGGCATCAACGCCGACCACCTGCCGGTGAACCGCCCGCACGCCACCGAGGCGCGCACCAACAGCCGCGACGGCCACCTCTACGACGGCCGGCACGGCCGCCAGAAGAACTACGAGCCGAACAGCTTCGGCGGTCCGGTCGAGACCGGTCGTCCGCTCTGGGCGGCCACCGAGGTCAGCGGCCCGACCGGCACCCACGCGGCGCCCGCGCACCGCGAGGACAGCGACTTCGTCCAGGCCGGCAACCTCTACCGGCTCTTCTCCGAGGACGAGAAGCAGCGGCTGATCGCGAACCTGGCCGGCTTCATCGCCAAGGTCTCCGCCGACCGCGAGGACATCGTCGAGCGCGCGATCGACAACTTCCGCCAGGCCGACGCCGACTACGGTCAGCGCCTGGAGGCCGCGGTGCGCGAGCTGCGCAAGCAGCGGTAGCGCCCACCCCATGACGGCGGGCCCCGACGATCAGTTGACTGGTCGTCGGGGCCCGCACCCATGTCCGCTGCGCTGACGGTGTGCTGACGGTGCGCTACTGACGTCGTGTCAGACGCTCAGCCGCCGCAGCGCCTCGTCGTGCAGCAGCCCGTTGGAGGCCACCGCGTCCGCGCCGCCCGGGCCGTCGATGCCGTCCAGGCCGGTGAACCGGCCGCCCGCCTCCTGCACCACGATGCACGGGGCGGCCATGTCCCACAGGCTCAGCTCCGGCTCGGCAGCGATGTCCACCGCGCCCTCGGCGAGCATCATGTACGACCAGAAGTCCCCGTAGGCGCGGGTCCGCCAGCAGGCCCGGGTCAGGTCCAGGAACGGGTCGAGCCGGCCGCGCTCCTCCCAGCCGCTCAGCGAGGAGTAGGAGAGCGAGGCGTCCTCGAGCCGGGAGACGCCAGACACCTTGATCCGTCCGGCCTTGGCCAGGCTGCGCCCGGCGTAGGCGCCCAGCCCCTTCGCCGCCCACCAGCGCCGGTGCAGCGCGGGCGCCGAGACGATCCCCACCACCGGCTGCTGCTCGCCGTCCGGGCCCTCCTCCAGCAGCGCGATCAGGGTGGCCCAGACCGGCACGCCACGGATGTAGTTCTTGGTCCCGTCGATCGGGTCGATCACCCAGCGCCGCGGCCCGGACCCGGCCAGCCCGAACTCCTCACCCAGCACCGCGTCCCGCGGCCTGGCCCGCTGCAGCACCCCGCGCACGTGCTCCTCGGCGGCCTTGTCGGCGTCGCTGACCGGCGTCAGGTCGGGCTTGGTCTCGATCTTCAGGTCCAGCGCCCGGAAGCGCTCCAGAGTGATCGAGTCGGCCGAGTCGGCGAGCACATGGGCGAGGCGGAGATCATCGTGGTAGTCGGCCATGGGTCGAACAGTAGCGAGCCGCCCGGTGAATCGACAGTTCGGCTCGCGTGGCGGACGGTCAGGACGGCCGGCTACTCGTAGACGGGGAAGCCGCTGGTGTCGAGGGTGAAGCCGAAAGGCTCGGGCAGATGGATCCCGCGGCCGAAGTCGAGGGTGACCGCGTCGGTGTAAGCGCCGAGTTCCACGAAGCAGTGCAGGGTGCAGAGTCGCTTGAACGGGTCGACGATCAGGTAGTACGGGATACCGAAGCGGGCGTAGAGGTCGACCTTGTCGACCAGGTCGGTGCCCCTGGTGCTCTTCGACAGCACTTCGGCCACCAGGGAGATGTGCTGGGCGGGGTAACTGCCCTTCAGATCGACCGGGGTCTCGGAGGGAAGGGCGAAGAAGTCGGGTTGAGGTTCGTCGGAGTACTCGGGGTGCCTGATGGTCTGTTCGGCGGCGACCTCCCAGCCCGAGCGCAGGGAGAACTGCCGGAGCAGATCGAGCTGGATCTTCCAGTGCAGGGGCGTACCGGATGGCGACACGACGATGTTCCCGTTGATGAGTTCCACCCGGTAGCCCTCGGGGACCTCGATCGAATCGAGGATGCGGTGGCCACGTTCGTCGATGACGCTCATCGAGACCTCCTGAGAGCCGTTGCTGGCTCCCATGCTGGCACATCGCACCGACACCCCGGAGTCAATGCCCGGACCCGCTCAGTTGCAGGCCCACCACGCCCGCGATGACCAACGAGATCGACACCAGCTTGAGGGCGGAGGAGGTCTCGTCCATCCAGACGATGCCGTAGACCGCGGTGCCGGCCGCGCCGATGCCGGTCCAGACCGCGTAGGCGCTGCCGACCGGCAGGTGCCTCAACGAGAGGGTGAGGAGGCCGAAACTGCTCAGGGCGAAGAGCGCGAAGGCGATGGTCGGGCCGAGCCGGGTGAAGCCGTGGCTGAGCTTCAGGTTGATCGCGAAGCCGGTCTCCAGCAGCCCGGCGAGGATCACCATGAGCCATGCCATCAGGCCCCTCCTCGGCGATCGGCGGACCTTCTTCGGCGGACCTTTCAATGATCGCCAATCACCGGGGCGTCGCCACCTCGGATCGCTCAGTCGCCCTCGTGGGCCTCCTTGCTGGACAGCAGCCGGCGCAGTGAGTAGAGCCGGGCCTGATCGGCGTGGCCGTCCGCGACCCAGGCGTCCAGCGCGCAGTCGGGCTCGTCGTGGCTGCAGGCGCGCGGGCAGTCGACGGTGCCCGGTTCCAGGTCGGGGAAGGCGTGGATGACGCGGGAGGGGTCGATGTGCGAGAGGCCGAAGGAGCGGAAGCCGGGGGTGTCGATCACCCAGCCCGGGTCCAGCGCCTTCTTCGAGCCGGGCTTGACCCCCGGGGGCGGGGGCAGCCGCAGCGCGAGGGCCGAGACGGTGGTGTGCCGACCGCGCCCGGTGACCGCGTTGACCTGGCCGGTGGTCCGCTGGTGCAGCGGCACCAGGGCGTTGACCAGGGTGGTCTTGCCGACGCCGGAGTGGCCGATGAAGACGGTGGAGAGCCCGCGCAGCCGCTCCCGGACCGCCTCCGCGCCGGTGGTCGCCAGCTCCTCGCGGCTGGTCACCACGTACTCGATGCCGAGCGGGGCGTAGGACTCCAGCAGCGGGGCGGCCGAGGCCAGGTCGGCCTTGGTGAGCACCAGCAGCGGCGTCATGCCAGCGTCGAAGGCCGCCACCAGGCAGCGGTCGATCAGCCGCGGGCGCGGCTCGGGGTCGGCGAGTGCGGTGACGATGGCCAGCTGGTCGGCGTTGGCCACCACGATCCGCTCGTACGGGTCGTCGTCGTCCGCGGTGCGCCGCAGTACCGAGGTGCGCTCCTCGACCCGGACGATCCGGGCCAGCGCGTCCGGCTCGCCGGAGAGGTCGCCGATCACGCCGACGATGTCCCCGACCACCACGCCCTTGCGGCCGAGCTCGCGGGACTTCATCGCGACGATCTCGCGTTCCTGCTTGGTCCCGGCATCGACCAGGCAGGTCAGCCGGCCCCGGTCCACGGTGAGGATCATCGCCTCGTCGGCGTCCTCGTGCTTGGGCCGGATCCTGGTCCTGGGCCGGGAGCCCTTGCGGCCCGGGCGGTTGCGGATGTCGTCCTCGTCGGCGTCTTTGCCGTAGCGGCGCATGGTGCTGTACTCCCGCTCAGTCCCGCGCCGTCGCGGGATCGAGCAACTCGCTCCACATCGCCGGGAAGTCCGGCAGCGTCTTGGCGGTGGTCGCCACGTTCTCCACCTGGATGCCGGTCACGGCCAGGCCGAGCACGGCCGCGGCGGTGGCCAGCCGGTGGTCCTCGTAGGTGTGGAAGACGCCGCCGTGCAGCGTGCGCGGGCGGATCCGCAGGCCGTCCTCGGTCTCGCTGACGTCGCCGCCCAGCTCGTTGATCTCCTTGGCCAGCGCGGCCAGCCGGTCGGTCTCGTGCAGGCGCAGGTGGGCGATGCCGGACAGGTGCGACTCGGAGTCGGCCAGCGCGGCGAGGGCGGCGATCACAGGGGTGAGCTCACCGACGTCGTGCAGATCGGCGTCGATGCCGTGGATCACGCCGGTGCCGCTGAACTCCAGGCCCGCGTCGGTGAAGCGGCATGAGCCGCCCATCCGGGTGTAGATCTCGCGCAGCCGGTCGCCCGGCTGGGTGGTGTGCCTGGGCCAGTCGCGGACGGTGACCCGGCCGCCGGTGACCAGCGCGGCGGCGAAGAACGGCGCGGCGTTGGACAGGTCGGGCTCGACCACCAGGTCGCGGCCGCGCAGCGCCCCGGGGGTGACCCGCCAGACGTCCTTCTCGCCGCCGTCCTCCGGCGCGTCCACCTGGACGCCGGCCAGCCGGAGCATGTCGACCGTCATCCGGATGTGCGGCAGCGAGGGGACCGGCCCGCCGATGTTGCGGACCTCCACCCCCTGGTTGTAGCGGGCGCCGGAGAGCAGCAGCGCGCTGACGAACTGGGAGGAGGCGGAGGCGTCCAGCTCGACGGTGCCACCCTCCAGCGCGCCGGTGCCGTGCACGGTGAGGGGGAAGCCGCCGCGGCCACCGTCCTCGATCCGGGCGCCGAGGGCGCGCAGCGACTCGATCACGCCGTGCTGCGGGCGCTGGTGGCTGCGCGGATCGCCGTCGAAGTGCACCGGGCCGTCGGCCAGGGCGGCCAGCGGCGGAAGGAAGCGCATGACCGTTCCTGCGTTGCCCACGTCCACCTGGGCCGGGCCGCTGAGCTGCCCGGCCGGGATGATCCGCCAGGCGTCGCCGCCGCCGGTGCCGCCCGAGGAGTTGTTGACCTGCTCCTCGATGCCGACGCCGAGGGCCCGCAGGCCGTCCGCCATCAGCTGGGAGTCGCGGCTGCGCAGCGGCCGCCGCACCCAGCCCGGCTCGGCCGCCAGCGCGGCCAGGACCAGCGCCCGGTTGGTGACGGACTTGGATCCGGGGATGGTGACGGTCGCGTCGACTGCGGTGGTCGCGACGGGGGCGGGCCACGGGGTCTCGGTCATGCGGTCAGTTTAAGGGCGGGCCGGAAAAGGGCTTCGCCACCGTTTCGTCCTGTGGACAACTCAGGTCCTGTGGACAACCGCCTCAGCCCAGCAACTGGCTGCCGCCCGCGAGCAGGCAGGCCAGCGCCACCACCAGGAAGAGCGTGACCCAGAGCAGCGCGCCCACCCCGGTCAGCCGGGCCAGCTGGTCGGCATCGGAGTCGCGGGCCCCGCCGAGCCGGCGCTTGCGCTGCAGCTCGATCACCGGCCGCACCCCGGCCAGCAGCAGGAACCAGACGCCCAGGTAGGCGAAGGTGGCCTGCAACTGGGCGCTGCCGTACCAGGAGACGGCGAAGAAGGCGCCGCCGGTGAGCACCACCGAGAGCAGCCCGAAGGCGTTCCTGATCATGATCAGCATGGCGGCGAGCAGCAGGATCGAGATCCAGAGCAGCGCGGTGATCCGCCCGGCGGCCAGCAGCGCGGCGCCGCCCAGGCCGAGCAGCGAGGGGGCCAGGTAGCCGGCGGCGGCGGTGAGGATCATGCCGGGCCCGGTCGGCCGCCCGGAGGAGACGGTCAGCCCCGAGGTGTCCGAGTGCAGCCGGATGCTGTCCAGCCGGCGCCCGGTCAGCAGCGCCACCAGGCCGTGACCGCCCTCGTGCGCGATGGTCACCACGTTGCGGCTGACCCGCCACAGCGGGTGCGGGAGTATCGCCAGCAGCGCGGCCGCGGCGCAGCCGAACACCAGCCAGTGCGGCGGGTCCGGCTGGGTGCCCAGGACCCGCTGCCAGACCTCGCTGATGCTGTGGTTCATGATCGTCCTTGCCGTGCCCGGGTGTTGAGGAAGCCAGCAGCCTCCCATGCGAGGACCGCAAGGGGGTAGCCGCCGGTTCCGGGTCGGCGGTGAGTCGGTGATGAGCAGGGGATGAGTCGGTGGTGCGCGGGTGGCGCGCGGGCGGTGCGGCGGCGCCGCGCGGCGACCCGGAACAGCGGCCGACGGGACGTGGGAGGCTAGCGATATGTGTGGTCGATTCGCGGCGAGCACCAAGCCGGAGGACATCGTCGAGCTCTTCGACGTCAGCGGGTGGGACCCGGCCGACACCGTGCCGCCCAGTTGGAACGTGGCCCCGACCGATCCGGTCCTCGCCGTCCTGGAGCGCGTGCCCAAGAGCGAGCGCGAGCCGGTGCGCCAGCTGCGGCAGCTGCGCTGGGGCCTGGTGCCGGCCTGGTCGAAATCGCCGGAGACCGCGGTCAAGATGATCAACGCGCGGGCCGACACCGTGCACGAGAAGCCCGCGTACCGGCAGGCCTTCGCCTCCCGCCGCTGCCTGCTGCCGGTGGACGGCTACTACGAGTGGCAGACGATACCGAGCGTCAGCGGCGGCAAGCCGCGCAAGCAGCCCTTCTTCGTCAGCCGGGTGGACGGCGCGCCGCTCGCGCTGGCCGGGCTGTACGAGTTCTGGCGGGATCGCTCCGTCCCGACCGACCATCCGCGAGGCTGGCTGGTCACCTGCACCATCGTGACCACCGAGGCCGAGCCGCTGCTGGCGCCGATCCACGAGCGGATGCCGCTCTTCCTGCAGCGCGAGACCTTCGACGACTGGCTGGATCCGGGGCTGGACGACGCCGAGCACGCCCGTTCGCTGCTGGTGGCGCCGGCGCCCGGGCTGCTCAAGGCGACCGCGGTCGGCTCGGCGGTCGGCAACATCCGCAACAACCACCCGGGGCTGACCGAGCCGGCCACCCCGGAGTCCGAAGGGGCGCTGTTCTGATGGCCGTCGAGCGGAGCGTCGAGCACGGCGCGGTCGAGCACAGCCTGGTCGAGCACGGCATGGTGGACACCCCGGCGGGCCCGGCGCGGATCAGCCGGTACCCGGCCCGCGGGCGGGCCCGGGCGGTGCTCGGCCTCGGGCACGGCGCGGGCGGCGGGATCGAGGCGCCGGACCTGGTGGCGCTGGCCGCCGCGCTGCCGGCGCACGGCATCACCGTCGCGCTGGTCGAGCAGCCCTGGCGGGTGGCGGGCAAGAAGCTGGCCCCCGCGCCGAAGACGCTGGACGCCGGCTGGCTGCCGGTCGCCGAGCGGCTGGCCGCCGAGGGCCTGCCGCTGGTGGTCGGCGGCCGCAGCGCGGGCGCCCGGGGGGCCTGCCGGACCGGCGCGGCGAGCGGGGCCGTGGCGGTGCTGGCGCTCGCCTTCCCGCTGCACCCGCCCGGCAGGCCGGAGCGCTCCCGGGTGGCCGAGCTGCTCGGCACCGGGCTGCCGACGCTGGTGGTGCAGGGCGAGCGGGACAGCTTCGGCACGCCGGCGGAGTTCCCGGCCGAGCGGCGCCCGGTGCCGATCCCGTACGCGAACCACGGCTTCGCGCTGCCCAAGTCGGCGCCGCTCGGGCAGCCGGCGGCGCTGGAACTGCTCTGCGCGGCCGTCGCCGACTGGCTGGCCGGACTGCCGCTGGACTGAACGCTCTACGGCTCGGCGGCCGGGCGGGCCGGCACCCGGCCCGGTGGCGCGTCCGGGGGATCCGTGCGCGCCGGGAATGCGCGGGCGAGCAGGTTGGTTGACGCCATCGTCAGTGGTGCCCAGGTGGAAAGGCGGCGCACATGGGTTCGATCGCGTGCCCGGAGCGGCCCGAGGAGCAGAGCGCACAGAGTGCCTTCCTCCCATGGTCGGAGTGGCTGGTCGCGGGCGAGAAGCCCGCGAGCCCGATATCCTCCGTTCCGGGTCGGCTCGCGGTGAGCCGTGCTCGATTCAGCGAGGAGGTGGGTCCGGTCGTCGCGACCGAGGACGAGCCGAACATGGACCTGGGCGGGGACGAACCGCAGACCGGGTCCGGGCAGTCGGCCGAGCCGCCCGCTGCCGAGTGGTCCGCCACGGAGCCGCCGAGCGGTGACGAGCTGGCAGAGGCGATCGGGGAGGACACCTTCCGGGTGTCCGCCGAGGAGACCGAGGAGGCGCGCCGAGCGCGCTTCGAACGGGACGCGCTGGGCTACCTGGACCCGATGTACTCGGCCGCGCTGCGGATGACCCGCAACCCGGCCGACGCCGAGGACCTGCTGCAGGAGGCCTTCGCCAAGGCGTACGCCTCCTTCCACCAGTTCCGGGAGGGCACCAATCTCAAGGCCTGGCTCTACCGGATTCTGACCAACACCTTCATCAACTCGTACCGCAAGAAGCAGCGGGAGCCCCAGCGCACCGCCGCCGAGGAGATCGAGGACTGGCAGCTGGCCCGGGCCGAGTCGCACATGTCGACCGGTCTGCGCTCGGCCGAGACCCAGGCGCTCGACCACCTGCCGGACAGTGACGTGAAGGACGCCCTCCAGGCGATTCCCGAGGAGTTCCGCATCGCGGTCTACCTCGCGGACGTCGAGGGCTTTGCATACAAGGAGATCGCCGACATCATGGGGACCCCCATCGGTACGGTGATGTCCCGGCTGCACCGAGGCCGCCGCCAACTGCGGGGCATGCTGGAGGACTACGCCCGCGAGCGCGGGTTGGTCCCGGCCGGCAGCGGGGCTGGGCGCGAGGCGAAAGGCACGGGCTCATGAGCTGCGGAGGTCCGCACGCCACGGACTGCGGCGAGGTGCTTGACCACCTCTACGAGTTCCTTGACAACGAGATGGCCGAGGGCGACTGCGCCAAGCTGCGCGAGCACTTCGACGAGTGCTCGCCCTGCCTGGAGAAGTACGGCCTCGAACAGGCCATCAAGGCCTTGATCAAGCGGTCCTGCGGGTGTGATGACGCCCCGTCGGATCTGCGCAGCAAGGTGCTGGCCCGGATCGACAGCATCCGGGCCGGGCAGCGCGGCGGCGAGCCGGTGGTCGAGTTGGACCCCGCCGCCCCCGTGCACGGGGACGCCGGAGTGCTGACGGCCTCGCAGACGGCGACGCCGGCCGAGTAGTCGAGCCGAGTAGTCGATCGAGAGGTTCGGCAGTCGAGTGGTTCTTCGCGTGGGGCCCGGGAGCGATCCCGGGCCCCACGGTTGTTGCCGCGCGGTGCCGCCACTCCCCGGTCGTGACAGGGCGTCAGTTCCCTTGTCTCACTCGATCGGGTGAGCGTGTCCCGCGCTCCGGCGGGTATCGAGCGCTGACGGGCCCAGCCGCCGCGGTGGAGCCCTATCCTCCTCAGACGAGCCTGTCGGCGAGTTGGGGAGGCTGAGATCGCTGTGGATCGCGGGGGCCGCGCGCTCCCTGAGCAGACACCGGCGCGGCTCCCCGCGGCGGCTTTCGGCTATGTCCTGCTGGTGCTCGGGGCGGCCGCGCTGGCGCCGCTGCCGCTGCTGCCCGGGCTGACGGCCCGGCTCGGGCTGCCCGGCTGGCTGGGCGGCCCGGTGGACTGGCCCAAGGTCGCGCTGCTCGCCTTCCTGCACGCCTGCTGGGAGTCGGTGGCCCAGGGCCTGCCGACCCCCTGCCTGCGGCTGGCCCGCGGGCTGCACCGACTGCTCGGCCGCGGCGGTGGGCCGCGGGCCGGGCTGGGGCCGGAGCCGGTCCGGCCGAGTGCCCACACCTTCCTGCCGGTGCTCTTCGCCGGGGTGCTGATGCTGCCGCCGGCCGCCGCCGCGCTGGTCGCCCTGCCCGCCGCGCTGACCGGTGCGACGGCCGCCCCCCGGGTGCTGCGCCGGGCCTGGAACGCCGCGCAGTTCGCGCTGGCGGCCTGGCCGGCCGCGGCCCTGTTCCATCTGCTGGGCGGTCCCCGGCTGCTGTTCGGCTCCCGCTACCCGGCGGCGCTGCTGCCGGCGTTGGCCGCCGTCCTGGTGTTCTGCCTGGTCAACGGGGTGCTGGTGGCCGGGATCCGGCTGCTGGCCGAGCGCTGCCCGCCGGCCGAGCTGCGCCGGGGCGCGCGCAGCGTGCTCAGCCCCGCCGCCTTCGTGCACGCGCTCGGCGGCCTGATGGTGGCGGTGCTCTGGCAGGGCCCGTACGGCGCCTTCGCGGCGCTGCTCGCGCTGCTGCCGCTCTCGGTCTCGGCCTGGGTCTTCGCCCAGGGGCACCGTGAGCGGGCCGCGCACCGGGCCACCGTGGAGGCGCTGGTGCAGGCGGTGGAGATCAAGGACGCGTACACCCGGGGCCACAGCGAACGGGTCGGCCGGGCCTCGGTGCTGATCGCCGGTCAGCTCGGCATGACCGGTGAGCGGCTGCGCACCCTGCATTTCGCGGGGACCCTGCACGATGTCGGCAAGCTCGGCGTGGCGACCGAACTGCTGCGCAGGAACGGTCCGCTGACCGACGCCGAGCGCCGGGCCGTGGAGGTGCACCCCGAGTACGGGCACGATCTGGTGCGCGGCATCGACTTCCTGGGGGAGGCGCACGCCGCGATCCTGCACCACCACGAGCGGATGGACGGCCGCGGCTATCCGCATGGGCTGGCCGGTGACCGGATCCCCGAGTTCGCCCGGATCATCGCGGTGGCCGACGCTTTCGACTCGATGACCTCCACCCGCTCCTACCGGCGCGGCCGTCCGGTGTCGGAGGCGGTGGCCGAGCTGCGCCGCTGCGCGGGCAGCCAGTTCGACCCGCTGATGGTGGAGGCGCTGGTCACGGCGGTGGACCGGTGCGGCTGGCAGCCGGTGCTGCCGCCGGCCCCGGTGGCCGATGAGGCCGTGCCGGACATCCCGCTCGGAGTCCCGGAGCCGGCGCCCCGGACGGCGGCGCGGTGAGCGCGGCCGGCGGGACGCGGCGGGTGCTCGCCGCCGCTCCCGACCGGGCGGTGAGCGGGGCCTCACTGGTCCGGGCGGCGGCGCTGCTCCTGCTGGCCGGCGCCCTCGCCGCCGTTCTCGCACACGGCCTGACGGACCCTCAAGTTGCCCTGGCCTTCGGTGTCCTGATCGCGATCGGCGAGGCGGCCCGGGTGGCCGACGCCGGCGGGGGTGGGAGTGGGGGCCAGGCGCCGCTGGGTGCCGCGGCCGGGCTGGCCTACGCGCTGCTCGGCCCGCTGCGTGGCCTGCCGACCGGGCACGGGGTGCTCCAGGTGGTCGCCGTGGCCGGAAGCGGGCTGGCCCTCGGGGCGCTGGTCCGGGCCCTGGTGCGCGGCGGCGGGCGGTTACGGCGCGCGGAGCGTGAGCGGGAGCGCGCGCTGGGCGCCGTGCCGCGCCCCCGGCGGACACCGGTCGGCGGGCCGCTTCGGGGCGCGGCGCGGGTGCCCGTCCGGGAGCCGGGTGGTGCGCCGGCGGAGCCCGTTCGTCCGCAGCCGCGGCACGCTCGGCCGCCTGCCCGTTCAGCGGGTCGATTCTCGGCCTGGGCGTCCGCCCGGCTGCCGGGCCGGGTGCCCGGCCACGGCCCGGTCACCCGCTACGACGGCGCCGCCCGGCGGCTGCTCACCGTGGCCTTCGCCGCCACCCTCTTCCAGCCGCTCTACAACAGCGGCGCGCTCGATCGGATCCCGCTGGCCGGCCCCGCCTACGGCGTCTTCCTGGTGCTGGTCGCCGCGCTCGCCGGCCTGGCCGACGTGGTGCTGGCCACCTGCCAGCGGCGCGGCGGCGGCCGGTTCGGCCCCGCCCTGGAGGCGGAGCTCCGGGCGCTGTCCGGGATCGGCTCGGCGATCGCCGCCACCGGGATGCTGGTCAGCCTGGCGGCCGGCGAGGTCGGCCTCTGGGCGTTGCCGGTGTTCTGCCTGCCGTTGCTGCTCGCCCAGGCCTCGTTCCGGCGGGCCGCCGCCGTCCGGGCCACCTACGGGCAGACCATCGCCACCCTGGCCAAGGCCACCGAGGTGGCCGGCTACACGGCGCCGGGGCACGCGCGCCGGGTCGCGGACACGGCGTGTGCGCTCGGCCGCGAGCTGGGCCTGAGCACCCATGATCTCGCCCTGCTGGAGTACGCCGCGCTGATGCACGACATCGGTCAGCTCTCGCTGGTCGAGCCGGTCCGGGGCGGCGCCACCGCCGTGCTGCCCGAGCCCGAGCAGCAGCGGATCGCCAGGCTGGGCAGCGAGGTGATCCGCTGCACCGGGGCGCCGGGACCGGTCGCCGAGCAGGTGGCCCGGCTGGCCGACCCGCTGCTCGGCCCGGACGGCCGACCGGACCGCAGCCTGCCGCTGGCCGCCCGGATCATCCGGGTGGCCAACGCCCACGAGGACCTCACCGGACCGGCGGAGCAGGGCGAGGCGGCGCTGCGCGTGCTGCGCGCGCAGAGCGGGCGGACCTATGACCCGGTGGTGGTCGCGGCGCTGGAGCGGGTGCGGGCCGCCGGTGGCGGGCCGTGCGCGGTGGCCCGGACCGAGAGCGGGTGACCCGGCAGTCGGTGACGCAGCGTGATGGATTGCGTGGGAAGCGCACCCTGCCGCCGCCGTGGTTGGATGCGGTCGTAGCGTGGAACACCCGAGCAGGGGCCACCCGCCCCCTCGGTCCCGACCACAGCAACGGGTAGCACACCGTGCGGAACGCGAGTCGGCCGTCCCCGGCAGGAAGTGCCGGGAGCGGTCAGGCTCTCAGAGGACTCAGCAGAACCGAGCGGACAGGCGGCAGGGCAACGTGAAGATCTTCCACCGGGCACGGCATCGGCCGTCCGCCACCTGGCGGCAGACGACCGACCGGGCCTTCACGCTGATCGGCGACGGGCGTTACGAGGACGCCGGCGCACTCCTGGTGATGGCCGCCGACCTGGAGCCGTGGCTCTCCGACTCCTGGTTCAACCTGGCCCTGCTGCACAAGTTCCGCCGGGACTGGGAGCAGGCCAGAGTGGCGGGCCTGCGCGCGGTGGCGCTGCTCGACCGCGACCAGGGCGCGCCGGACTGGTGGAACCTGGGGATCACCGCCACCGCGCTGCAGGACTGGCCGCTGGCCCGCCGGGCCTGGCAGGCCTACGGCCTGCGGGTGCCCGGCAGCGGTCCGGCGCCGGACGCCCCGGTCCAGCTGGACCTGGGCACCACGCCGGTGCGGCTCTCGCCGGAGGGCGAGTCCGAGGTGGTCTGGGGCCGCCGGCTCGACCCGGCCCGGGTGGAGGTGCTCTCCATCCCGCTGCCCTCCTCCGGCCGCCGCTGGGGCGAGGTGGTGCTGCACGACGGTGCGCCGCACGGCGAGCGGGTCGCGGCCGGCACCGCGTACCCCGTCTTCGACGAGATCGAACTGTGGGCACCCTCCCCGGTGCCCACCTACGTGGTGCTGTTGCAGGCCGCCACCGAGGCCGACCGGGACGCGCTGGAGCGGCTGGTGGCCGAGGCCGGCTACGCGGCCGAGGACTGGACCTCCTCGGTGCGACTGCTCTGCCGGGCCTGCTCGGAGAGCCGGATGGCCACCGACGACGGCCGCACCGCGCACCACGACCCGCACGACGACGGCGACGCCGCGCACCCGGGCCACCTGAGCCACCTCAGCCAGGGCAGCGGCGGCATGGCCTGGTTGACCGAGCGCGAGTGCGGGATCGCGGCGCCGGCCGGCCTGGTCCGGTTGTTGCTGGACCGCTGGGTGGCGGCAGCACCGCCCAGCCGTGCCTACCGGGACGTGGAAGAGGTCTGCTGACGCGGTCTAGGCTGGTGGGGTTCCTGAGCAGGCCCACAGAAGCGGAAGATCGATGGCGGAGCAGCACGAGCACACGCACGACCACGAGCACGGTCATGACCACGCGCAGGCCGAGCCGGCCGAGCAGGCTCCGGTCAAGGTGATCGGCGAGGAGCCCGATCTCACCAAGGGCACCGCGCGTCCGATCACCGTGGTCGGCAACCCGGTGCTGCACCGCGCGTGCAAGGTGGTCACCGAGTTCGACGGCGGGCTGTCCGCGCTGATCGACGACATGTTCCAGTCGATGTACGCGGCCGCGGGCGTCGGCCTGGCGGCCAACCAGATCGGCGTGGACGCCAAGGTGTTCGTCTACGACTGCCCGGACGACGACAACGTCCGGCACATCGGGCACGTGATCAACCCGGTGCTGGAGGACCTCCCGGTCGACCGCCGCACCCTGGACGACGGCAACGAGGGCTGCCTCTCGGTGCCCACCGCCTACGCCGAACTGGCCCGCCCCGACTACGCGGTGGTGACCGGTCAGGACAAGGACGGCAACCCGATCCGGGTCGAGGGCAACGGCTTCTTCGCCCGCTGCCTGCAGCACGAGACCGACCACCTGAACGGCTACCTCTACATCGACCGGCTCTCCAAGCGTGACCGCAAGGACGCGCTGCGGCAGATGGCCGAGGGCACCCCGACCTACGCGACGGTGCCCAACGACTGACGGCCCCTCGGCCGTTGAACGCGATCGCCCCGCCGGCAGCTGCCGGCGGGGCGATCGCGTCAGGCGCTGCGGCCCGGGTGGCTCAGAAGTCGTCGTCGAAGGCCACCGAGCCCTCGACGGCCACCTGGTAGGCGGAGACCCGGCGCTCGAAGAAGTTCGTCAGCTCCTGGACGTTCTGCAGCTCCATGAAGCCGAACGGGTTGGTCGAGCCGTAGCGGATCGGCATGCCCAGGCGGGCCAGCCGCTGGTCGGCGACGGCCTCCAGGTACTGGCGCATGGACTCGGTGTTCATGCCCGGCAGGCCCTCGCCGCACAGGTCGCGGGCGAACTGCAGCTCGGCCTCGACGGCCTCCTCCAGCATCGCGGTGACCTGCTCGGCCATCTCGTCGTCGAAGAGGTCGGGCTCCTCCGCGCGGACCGTGTCCACCACCGAGAAGGCGAAGTCCATGTGCATGGACTCGTCGCGGAAGACCCAGTTGGTGCCGGTGGCCAGGCCGTGCAGCAGGCCGCGGCTGCGGAACCAGTACACGTAGGCGAAGGCGCCGTAGAAGAAGAGGCCCTCGACACAGGCGGCGAAGCAGATCAGGTTGAGCAGGAAGGCCCGGCGGTCCTCCTTGGTCTGCAACGAGTCCAGGTGGTCGACCGCGTTCATGTACTTGAAGCAGAACTGGGCCTTCTGGTGGATGGAGGGGATGTTCTCCACCGCGTCGAAGGCCGCCGCGCGGTCGTCCGGGTCGGGCAGGTAGGTGTCCAGCAGCGTCAGGTAGAACTGGACGTGCACGGCCTCCTCGAACAGCTGCCGGGACAGGTAGAGCCGGGCCTCGGGCGAGTTGATGTGCTTGTAGAGGCTCAGCACCACGTTGTTGGCGACGATCGAGTCCCCGGTGGCGAAGAAGGCGACCAGCCGGCCGATCAGGTGGCGCTCGCCCTCGCTCAGCTTGGCCAGGTCGGCGACGTCGGAGTGCAGGTCCACCTCCTCGACGGTCCAGGTGTTCTTGATCGCGTCGCGGTAGCGGTCGTAGAACGACGGGTAGCGCATCGGACGCAGGGTCAGCTCGAAGCCGGGGTCGAGCAGCATCTTCTCGCGAGCTGGGGTACTCACTGGCAGGCCTCGCAGGACTCGGGGTTCTCCAGGGAGCAGGCGATCGCGTCCTGCTCGGCCTGGCTCATGGTGGGAGCGGGCAGGGGCGCCGCGGTGCGCGCGGCGCCGGAGGCGGCCTGGGCGATCCGGGTGGCCGGGCGCGAACGCAGGTAGTAGGTGGTCTTCAGCCCCACCTTCCAGGCGTAGGCGTACATCGAGCTGAGCTTGCCGATGGTGGGGGCGGCCATGAAGAGGTTCAGCGACTGGCTCTGGTCCAGGTACGGCTGGCGGGCCGCGGCCAGGTCGATCAGTGCGCGCTGCGGCAGCTCCCAGGCGGTGCGGTAGCGCGAGCGCAGCTCGGCCGGCAGCCAGGAGAGCTCCTGCACCGAGCCGTTGGCCTCGCGCAGCGCGTCGCGGGTCTGCTGGTCCCAGACGCCCAGCTCCTTCAACTCGCGCACCAGGTACGGGTTGACCTGGAGGAACTCGCCGGAGAGGGTCTCGCGCTTGAAGAGGTTGGAGACCTGCGGCTCGATGCACTCGTAGACGCCGGCGATCGAGGCGATGGTCGCGGTCGGCGCGATCGCCAGCAGCAGCGAGTTGCGCAGGCCGGTGCGGGCGATGGTGGCGCGCAGCGCCGTCCAGCGCTCGGTCCACTGCGGGGCGGCGCCGGCGAAGTGGTCGATGTGCAGCTGGCCGCGGGCCGCGCGGGTCTCGGCGTAGGCCGGGTGCTGCCCGAACTGCTCGGCCAGCTCGCTGGAGCGCTCGTAGGCGGTCAGCATGATCCGCTCGGCGATCAGCGTGGAGAGCCGCTTGGCCTCGGCGGAGTCGAAGTCCAGGCCGAGCTGGAAGAAGACGTCCTGAAGGCCCATCACGCCCAGACCCACCGGGCGCCAGCGGGAGTTGGAGGTGGCCGCCTCGGTGGTCGGGTAGAAGTTGATGTCCACCACCCGGTCCAGGAAGGTCACGGCGGTGCGCACGGTGGCGTCCAGCCGCTCCCAGTCCATGGCGTCCACGAGGTCGGCCGCGGTGGCGCCGGCGGCCACGTGGGCACCGAGGTTGACCGAGCCCAGGTTGCAGACCGCGGTCTCCGAGTCGTCGGTGACCTCCAGGATCTCGGTGCACAGGTTGGAGGAGTGCACCGTGCGGCCGGGCAGCGCGGTCTGGTTGGCGGCGCGGTTGGCGGCGTCCTTGAAGGTCATCCAGCCGTTGCCGGTCTGCGCCAGGGTGCGCATCATGCGGGCGTACAGGGTCTGCGCGGGGATGGTGCGCACGGCCTTGCCGGCCAGCTCGGCCTTGCGGTACGCCTCGTCGAACTCCGCGCCCCACAGGTCGACCAGCTCGGGCACGTCGGCGGGGGAGAAGAGCGACCAGTCCTCGTTGGCGTTGACCCGGCGCATGAACTCGTCCGGGATCCAGTGCGCCAGGTTGAGGTTGTGGGTGCGGCGGGCCTCCTCGCCGGTGCTGTCCCGCAGTTCGAGGAACTCCTCGATGTCCGCGTGCCAGGTCTCCAGGTAGACGCAGGCCGCGCCCTTGCGGCGGCCGCCCTGGTTGACGGCGGCGACCGAGGAGTCCAGGGTGCGCAGGAACGGCACGATGCCGTTGGACTTGCCGTTGGTGCCGCGGATCAGGCTGCCGCGCGAGCGGATCCGGCTGTAGGACAGGCCGATGCCGCCGGCGTGCTTGGAGAGCCGGGCGATCTGCGCGTACCGGGAGTAGATCGAGTCCAGGTTGTCCAGCGGCGAGTCCAGCAGGTAGCAGCTGGACATCTGCGGGTGCCGGGTACCGGAGTTGAACAGGGTCGGCGAGCTGGTCAGGTACTCCAGACGGCTCATCAGCTTGTACAGCTCGGCCACCTCGGCCACCGACTGCTCGCTGTCGCCCACCGCCAGGCCGCAGGCGACCCGGAGCAGGAAGTGCTGCGGGCGCTCCACCACCTTGCGGGTGATCGGGTGGCGCAGCAGGTAGCGGGACTGCACGGTGCGCAGGCCGAAGTACTCGAAACGGTCGTCGCCCCGCTCGTCGATCAGCGCGTCCAGTGCGGCGGCGTGCTTGGCCACGAAGGCGGCGGTGGTGTCGCCGATCAGGCCCTCGGCGTGGCCGACGGCGATCGAGGCGGTGAACGAGGTGGCGCCCTGGCCGTTCGCCTCGTCGGCGATCTCCTGGGCGAGCAGCCGGGCGGCCAGCTTCGAGTACTGGGGGTCCTCGGCGATCATCGAGGCGGCGGCGTCCACGGCCAGCCCGCGCAACTCGGCGAAGTCCGAGCCGGCATGACGGCCGCGCAGCGCGGCGGCGGCGACGTGGCCGGGGTCCACCTGGGGGAGGTCGGCGCTTCGGTCGGTGAGCAGCCGGAGCAGCGCGGTACCGGGGTCGGTCTGGGCGGCATCGGCGTTTCCCTGTGAGGGCAGGGCAACTGAGGCAGCGACGGTCAAGGCGCTCTCTCCTGGGGCGGCGGCGGACTGGGGGCGTCCGTGGCCTGCGCGCCGGGCAGGGGAGACGGGCACGCCGAATCGTTCCGGCGCGCGCGTCGTCACCCTGGCCTGCCCGCGAGGCCGGACGGTACAGCTGTGCGTGAAAGGCCTCTGCGGGGAGGCCGGGCGGCACACCGTCGGCAGGTACTCGGACTGGCGGACCACCCGGGGGCAGCCGCTCACCGCTGCGGGGCAGTCCCGGATTCGCACCGGGTTCCCCTGCGTCGACAGCGAGAGTGAGCATACATGTAGTGGTGCCCCCTTCGAGGCGCCCCATATGTAGTGTCGTGCACAAGGTGGAGGTGAACACCGGGTGACGCCGAGGAGCTACCGGGCGTGCCCGCTGCGGCCGTTGGAGCGGGCGCGGTGCGGCCCGCCCCGGGAGGCTGCGGACTCATGCCGCCGGTCTAGGCTGTGCGGCATGGTGAAGCACACGGGGAGAAGGCAGCGCCTGCTGGCAGCGGTGGTGGCGTTCATCGTATCGGCGGTCGCGACTGTCCTGGCCGGCACCGCCACCCCGGCCTCACCCTCCGTCCGGGCCACCGCCAAGCCGGCGCCGGACGCCGCCGCCTCGGCGCCGCCGAGCCAGGCGGGGGACCCGGGCAAGCCGCTGCGGATCGGCATCTCCTACGGGGACACGCTCACCTGGAAGGACGACCCGGGCCTGGCCACCGGCCTGGGCGACGCGGTGGACACCGGGGCCAAGTGGGTCCGGGTCGACCTGTCCTGGGACGACATCCAGCCGGACAGCTCGAAGACCTACGAGTGGCAGCGGTTCGACCGGGTGCTCAGCGCCGCCAAGGCCCGCGGGCTGGAGGTGCTGCCCACCATCGGCTACACGCCGAAGTGGGCCCGCAAGGCGGGCTGTACGGACGACAACTCCTGCCCGCCGGCCAACCCGGCCGTGTTCGCCGCCTTCGCCACGGCGGCCGCCAAGCGGTACGCGCCGCAGGGCATCCACACCTGGGAGGTCTGGAACGAGCCGAACATCCCGTTCTGGGCCCCGGCCCCGGACCCGGCCGCGTACACCCAGTTGCTCGCCGACACCAGCAAGGCGCTGCGCGCGGCCGACCCCAAGGCCTACATCCTGCTCGGCGGGCTGGCGGCGGTGAGCACCGGTCAGGACACCGGCTACGTCTCGCAGGGCGACTTCCTCACCGCGGTCTGCAAGCTGGGCGCCAACAAGCTGGTCGACGCGATCAGCTACCACCCGTACACCTATCCCTACCTGCCGAGCGCCAAGACCTCCTTCGGCACCGCGATGGAGGACATCAGCAGCACCCCGGGCAACCTGGTGGCGATCCTGACCACGTACGGCACGCCGAACATGCCGATCTGGATCACCGAGACGGGCGCTGCGACCAACGGCCCCGGTACCGTCACCGACGGGACGAACATCACCCCGCAGACCACCCACGTGACCGAGCAGTACCAGGCCGCGATCGCTTCCGACACCATTCGCGCCGCCGCCGCCAACCCCCATGTGGCGGCCGTCTTCTGGTTCTCCGACCAGGACACCGGGCAGGCCTCCGACAAGCAGCACCGCTCGGAGTTCTACGGACTGCGCCGCTACGACGGCAGCCCCAAGCCGGCGCTGGGCGCCCTGAAGGACGCGATCGGCGCCTACGAGAAGGGGTCCTCGCAGGGCGGCTGAAGGACGGTGCGGAACAGCTCCAGGTAGCGGTCGGTCAGCTCGTCCCAGTCGTAGCACTCCTCGGCGCGCCGCCGCCCGGCCGCACCGAGCCGGTCGGCGAGCGGGCCGTCGGTCAGCAGCTCGCTCAGTGCGGCGGCCAGTGCTGCCGGGTCGCCGGGCGGCACCAGCAGCCCGTGGTGACGGTCCGTCACCACGTGCGGGATGCCGCCGACCGCCGAACCGACCACCGGGGTGGCGCAGGCCATCGCCTCGACCAGGGCCATCCCGAAGGACTCCGCCTCGGTCCGGGACGGCAGCGTGAGCACGGCGGCCTCGCGCATCGCCGTCACCAGCGCGGTGCCGCCCAGTTCGCCCTCGGCGACGACCCGGTCGGCGATGCCCAGCCGCTCGGCCAGCGCGAGCAGGTCGGGCAGCGCGTCGCCGCCACCGACCAGCCGCAGCCGCGCCCCGGGGACGTCGGTGAGCTGGGCGAAGGCGTGCAGCAGGACGTCCACGCCCTTCCAGGCCGAGGAGCGGTCGAGCCGGCCCACGTAGAGCACCACCGGTGCCCTGGTCGAGGCGGCCGGCCCGGGGGTGAACCGGGTGGTGTCCACCCCGGGGGTGATCTGCGTCGCGTGCGGGTGCCCGGCCGCGAGCGAGACCGGGGAGACCGCGACCAGCCTGGTGGCACGCGCGAAGACCCGGGGCAGCAGCAGGCGTTCGTACCAGCCGATCAGCCGGTCGGCCACGCCGCTGCCAGGCTCGCCCTTGTGCATCGAACCGGCGTGGTAGGTCAGCACGGTGGGTCGCCGCCCGGCCACCGCGACCGCGAGGTCGCCCAACCCCGGCACCGGCGCGTGGGCGTTGACCAGCTCGGCTCCGGTGCGGCGCAGCCAGCGGCGCAGCTGGAGCGGCCAGAGCGGGCTGAGCGGGGTGTTGGAGAGCCGCAGCCAGGCGGCCAGCCGCACCACCCGCACGCCGTCCTCGATCCGCACGGTGCTGCGCAGGCCGCCCTGGCGGCTGGTCAGCACCACGGGGCACAGGTCGGGGGAGTCGGCCAGGGCGCGGGCGATCCGGGCCGCGTAGTTCTCCACCCCGCCGACCTTCGGCGGGTAGTAGGGCGTCACGACGGCCACGGTCCGGCGGTCCATCACGCCAGCGCCTCCTGGGGTTGGGCCGGCGACCCGGCCGATACCGGGTCGGCGGGCGGCAGTTCGGCACGGAGCAGGTCGACGAAGTCGTCCGCCCGGGCCGCGTAGCGGGGTATCTCGGCGGCCAGGTAGCGCCGGTAGCCGGCGCCCTCGGCGAGCAGCCGGTCGAGCAGCGCGATCAGGGCGTCGGGGTCGGCCTCGGCCATCGGGAGCACCCAGTGCTCCAGACTCAGGTCGGCCATGATGCCGCGGGTCTTGTGGTCGTACTCGATCGCCGCGCACGGGACCTGGGCGATCAGCCCGAAGATCACCGAGTGGAAGCGGGTGCCCAGGATGAAGTCCGCGGCCTGGTAGAGCGCGAAGATCTCGTGGTGGTCCAACTCGCCGTCGTCCAGCACTCGCAACCGTGGGTCGGCCGCCAGTGCGGCGATCCGGGCGTTGACGATCCGGTCGTCGTCGTCCTGGTAGGCGCAGGTGACCTGCGGGGCCAGCACCACGGCGCAGCCCCGGTCGAGCAGGTGGGTGATCGCCGTCGCCATCGCCCGCTCGTACCCGTGCTGGGCCTCGCCGAGCAGGAACTGCCGCGCCGTCACCAGGACCAGCGGGGTGGCCGGTCCGATCGCCAGCGCGGTGCGCCAGTCGCGCCGCGAGCGGCCGCGGAACGCGAAGGCGCTGTCCACGCCGCGCACCACGTTGGTGCCGGGTACCCCGACCTCGGCGAGCCGGTGCACGCTGATCGACTCGCGGGCCACCACACGGTGGCACGAGGCGAGAGCGTGCCGGACCATCAGCCGCTGTGCCCGGGTGGGGAACGGACCGAAGGACTGCGGTGCCAGGATCACCGGCACCCGGAACCGGCGGGCCAGCCAGAGCGGCAGCACCAGGAAGAAGATGCTCAGGTCGCTGGGCAGGTCGGCCCGTCCGTTGAAGTGGCCGCCGCCCACCCCGAGCACCAGGTCGGCCGCGCCCAGCGCGCGCACCTCGGCCCGGATCTCGGTCGGCAGGATCCCGGCCAGCGCGCGCAGCGCCCATCCGCTGCCGGGCAGGGCGGCGAGCCCGGCCAGTGCGCAGGCGAGCAGCTTGCGGCCGATCCGCCGGGCCCGGGGGACCTCCTCGTCACCCACGTACCGGCGGATCGAGCCCAGGTTGGGGACTCCGTCGAAGCTGGGCCACTGGCGCGGGGACTCGAAGCCGGCGATCTCGATCAGAGCACCGGGGTAGGCCTCGGCGAGCTGGCACAGCAGCACGCTGAGCAGGGCCGCATCGCCTCGGTTGTCGCGCCGGAAGGCATTGACGACCAGGATTCTCATGCGCTGCCTTCCCCTTGTCCTCTCGTCGCGGGCTCGCCCGTGTTGCCGCTGACCTCGTGGTAGTGCCGCTCCAGGGCATCGAGGAACTCCGCGACCCCGTACCGCCCGGCTCGGGCCGCCGAGCCCGCGCCCAGGCCGGCCAGCAGCTCGGGTCGGCCCAGCAGCCGGCCCAGGGCCGAGGCCAGTGCGCCGGGGTCGCCGGGCGGCACCAGCAGGCCGTTGTCCGGCCCGACCAGCTCGGGTAGACCACCGACCGCGCTGGCCACCAGCGGGCGCCCCAACTGCAGCGCCTCCAGTGCCACGGTGGGGAAGTTCTCCGGCCAGAGCGAGGGCAGCACCACCACGGCGGCGGTGCGGATCCGCTCGCGCACCCCGTCCGGTGGCAGCCAGCCGGTGAAGGCCACGCTGCCCTCGGCGACCAGGTCGGCGGCCGCGGCCTGCAGAGCCGCCCGCGCCGATCCGTCGCCCACGATGGTAAGGCGCGCGCCTGGGTGATTCCTGATCAGTTCCCGAAAGGCGTCGAGCAGCACCCGCACGCCCTTGACCGGCTCCAGCCGCCCGACGAAGACCAGCTGCTCGGGGTCGCCGAGCGGGGCCGGCGCCGGGCCGGGCTCGATCCCGTTGGGCAGCACGTGCACCGGTACCCGGCCCACATCGCGCCGCACCGCCTCGG
The DNA here is from genome assembly GCF_041262605.1 of Kitasatospora sp. GAS1066B. Taxonomy (NCBI): domain Bacteria; kingdom Bacillati; phylum Actinomycetota; class Actinomycetes; order Kitasatosporales; family Streptomycetaceae; genus Kitasatospora; species Kitasatospora sp. GAS1066B. The sequence goes on from NZ_JBGCCO010000011.1 coordinate 81,770, forward strand.
CGAAGTGGCGGCTGGGCGCCAGGACCCGGTCCAGCCGGCGCAGTCGGGGCAGGTAGCCGGGCCGCTGGAGCAGTCGCAGGTAGAGGTAGCGGGCGGTGTCCGCCGGGCTCAGCCGACCGCCGGCGGCGGCGCTCGGCAGGTTCCAGCGCAGCAGCCGCAGGGTCCAGTCCTCGGGGCCGTGCACGGTGAGCAGCCGCGGCACGCCGCGGGTGGCGGAGAGCACCGAGGGACTGAACTCGCCGATGGTGTGCAGGTGCACGCAGTCGGGGCGGAACTCCTCGACGGTCCGCCGCACCTGCTGGTAGCCGCTCCGGTACCAGGCCTTGGCCAGCAGCCGGCGCACCGGGTGGCCGGCGATACCCGGGACCAGTTCGTCGGCGAAGAGCTGTTGGCCGTCGGCCAGCAGGTCGGTGGCGATCACCCGCACCTGGTGGCCGCGTCCGGTCAGGCCCTCGGTGATCAGCCGCACGCTCTTCTCGGCACCGCCCGCCTCGAAACCGAGGTTGACGATCTGCAGGATCCTCACAGCGCCACCGCCTGCGCCGCCGGCTGCGCGGCGCTCTGCCGGGCGCGCCGCCTGCCCAGCAGCGCGACCAGCGCGACCAGTCCGGAGACCAGGTTCCCGGCCGCCCAGGACCAGCCGAGCCAGGGCAGGCCGCGCGGGGCCCAGAGCACCGCGAGGCCGATCGCGACGACCGCGTAGACGGTGTTGCTCAGCACCAGGGCTCCCATCTGCCGGGTCAGCTTGAGCGCGAAGCTGGTCCAGGTGTTCAGTGCCACGGCGAGCGCGGCGAGGGCGAAGACGAGCAGCAACGGCCGGGCCCGGGCGGTGTACTCGCCGCCGAACAGGGCCAGCAGCAGCCCGCCGGCGCCGGCCACCGCCGCCGCGGCCGGCAGCTGGGCGCCCGCCATGATCACGGCGGAGCGGCGCAGCAGGACCTTGATCCGCGCGGGGTCGTTGGAGGCCTCGGCGAAGACCGCCTCGCCGACCGAGAAGGAGACCGCGTTGAGCAGGCTGGCGATCTGGAAGGCCACGTAGTAGTAGCCGGCCGCCGCCTCGCCCAGCCGCTGCAGCACGATCAGCGGGATCGCCAGCTGCGGGGCCAGGTTGAGCAGGCTGGACAGGTAGTTGGCGACCGAGAAGCCCAACTGTTCGCGCAGCCGGGTGCCGCGGGCCCGCAGGTCCAGGCGGAAGCCCAGCTTGCGCCGCATCAGCAGGATCGAGGCGGCCACCGCCACCAGGTAGCCGCCGCCGGTCGAGCCGAAGATGCCGAAGACCCCGAACCCGGTCAGCGCGATCGGCAGCGCGAGCTTGGCCAGCCCCTGCAGCAGGCCGTCCACCAGCACGTTGTACTGCGGCAGTCGGGCGCTGATGAAGACCGAGTCGGTCAGCAGGTTGATCGCGGAGCAGACGCAGAAGAGCACGAAGACCACGGCCTGGACCAGGTGTTCGCGCACGAAGAGCAGCTTCGGGCCGTACAGCGGCAGCCCCAGCAGGTAGCCGGTGCCGACGACGGCGGCGACCAGTGCGACCAGCGCGATCGACTGGCTGACCTGGGCGTTGCGGGCTTCGGGCGGGGCCGGGAACCGGATCAGCGTGCTGTTCAGGCCGAACAGGCTCAGGTACGAGATCAGCGAGGTCGCCGAGATCAGCGAGGTGGCCAGGCCCACCTGTGAGGGCGAGTAGAGGCGGGCCACCAGCACCCAGAAGACGAAGCCGAGCGCGGCGGTGGTGACCGTCGCGGAGAGCAGGAAGAACGAGCTGCGGTACACCTGGTCCGGCGGCCGGGCGTGCTTGCCCCGGTGTTTAGCCACGGCCGGCCTGGTCCTGGCTGCCCGGGTGCTGGTCGTCGGGGTGCTGGTCGTCGGGGTGGGGGCCGTCCTGGTAGTGGGTCAGCAGCCGCTCGGCATGCTGCGGCCAGCCGAAGGCCGCGGCCGCGTGCTCGCGGGACCAGCGGCCCATCCGGGCGCGCAGCTGCTCGTCCGCGGCCAGCTCGGCGAGCGCGGCGCGCAGCGCGTCCCGCTGGCGGGGCAGCAGCCGCACCTGCGTGCGGTCCAGCTCGTACGGCGCGTAGCCGGGGTCGTCCGTGGTGAGGACCGGCAGCCCGGAGGCCATCGCCTCCTGCACGGTGAGCGGGAAGCCCTCGGCGGTGGACGGCAGCGCGAAGACGTCGCAGGCGCGGTAGGCCTCGGCCAGCGCCTCGGGTGCCAGGGTGCCCAGGTGGTGCACGCCGGCCCGGCCGCGCAGCGCGGCGGCGTCGCCGTCCCCCGCGAAGACCAACTGGTAGCCCGCCGCCGGGTCGTGCGCGTCGAGCAGCAGCTGGTACCCCTTCTTCGGGACCAGCCGCCCGGCGAAGAGCACCAGCACCCCCTCGGCGGGCAGGCCGAACCGGGCCCGGGCGGCGGCCTGTTCGGCGGCCGAGCCGGCCGGGCGGAACAGCGCGGTGTCCACGCCGTTCGGCAGGTGCCCGACCCGTTCGGGCCGCGCGCCGTAGCCGCGGACGAAGTCGGCCACCGAGGCGTTCAGGGTCAGCACCCGCCGGGCCCGGCGCAGCAGTGCCCGGCCTGCCACCGCGTACACCACCCGCTGCACGCCGCGGACCAGCGGCGAGGGGTGCTCGACCAGGGCGACGTGCTGGGTCAGCAGGTGCGGCGTGCGGGTCAGCGCGGCGGCCGCTCCGGCGGCCCAGCTGGTCAGGTAGAGGCAGTCGTGCAGGTGGACGACGTCCGCCCAGCGGGCCCAGCGCAGCGCGGCGCTCAGCAAGGCGGGGGAGAGCACCGGGAAGGGCACCCCGGCCCGCTGCTCGATGCCGTTCCAGGCGGCCACCCGGACCACCCGCACGCCGTCCGCCGTGCCGACCTCGGCGCGCTCGCCGCTGGTCAGCACGGTGACCTCGACGCCCCGCGCGGCCAGGTGCAGCGCTTCCTGGCGGACCACGTTCTCGATCCCGCCCAGGTGCGGCGGGTAGTAGTGGCTGACCAGCAGAACCCGGTACGGCCTCATTTGTAGATCTCCGCCCCTTCGCTGCTGTAGATCTCGTTCTTGGTGGAGTCGAGCAGGCCCTTCGGGTAGCGGTAGGTGACCAGGTCGCCCTGGTAGGAGAAGGTCACCTCGCCGCTGCGGACCGTGGTGCTGCCCAACAGGACGTACGGATTGGTGCCCAGCTCGGTCGGGAAGACGTCGCCGATCGCCGGACCGGTGATCAGGGTCTGCAGCCGCCCGAAGGTGTAGGACTCGGCCTGGACCACCGGCACCGGCTTCTGGTCGGCGATGTCCTGCTCCAGCCGGTAGGCGGCCAGCCGCTCCTCGGTGGTCGGGTAGTAGATGTCGTAGTACTGGCCCGCGTTGTTGAGCTGCAGCTGCGCCGGATAGCCGCCGAGCAGCTGCGGCACCACGCCGGTCAGGTCCAGGAAGAGCCCGAGGACCAGGGCGCAGGCGATCGGTACCGCCCGCCGTCCGGCGAACCGGACCACCCAGAGCGTGCCGGCCGCGATGAACGGGGCGAAGAAGAACAGGCCCTGCTGGAAGGCGCGCAGCACGCTGTAGTCGACCGAGAGTTGCGGGACCACGGTGAGCAGGGCGATCACCCCGAGCGCGCCGGCCGTCAGGGTGATCTGGTCGCGCAGCGGCCGAAATCCCCGGCGCCGGGCCCGCAGCGTCACCACCACCCCGAGCAGCAGGAGGAGTTGGAGCAGCGTGGCGGCGCCCTGGCGCAGCATCCCGTTCAGGCCGACCACGTCGAGGCCGGTGGCCTTCAACGCCTGCCCGGCCCAGGTCAGCGGCAGGTTCGGCGGCGCGATGGCGGTGACTGGGTAGGCCTCGACGGTCTTCAGCGGCAGGTAGGCGCCGGCTGCCCGCTGCTGCGCGGTCTGCGTGATCGTCTGCTGCTGGTAGGCGGCCAGCCGCTGCTGCGGGCTGACCTGGTTGCCGCCGAAGAGGCTGTACCGGGTGTCCGATGAGCCGCTCTTGCCGCCGCCGCCCCCGAGGTGGGTGAGCTGCTGGTAGGCGGCGCTCAGGGTGTTGTGCAGCTGGCCGCTGGTGTGGGTCACCGGGCCGGCCCAGAGCAGCGCCGCCGCGGCGGGCAGCAGCACCATCCACCAGGTGATGAAGGACCTGGCGTGCGGCCCGCCCACGATCCGGGGCCGTCGGCGCCGCCCGCGCCGCTCGGCCAGCCGGCTGATCAGCCGCCAGAGCAGGTCGGTGCCGACGGCGATGCCGAGGACCGCGACCACCACGTAGGTGGTCGAGTAGTGCGACAGCACGATGCCGCCGAGCAGCACGCAGAAGGCGATCCGCCGGGCGCGCAGCGGGCGTCCGGCGTCGGTGAGCACCAGCAGCGCGCAGCCGAGCAGGACGAAGGCGACCTCCTGGCGGCCGAGGAAGGTCATGTCGGTGAAGAAGGTCGGGAACGCCATGAAGTACAGCGCCGACAGCAGGGCCACCAGCTGCGGCGCGACGTTGCGCACCGAGCGGAAGACCATCACCGGGGTCAGCGCGAAGAGCACCGGCAGCACGAACTTGAAGACGTAGATGTCCTGGATCGAGGTCAGGCGCACCACGCTGACCGGTAGCAGGGTGATGCTCAGACAGGCGTTGTAGGCGTCCGGGTAGGTGGAGACGTTCCACAGCGAGCCGCCCAGGGTGAGCCGGAAGTACTCGTACTCGCGCTGGATGTCGTGCCCGGTCAGGTACCAGCCGCGCAGCGAGTTCAGCAGCAGCAGGCCGGCTGCGGCGACGAACAGGCCGCTCTGCAGCACCGCCGGCGAATAGCGCCGGCGGCGGAGCAGCAGCAGGAGCAGCAGGGCCGCGATGGCGACCAGGGCGAGCACGCTGACGGTGCCGCGGTGGCCGTTGTTGAGCCGGATCGGGCCGGCGACGGAGAGCAGCAGGGTGAGCGCGCCCAGGCCCGCCACCGGGAGCAGGCCGGGTGGCCGTCGTCCGGTCGGCAACGCGGCCAGCCGCTCGACGAGCCGGCGTGGTGGCGCCTGGGCCCGTGGTTCCTCGGGCAGCACGGTGCCTAGCACGATCAGCACCAGCGTGGTGGCGCCGGTCAGCGCGGTGCGGGTGAGCGGGTGGGCGTCGCCGAACCGGGGGAGCAGCGTATTGACGCCGAGGGCGGTGACCAGGTCGGTGATGACCGCCAGGCCGACGGCGAGCAGCAGGTTCGCGTCGCGTCCGGAGACCGCCTTGGCTGCCGTTCCGCGCCAGAGCGCGGTCGGGGCGCCGAAGAGCAGCCACAACCCGGCCAGGGTGCGGAGCAGTCCGGGCGTGCCGGACAGCTGCTCGAGCACGCAGGCGAGTCCGACGGAGAGCAGCAGGGCTGGGCGGCCGCGCAGCAGCTCGCTCGGCGGGCCGCCGAGCCGGCCGGTCAGCGGGCCCGGCAGCGCGCGGCGCCGGCTGCCGGAGCGGGTGGGCGTGCTCCGTCCGCTCGGGGTGCCCGTGGCGGGCGGCGCGGACTTCGCGGCGCGGGTGCCGAGGGCGCTCATCCGGCCGCCCCGGTCGGCGCTGTGCTGGTCGGTGTGGGGCTGGTCGGTGTCGCCATGCCGAAGACCGCGTCGTAGACCTGCTCGACCCGCTCGGCCACCGCAGCCCAGGAGTACCGCCGCGCCGTCTCGGCGCTGCGCTCGGCCAACTGCGCCCGCAGCTCGGCATCGCCGGCCAGCCGGTCGATCGCGGCGGCCAGCGCGGCCGGCTCCGGGGCGGCCAGCAGGCCGACGCCGCGCACCAGTTCCGCGCTCCCGGGCACTTCGGTGGCCAGCACCGGCAGCGCCGCGGCCATCGCCTCCAGCACGGCCAGCGGCATGCCCTCCTTGTCGGAGGGCAGCACGAAGGCGTCCGCCCGGGCGTAGGCGTCCAGCAACTCGGCGCCGAGCAGCCCGCCGGCGAACTCCACCCGTTCGCCCAGCCCGAGCCGGGCCGCCTGCTCGACCAGCTGCCCGCGCAACTCGCCGTCCCCGGCGACGCGCAGCCGCACCGGCTCGCGCACCAGGCTCAGCGCGGTCAGCAGCCGGGCGACGTTCTTCTGCGCGCCCAGCCGCCCGACGAAGAGCAGCCGCAGCGGCTCGCCGTGCTCCGCGCGGGAGGCCGGGCGGGGGGCCATGAAGTACTCCTCGCCCACCCCGTTGGGCACGACGAAGATCCGCTCGGCGGGGACCCGGTAGGTCGCGCGGACGAACTCGCCCTGGGCCTCGGTCAGTACCGCCACCGCGGCCGCGCCACGCAGCACCCGGCCGAAGAGGTGCTTCTTGTAGAGCGGCAGCAACCGGCCGAGCGGCCCCGAGGCATCGACGTCCAGGTGGAAGTGGAGCAGGTAGCGCTGCCCGCGCAGCCGGGCGGTCAGCGCGACCAGCTCCGGCAGCAAGGCGTGCGCGCAGTGCAGGTGCAGCACGGCCGAGCGGGGTGCGCGCAGCAGGGAACCGGGCAGGCCGGGGGCCAGCGGGGTGTGCGCCAGCTCGAGGGCGCGGTGCCGGCGGACCGTCACGCCGTCCGCCGTGGCGAGCCGCCCGGAGCCGCCCGCCCCGAGCGTGGTGGTGACCACCCGCACCCGGTGCCGCGGTGCCAGCTCGTGCGCCAGGTGCTGCACCACGCGCTCCAACCCGCCCAGGTGGGGCGGGTAGTAGGGGGTGACCTGCAGGATCGTGCGCATCAGGGAGGTTCCAGGGCTCAGGGGTTGGCGGTCGGCTGCTTCCCGAAGTGGAAGTGCAGGGTCTGCGGATGGCCCAGCAGGTCGACCCGCACCATGGCCGCAGCGTCATTCGTCTGCAGGCGGACGACGACTGGCACCGGGGTGCCGTCCTTCGGTACCAGGCTCACCGTGTCGGTGGCCGAAGCCGAACCGTTCGGGGATTCTAGCGTCACCTTCAGTTGATAGGACCGGGCGCCCGTGCCGTGGTCGGTCACCGTGATCGGCACCACCACGGTGGCGCCCTGGATGGTGGGGTCCGTGGTGAAGTAGAGCTCGGTGAAGGAGCTGCCGCGCTCGGTGAAGGAGTCGAGCACCTGGGAGCGCAGGGTGGGGACCGACCAGAGCCAGCCGCCCAGACCGACCAGCGCGAGCACGGCCAGCAGCGCGGCGGCGACCTTGGTGCGCGGGCCCGCCCCCCGCCGCCGGCGTCCCCGGCGGGAGGCCGAACCCCGGGCGGGGCGGGGCGTGGGCGACTCGGGGGCCTGATCCTCGGCCTGGTCCTCGTCGGGGGCCTCGGCCTGCTCCGGGTCCAGCTCCCGAGCCTGCGCGGTGGCGCCGTCGGGCTGATCGGGGTCGGCGTCGACGGACGCTCGCGCGGCTGGTCGCTCCGCCGCTGCCGCTTTGCCCGGTTCATCCCGTCCTCTGCTCATACCGACTCGAACTTACGCTGCGTCGGAAGCGCGACCTGCCCTTGATCCGGCCGGCCTGCGCCGGACTGCTCGGCGCCGGGCTGCTCCGGACCCGACTGCTCCACGCTCGGCTGCTCCGGATCCGACTGCTCCGCGTCCGGCCGCGCCACATCGCGCTGCTCCGCGCCGCGCTGCTCCGGAATCGGCTGCTCCGCACCAGGCTGCTCAGCACCAGGCTGGGTCGACCGGCGGAAGCGGTGCTCGAAGAGCTGGCGCAGGTTCGCCACGCCGTCCGGCAGCGCGTTCAGCTTCACCTCGCCACCGCGCTGGCGGTACTCGATCGGCACCTCCAGGAAGCGGTAGCCGGCACGGGTGGCGGCGTTCTTGATCTCCTGGGAGAAGGCCATTCCGGTGGAGCGGACGTCGAGTCCGTGCCAGACGTGCCGCCGGAAGATCCACATGCCGGACTGCGAGTCGCGCAGCCCGTTGCGGAAGAGCAGCCGGCTCAGCGCGCTGAGCGCGTGGTTCGCCATGGTGTGCGAGCGCTTCATCGCCTCGCGGTTCTCCCGGCCCAGTCGATCGGTGGTCAGGAACTCGACGTCCTGCTCGACCAGGGTCCGCAGCAACTGCGGTAGCGCGTCGAACGGGTAGGTGCAGTCGGCGTCCCCGGTGGCGATCACGTCGCCGCTGGCGGCCGTGAACCCGGCCAGGTAGGCGTTGCCGTAGCCGCGGGCGGGCTGCGAGACCACCCGGGCCCCGAGGGAGCGGGCCACCTCGGCGGTGTCGTCGGTGGAGGCGTTGTCGACCACCAGGATCTCGGTCTGCCAGCCGGCCTCGGCGAGCGCGTCGACCGGCACGGAGGCCATCACCGTGGCCAGGTTGGGGGCCTCGTTGAGCGCTGGTATGACGATCGACAGCGTGTTCACGAAAGGCCCCCGGTATGCGGCTGCTGCGGATGGGGCGGCAGTGTGGCTGTGCCCCGATGGTCTGCGGGTGGCCCTGGTGCGACTGCTGTCACGGCAGGTGATTGCGGCCCCCGCGGACCGTCACTTTAGCCCATGCTTATGTCCCGATCATCTGTCAACCCCATCCGCCGGCGGGATCGTCGGGCGATCAGCGGGCTGACCAGGCCTCAGACATGGTGCGCCGTGCGGCGACCGGCGGCAGCCGTTGATTTCCCGGGCGCTCGCCGACGCCTGCTCGGCCGACCGCTGACGGCCGGGCAGCCGGGCGACCGCGGTCGGCCGGCTGCCCGAAGGCCGTGCGGCTCAGCCGACCAGCCAGGAGGCGATCGGCTTCGCGGACTGGCCGGTGCCGCCGTTCTTCAGGTCCGCCACCTGGGTCGGGCTCAGCGCCTGGTCCCAGACCAGGATGTGGCCGATCACACCGGCCCACATGCTGCCCCACTGGGCGTGCTCGCGGCTGCGCCCCAACTGCAGCGGACCGGGACCGGCCCAGACCGCGCCGGCGCCCGGGAGCGGAGTGGTCTGGGCAGGCTGCCCGTTGACGTAGAGCGTGATGCTGTGCAGGTTGGCGTCGTAGACGCCGGTCAGCAGCGACCACTGGCCGACTGCGGAGGCGCTCGCCGACGAAGCCTGCACCGCGCTGCTGTCGTTGCCGCCGTCGGCGGTCTGGACCCGGAAGACCCAGCTCTTCTGGCCGTTCGCCGCGTCGAGTCCGAGTTCGAAGGAGTACGACACCCCGTCACCCTGGCTGATCGCGATCCGCGGACCGTCGGCCGCCTCGTTCTCCACCCAGGCCGAGACGCTGAAGCTCCGGGTCACGTCCACCACCTGGTTGGCGGACTGCGCGAAGGAGTTGCTGTCGGCCTTGAACCGCACCGCGTAGCCGCCGGTGACCTGGTTCACCTGGGAGTCCGGACCGAGCGCCACGTTGGCCTGGCCGGAGTGGTCGGCGAGCAGGTTCGGCTGGCCGGGCACGGTCGGCGAGCTGGCCGGCAGCGTGGAGTTGGAGTGCGCCGAGGGGGAAGCGGCACCGGTCGCGACGACCTTCGGCTTGCCACCGCCCTTGCCCAGACCGCTGATCACCAGAGTGCCGGCGCCGACGCCGAGCACGCAGGCGACCACCACGATGCCGATCGTCAGCATCCGTCGCTTGCGCCGGGCCTGGCTCTCGTTCCGGCTGGCCATCGCCTCCCAGTCCGGGGCCTGCCCGGCGGGCAGCAGGGAGTTCTGGGCCGGCGGCGGCCCGGGCTGCGGCTGCGCGGCGAACGCGGGCGCCGGGAACGGAGTGGGCGCCGGCTGCTGGGCGCCGGCGGGAGCCGCGGGGCCGGCCTGCGCGGGTTGCTGCTGCGCGTAGGGGTTGCCGGGCTGCGGGTAGCCGTAGGGCGGCTGGGCCTCCGGCAGGGTCGGGGGCTGCGGGTAGCCGTACGCACCGGGTGCGCCCGGTGCTGTCCCGGCCGCGTCCGTCCCCCGCTCCTGCGAGGGGAACGCGGGCTGCTGGGCGGGGGCGGCGGACTCTCCCCGGTGTTCCGTGCCGTCAGTCATAGACCGGATGCTAGAACATGATCCGCGCGGCCCCAATCGTTAGGGCCGAACTCTGTTCCGCACGGCTCCGCCGGGGCCGGCGGTGGCGGGTGTCAACGCAGCCCCGGGGCACGGTCCGTCGTCCGCACCGCCGGCGGCCGCCGGCTCGGCGGGAACGCGGACGGGGGGACCGACTCCGTCGTTCGACCGACGGTCAGAAGGACAGGCTGTACACCCACAGTTCGATCTCCGGCCGCGGGTACCAGTCCCGCTCCGGGGCGCGCCGGAAGCCGACCCGCTCGTAGATGCGGTGGGCGGCCTTCATGCCGGGGCGGGTGGAGAAGGCCATCCCGGTCAGGCCGAGGTCGAGGCTGCGCTGGACGCAGGTGCGGACCAGGGCCTCGCCGACGCCGCGGCCGCGGGCGGCGGGGGAGGCGGCCAGCATCCGTATCTCGCCCTCCTCGGGGGTGGCGATGTCGGCCCATTCGGTGCCGCCGACGGCGAAGGTGACGCAGCCGAGGACCCGTCCGGTGGGGCCGGCGGAGAGGTCGGCGGGGTCGACGGCGACCAGCAGTTCGGCTTCGGCGGCGCGGCGGTGGGCGTCGGCGAGCAGCGGGACGTACGGGGTGCCGGGCTGGGTGTGGCCATCGCCGACGAAGGCCTCGACGGTCAGCGCGCCCGCGGGGTCGAGATCTGCTGCGGTCGCGGTGCGGATGAGGATGTCCATCGAACCAGTGTGCCAAGATCCGGCTCGGAGCCGGCAGCACGGGTGCCGGGCGGCCGCCGCGCCGGGCCGGGGCGAGAGCGGTGTGCTCGCCGGTGGCCTGGCAGGCTGGGCGGCATGGCGGCTGCGGCGATTCGAGGGGCCCGGGAGCGGGCGCGGGCGGAACTCACCAGGGAGATCAAGCGCGAGGCGCGGCGCCAGCTGGCGCGGGACGGTGCCCAGCGGCTCTCGCTGCGAGCCGTCGCGCGGGAGCTCGGGATGGCCTCCTCGGCGCTCTACCGGTACTTCCCGAGCCGGGACGAGCTGCTGACCGCGCTGATCGCGGACGCCCGGAGCGAGCTGGCCGAGGCGGTCGAGCGCGCGGTGGCGGTGGTGGGTGGTGGGGTTCCCGGCGGTGACTCCCGGGTCCGCTGGCGGGCGTACTGCTCGGCGCTGCGCGACTGGGCCAGGGCGCGCCCGCACGAGTACGCGCTGCTCTACGGCAGCCCGGTGCCCGGCTACCAGGCGCCTGCGGAGGCCCTCGCGCCGGCGGCCCGGATCCCGCTCGCCGTGCTCGGCGTGCTCCGTGCCACCGCTCCAGGCCCGGCGCAGGCCGCCGGCGGCCCGCAGCCCCCGGCGCTCTCCGCGCCGCTGGCCCGGTTGGCCGCCCAGCAGGCGCCGGAGCTGCCGCAGGGCGTGGCGGCCCGGGCGGTGAGCGCCTGGACGCAGCTGTGCGGGCTGGTCGGTTTCGAGCTCTTCGGGCAGCTGGACGGCATGCTGGAGTCGAACGACGCGTTCTTCGCACAGGCGGTCGAGCAGCTGGCCGACTTCCTCGGCCTGCCACCACAGGCCTGACCCGCCGGGCACCGCCGCCATCCGCCCCGGGCGCGGGTGGCGGCAGTGCCCAGACGAACCGTCAGACCGGCAGGGACCAGGCTTGGTTCGCCTGGTGGTCGCCGCAGGTCCAGACGTCCAGTCGGGTGCTGTCCGCCGTGCCGCCGCCGTGGACGTCCAGGCAGAGCCCGGAACTCGCGGCCACCAGCGTGCCGTCCGACTGCGCGGTCCACTGCTGGCCACTCGCGCCGCAGCCGCTCAGCGTCACCCAGGAGCCGGCCGAACTGCCGGCAGCCGTCAGGCACTTGCCGAGCGTGGTGATGCTCCCGTCGGTGTTCAGCGTCCAGCGCTGGTTCGGGTTGCCGGTGCAGCCGTAGAGGATCACCGGGTTGCCGTCCGTCGTCGAACTTCCCGAGTCGTCGGCGCACTTGGCGCCGTTGCCGGTCAACTGGCCGGTGGGCACGGGGGCCGCGCAGCCGTGCGGGGTGAGCCGCCAGATCGCGGTGCCGTGCGCGGGGACGGTGGCGGTGAGCGCCGAGGAGGTGGTCGAACTCGCCCCGGTCCACAGGTCCTTGGCGCTCACCGTGCAGTCGGGCAGGCCGACCGAGGCCAGCGTGGTGCTGACCGAACGGGCGCTGCCGGTGCGGTTGAGCACGGCCACCGCGCGGTCGCCGTTCGCCAGCGGCCGGGCCAGCACGTCGGTGTTGCCGTCCGTGGAGACCACGCCGGCCTGCTTGCCTGCGCTGTCCTGGTCGACGGCGACCAGGTCGGTGTTGCCGAGCGCGGCCAGTGCGGCGGGGGAGAGGTTGGCGACGTCCGAGGAGAGGATCATCGGCGCGGCCATCATCGACCAGAGCGCGACCTGGCTGCGGGATTCGTCGGCGGTCAGGCCGCCGTCCCCGGCGATCAGGAAGTCCGGGTCGTTCCAGTTGCCGGGCTTGGCGTAGCGGCCGATCCAGCGGTTGTAGCCGTAGTTGGAGAGCACCGAACTCCAGCGCGAGGCGCTCGGGTTGTTGGCGTCGAAGGTGGCGATGTCATAGCCCTCGCGCCAGAGCTGGCCGTCCTGGCCGACCCAGCCGAGCACCGAGAACCAGCTCGGGTTGCCCCACTCGCCGCTCTGGAAGTAGGCCGGCGCGGACTCCGAGAAGGTGATCGCCCGGCCGCTGGCGCCCAGCGCGGCCGCCTCGGCGTCGTAGGCCTGGCGGTAGGCCTGCTCCTGGGTCTGGCCGGGCGCCGTCCACACGTTGCAGCCGTCCAGCTTGAGGTAGTCCACGCCCCAGGCGGCGAAGGTCGCGGCGTCCTGCGCGAAGTGGTCCGCGCCGCCGCCGTTCGGCTGCCCGCTGCCGGGGTAGCCGCCGCAGGTGTTCGAGCCGGCGTCCTCGTAGATGCCGAACTTCAGGCCCCGGCTGTGCAGATAGCTGCCCAGCCAGGCCATCCCGTGCGGGAACTTGACCGGGTCGGCGACCAGGGCGCCGTTGCCGTCGCGGCTGCTCGCCATCCAGCAGTCGTCCACGGTGACGGTGGTGTAGCCCTTGGCGGCCAGGCCGCTGCTCACCAGCGCGTCGGCGTTGCCGGTGATGGTCGATTCGTCGATCCCGCACTGGTAGTGCGCCCAGTCGTTCCAGCCCATCGGCGGGGTGGCGGCCAGAGCGGGAGCGGCCGCAGCGGCCGGAGCGGTGGAAGCGGCCGAGGCGGGGGCGACGGCGCCGGCCAGCGGGAGGGCGAGCAGGGCGCAGGCGGTGACGAGCTGGCCGAGGGCACGACGTGCCGAGGGCATGGCGGCTCCTTCTGGGCGTGGGGGCAGGGGGGAAGCGCGCAACCAGTGCATCCTTGACGCTCATTCATGTCAAGAGAGTCGCCAAAACGCGCAAGACTGCGCAGTTCCCTGTGCACTTCCCTGCTGGGCCGCCACCCTTTCGCGCACCGCCCCTGCGCGCTCGGCGCCGGCCCCGCCACCCTGACGGCTCCGCCCCTACGCCAGGTGCCCCGTCGCGTTCCACAGCTCCGGCTGCAGCCGCCCGTTCGCCGGACGCCACACGCTGGCCGAGCAGTTGAGCACCGGCGCGAGCTCCGGCAGCCGCTGCTCGGTGAGCCGCTCCAGCACGTAGCGCAGCAGCACCACCACGGTGTCGTGCGCCACCAGCAGCACCGGGCGCCCGGCCTCCTCCGCGCAGAGGTCACGCAAGCAGTCGCGCACCCGCAGCGCCACGTCCGACCAGCTCTCGCCCCCCGGCGGCCGGTAGTACAGCTCGCCCATCTTGCGCCGCCGGGCCGCCTCTTCGGGATGCCGCTTCTCGATCGCCGCCGCCGTGAGCATCTCCAGGACGCCCAGCTCCCGGTCCCGCAGCCGCTCGTCCTGGCGCACTGCCAGCCCCACCGGCACCGCGCCGAGCCCGGCCGCCTGGGCGATCGCGATCCGCGCGGTCTCGGTGGTGCGCAGGTAGGGCGAGCACCACACCGTGCGCGGCCGGTCGGCGCTGGGCAGTTCGGCCCACCAGCGGCCGAACGCCTGGGCCTGGGACTGCCCGCGTATCGAGAGCGGGATGTCGGCGTCGCGGCAGGTGATCGGCACGTCCAGCGCGCCGGTGGCCTCGGCCAGCTGGAACTCCACGTTGGCGGTGCTCTCGCCGTGCCGGGTGGCGATCAGCAGGGAGGGCAGGGCGAGGGCGGCGGTGGACCCGGCGGCGGCCGCCGCGCCGGCCGTGGGGGTGTCCTGCCGCGGGCGGCCGTTGAGGATGGTGCTCAGCTCTGGCATGGCGTTGCTCCCCGTTGGTGTCTAGAGCCCGTCTGGGGCGGTGTCTCGGGCCTGCCTCGGGTCTGTCTGAGGCCGGTCTGGCGCACAGCAGGCGGCTACCACCGGTTGTCCATACCTATGATCGCGCCGCCACCTCCTCAGTGTTGAGCGAGGTGACGGCGCGATCACAGGGCGCGCGACGGGGCGCTTAATGCGCCGCGACCGGCTGGGGCGCGCCGGAAAGCTCGGGGTCGCCCTCCTCCGCGCTGTAGTCCGCCGCAGCGGTCTCGTCCACGCCCTCGGGCGTCTTGGTCGCCTTGAACACCAGGGTCAGCACCACCGAGACCAGGACGTTGAGCACGAAGGCGGTCAGCCCGATGTAGCCGATCTCGCCGATTCCCGGGATCGTCGCGCTGGACCCGCCGAAGTGCTTGGTCGCGGGCGAGGCGATGCCGTACGCCTTCCAGGTTCCGTAGACCATGCCCACCAGCCAGCCGGCCAGCAGCGCCCAGCGGTGGAACCAGCGGGTGAACAGCCCGGCGACCACCGAGACGAAGGTCTGCAGGATCCAGATCCCGCCCAGCAGCTGGAGGTTGATCGCGAGCTGCTTGTCCATCCCGAGCACGAAGACCAGCGCGCCGACCTTCACCAGCAGCGAGACCAGTTTGGCGACCTTGGTCTCCTGCTCGGGGGTGGCGGCGGGCCGCAGGAACTCCTTGTAGATGTTGCGGGTGAACAGGTTCGCCGCCGCGATCGACATGATCGCGGCCGGCACCAGCGCGCCGATCCCGATCGCCGCGAAGGCCACCCCGGTGAACCAGTCGGGGAACAGCCCGGCGAACAGCTGCGGCACCGCCAGCTGCGGGTTGTAGCCCTTGACGCCCTTGCCCACCCCGGCCGCGATGGCCAGGAAGCCGAGCAGCGCGAGCAGCCCGAGCATCAGCGAGTACGCGGGCAGGATCGCCATGTTGCGGCGCACGGTGGTGCGCGACTTGGCGGCCAGCACGCCGGTGACCGTGTGCGGGTACATGAAGAGTGCCAGCGCCGAGCCGAGGGCCAGGGTCGCGTACCCCCACTGCGCCTTCGGGCCGCTGACCATCGAGCCGACCGGCTGGTGGGTGACCGGATTGACGGTGCTCATCTTCTTCGCGGCCGCGTCGAAGATGTGCCCGTAGCCGCCCAGGCGCATCGGCAGGTAGATCACCGCGACGATGATCACGATGTAGACCAGGATGTCCTTGACGAAGGCGATCAGCGCGGGCGCCCGCAGCCCGGAGGAGTAGGTGTAGGCGGCCAGGACCGCGAAGGCCAGGAAGAGCGGCAGGTCCTTGACGAACCAGTTGGCGTTCGCCCCGCCGCCCACCCCGAGGGTGTCCAGCACCGCCTGGATGCCGACCAGTTGCAGCGCGATGTACGGCATGGTCGCCAGGATCCCGGTCACCGCCACGGCCAGCGACAGCGCCCGCGAGCCGTACCGGCCGCGCACGAAGTCGGCCGGGGTGACGTACCCGTGCACCCGGGCGACCGACCAGAGCCGGGGCAGGAAGAGGAAGACCAGCGGGTAGGCGATGATCGTGTACGGCACCGCGAAGAAGCCCGAGGCCCCCGCGCCGTAGATCGCCGCCGGTACCGCGATGAAGGTGTACGCGGTGTAGAGGTCGCCGCCGAGCAGGAACCAGGTGACCCAGGTCCCGAAGCTGCGGCCGCCCAGGCCCCATTCGTGCAGATGCAGCTCGTTGCCGGTGCGCCGCCAGCGCGAGGCCAGGAAGCCCATCACGGTGACCAGCAGGAAGAAGAAGACGAACACCACCAGGGCGACCGTGTTCACGCCGTGGTTCATCGCGCACCTCCTCGGGCGGCCTTGCGCTGCCGCGCGTCGTGGTTCAGCAGCAGGTAGGCGGAGCCCGTGAAGAGCGCCGAGACCGGGATCCAGAGGATCTGGTACCAGTAGAAGAACGGGATCCCGCCGAGCCTCGGCGTGAGCGAGGCGTACGACGAGACCCAGAGCAGCGCGACGACCGGGACGGCCAGGCTGATCCCGGCCAGCACGCGCGCGGGGGTGACGACCGGCAGCTGGCCCGAAGGCGCTGGCGGCGCGTCAGGTTCGGTGGACATGGGGCGACTCCGGCACAGGCAGGGATCCCAGCGGCGCCGCAACGCGCCGGCCGACGGCTGGCGCGCACGCCGAGCAACGCCCATGGTGATCGGCTTGACCCGGAATGTAGGGCACCTGACACCTCCGTGTCACTGGGAAAACGCGCGATCTCGGTCAGTGGACCGCCGCGGCCTCGGCCGGTGCCGGCGGCTGCTCGGCGCGGGCCGGCCAGCGGATCCGGGTGGCGCAGAGCGAGACCACGATCGCCGAGGCCGCCACCGCGCCCATCCCCCAGACCAGGCCGCTGCCGTTGGCGATGAACCCGATCACCGCCGGTCCGGCCAGCAGGCCCACCGTGCCCATCGCGGCGACCAGCGCCAGCGCGCCCGCGCCCTGCCGCGCGGCGGCCACGTACACGCAGGGCGTCACGGCCGCGATGCCGAGCCCGACGCAGGCGAACCCGAGCAGCGCCGGCACCAGCCCGCCGGCCAGCAGGGCGAGCGCCAGGCCGACCCCGGCCAGCGCGCTGCCGGCCCGCACGATCCGCCCGTCGCCCCAGCGCTCGCGCCAGCCGTCGGCGAACAGCCGCGCCAGCACCATCATCACCGAGACCACCGCGATGCCCATCGGCGCCAGCGCCGAGGCCGCGTCGGCGACATCCTTCAGGTAGAGCGCCGACCAGTCGTTCATCGCGCCCTCGGTCACCGTGCCGAACGCCATGGCGCAGCCCATCCAGAGCGTCAGCCTGGCGGGCAGGCTCCAGGCCCGGCGGGGCTTCTTCTCCTCAGCCGTGGCGGGCTGCTGATCCTCCGCCAGCAGTCCGGGTCGGGCGTAGCCGATCAGCAGGAGCAGCAGGACGGCGGCCGCGCCGAAGTGCGCCACCAGCGCCGAGGCGAAACCGGTCAGGCCCGAGGCGAGCAGCGCGGCGCACAGCGACCCGGCGCTGAAGGTCGCGTGCAGCTTGGCCATCGCGGTGCGCTGGTACCTGACCTCCAGTGCGGCACCCTGCGCGTTCATCGCCACGTTCAGCGCCCCGACGGCCACGCCGTCGCAGCACATCACCAGCAGCGCGACCGGATAGTTCGGCAACTCGGCCATCGCGAGCAGGACCACGCCCAGGCAGAGCGCTGAGAGGACCGCCAGGCGCCGCGAGCCCAGCCGCTTCATCAGCAGCGTCACCAGCGGGAAGGAGGCCGCCGCGCCCACGCCGGTGGCCATCAGGAGCAGGCCCACTTGCGCCGCGCTCAGGCCCAGGTGGGCCTTGATGGTGGGCAGTCGCGACGCCCAGGTGCCGTACTGGAACCCGAGGAAGCAGAACAGCGCGGCAATCGCCAGCTGGGCCCGGCGGAACGGATCGCGGACGCGGAACACGTGCATCAGCCCTCTTCGTTGATCGGCTTCGAATTCGACCGCTCGGCCCGGTCGCCCGGAACCGCTGTCGACATGTAGACCGCGTCCGGTCCGTAACTCACCGGGAGTTGGACATCGGGGTGGGCGCTGAACCCGTTCGCCGACCAGAAGGTGTCGGCGCCGCCGACGGCGACCAGCGAGATCCGCTCGAACAGCTGCGACTCGGCGGTCGCGGCGAGCCGGTGCAGCAGCCGCCTGCCCAGCCCCCGACCGCGAAGGCGCTCGGCGATGACCAGATCGTGCAGGTGCAGGTTGCGGGACCGGACGGCGGTCTCCTCCAGCCCGGCCAACTCCAGCCCGCTCAACTCCGGGTACTGGAAAGGCGGGTAGGGCAGCGCCAGCAGGTAGCCCGCCAGCCGCCCCGCGCAGTCCAGCGCGAAGCAGGTGGCCGGCGAGACCCGACCCCGGGACTCCAGCGCCGCCCGGCCCTCCGACAGGCCGCTGTCACGGTAGGTCGCGGCCTCCAGCGCGGCGATCTCGTCCCAGTCGCCGTCCGATATCCGCCGGATCAGGATCGCGTCGTTCATCCGGCCGCGCCCTCGCCGTCGATCCAGCCGTACGGCAGCGGACTGAAGCCGTTGAACCCCTGGGTCATGTAACTGGTCGCGTAGGCGCCGCAGGAGAAGATCCAGACCGGATCACCGGAGGCCGCCGCCCTGGGCACCTGAACCGGGTCCCCGTCGGGAAAGTAGGCGTCGTCACTGTCGCAGGTCGGCCCCGCGACGACCGCCGGCACGTAGTCGGCGTCCGGGTGCGACGGGAATTCCAGCCGGTACCGCAACTGGTCCATCTCGAACAGCCCGTTGAACTTCCCGCAGCTCAGGTAGAGCCAGTACTGGCTCTCGCCGCCCCGG
Organism: Kitasatospora sp. GAS1066B; assembly: GCF_041262605.1. Lineage (NCBI taxonomy): Bacteria > Bacillati > Actinomycetota > Actinomycetes > Kitasatosporales > Streptomycetaceae > Kitasatospora > Kitasatospora sp. GAS1066B. The sequence goes on from NZ_JBGCCO010000011.1 coordinate 100,201, forward strand.
ACAGGACCTGGCTGCCGGCGCACCGTGAGCCGGTAGACGTGCGCTCTGATCGCGCCGTGGTCGGCGACCAGGTAGCGCCCCGGCTCCATCAGGAAGTCCAGCGGGGCCGCCGACACCGCAGCGAGCTGCTGCATGCCCTCGCGGATCGCCGCGAAGATCTTGTCCATCGGCGGATCGAGCGGCACTCCGCGCCGGTCGAGGTAGCCGCTGGCGGGCAGCCCGCCGCCGAGGTTGACGTGGTCCGGCAGGATCCCGCGCCGGTTCAGCGCCACCAGCACGTCCGCGAGCAGCTCGAAGGTCTCCCGCCAGGCGTCGGCCGTCATCTGCTGCGAGCCGACGTGGACGGACAGGCCCGCCGGCGTCAGCCCGGCGGCCCGTGCGGCCTCCAGCACCTGGACGGCGTCGGCGGCCGTGGCGCCGAACTTCCGGCTCAGCCCCCAGAGCGCCCCGGTCCCGGTGGTGGCCAGCCGGCAGAACACCCGGGCGCCGGGCGCGTGTTCGGCGATCGCGGCCACGTCCGCCAGGCTGTCGGTGGCGAAGTCCCGGATCCCGAGGCGGTGGGCCTCGGCGATGTTCCGGTCGGACTTGACGGTGTTGCCGTAGTGGATCCGGTCGGCCGGCACGCCGGTGGCCAGGGCCTGGGCGATCTCGCCCGGACTGGCCGCGTCGAAGCCGGCCCCCGCGGCCGCCAGGCAGTCGAGCACCTCGTCCACCGGACAGGCCTTCATGGCGAACCGCACGGCGATGCCGGGCAGTTCGCGCAGCAGAGCGGCGTAGCCCCGCTCGATCGCGGCGAGATCGAAGATCAGCTGGTCCTCGGTGGCGGCGGCCAGGGCGGCGCGTAGCTGGGCGTTCTCAGCGGCGTTCGCATGGGCGATCTCAGGCATGAGCGTCGGTGGCCTTGCTCGCCCGCACCAGCGCTGCCCACGCGTCGATCAGCAGAGCGAAGTTCTCGATGTCCAGCCGCGCCTCGTCGAGCAGTTGCCCGCGCCGGGCGGCGAGCAGGTCGGCGAACGCCGCGTACCGGCCCCCCAAGGTCCGGTAGCAGCGGTCCAGCCGCTCCAGCCGCTGGATGTTCTCCGTCCGGTCCAGGCCCGCGCTCTGCCGGACGATCTCGGCGACGGTGCCGGCCCGGACCTGCTGCTGCTCGTCCAGCAGCGACTCGCCGGCCGCCGCCATCCGGGCGTAGCAGGCGTTGAAGTAGAGCATCGACAGGAGGAACTTGGTGAACCGCAGCTGGTAGGCCAGGAAGCCGGCGTCGGTGCGCCGTTCCCCGGTGTAGAAGTTCACGATGTTGCGGTTGTGCAGCACGCCGGGCAGCCTCGCGTCCTGGACCAGGTGCAGCAGGAAGTAGTCGCTGCCGATCGTCTCGGTCGCCGGCGGCAGCGGCACCCGCTCGTGCACCTGCTGGAAGCTGACGTTGCACATGTCCACCCGCATCGGGTCCAGCACGGCCAGCGTCGCGTGGTCGCGGGTGAACGCTTCGGTGCCGGCGCCGGTGAAGGACTCCTCGACCAGCGCCCGCTTCTGCGCCGCGGACCAGTCGGCCGGGGCCCAGAGGCTTACCACGTCGTGGTAGACCTCGGGGTCCAGCTCGCGGATCTCACTGATGTCCACCGACAGTTCACCCACGAACGAACTGCCCACCAGCACCACCGGCTTGTCCGCGTGCGCCGGGTCGAGGGTGCTCTCGGTCACCTGGGCCGCGGCGTCGCCCGCCCGCTTGCCGAGCGAGCGCAGCTCGTGGTGGATCGGGAAGATCCGCTCGCCGTCCAGTACTTGGTAGTCGCTGTCCGAGTCGCGGCGGTGCACCGACGCGCAGCCCAGCGCGCTGCCGATCAGGAACGCCCGGTTGGTGCAGGCGCCGTAGGAGACGGCGGCCGGCAGCATCAGGTCCAGGATCAGCTCGGGCTCGGCGACCCCGGCCTCCTTGATCACCCGTTGCAGGAACGCGCGCTGCGCCGCCTCGTCCAGGTGGTGCACGAGCACGTTCGGCAGCGGTGCCGCCGCGGCGACCACCCTGGCGTGCTCGGCGAAGGTCCGCTCGTCGGAGGAGTCGAGGATCAGCAGGTGCACCTCGACGTCGAACTGCTCGGCGGCGTACCGCGCTTCCTCGTGGATCGCCGAAATCGTGGCCACGCAGGCCCGGTTGGTGGGCAGGGTCAGGCAGATTCGGCGCATGCCGGGTCTCCCTCGACGTTCTCGCCGTGCCAGGAGCGCAGCCCCAGCAGCTTCTCGCCCAGCTCGTTGAGCGTGGCGGCGCCGTACCGCAGCGACTCGTGCTTCGTCGCGTCGCCGACCAGTGTCCGGTTCCAGGTCGGCGTGCTGACCTCACGCCAGGACTCGATCCGGGAGCGGCGCAGCTCCTCGGCCTCCTCCAGTGCGGGCATCATGGCGAGGTACTGCACCGAACGCACCCCGCTCGCCGAGCTGTTGCGGGCCACGCCGTGCGCCAGCAGGCCGTTCCAGATCAGCAGGTCACCGGCCGTCAACTCCGGTCGCACCACCGGGAACTCGCTCCGGTCCACGTCCGGTCTGATCGGATCCCGGTCGGCCGGCTGGTGCAGCTTCCACTCCTCGAACCGCCGGAACAGCTCGGGGTCGCACTGGAAGCCGCCGTGGTCCGGGCGGGTGTCGTTCAGCGCGATGATCCCCTGCACCCGCTGCGGCAGCACGCCGAGCGTGGTGTCGACATCCCAGTGCAGCTCGATGTCGAAGCCCGTGTCCGTGGGGGCGATCAGCGCGCGGTCACGGTTCCCGACGTTCGGCGGGTTCAGGTTGAGCCGGTCCAGCGTCACCCACAGCTCCTCGCAGTCCCACACGTCCACGAACGCGTCGTAGACGCGCCGCGACTGGCGGCTGTCCCAGATCAGCTGGTGGTGGTACGCCTCGACGAACCCGTAGATGTGCAACTCCCGGTCCAGGTCGTCCCGGTACTCCCGCTCCTCGTACCAGGTCTCCGGTCGCTCGGGGTCGAGTCCCTGGAACTCCCAGGCGAAGTCGAGCAGGCGCCGTGCCGCGGCGGCGGGGATCGCCTCCTTGACGACGACGTAGCCGTAGGTCTGCCAGTGCGCGAAGTCCGCCTCGGACAGGACGCGCAGCGGCCGCGACTTCTTGAGGTCCCGCAGCGGGGTCTGCGCGAGGTACGCCTCGGTGTCGGCGCTGAAGTAGGGGGTCGAGGAGGCGGCGCGGTGCAGGTGGCGGGCGTCGGGCGTCGGCATGCGGTCACTCCTGAGCTCGAAACGTGTGCTGTGGCTGAGGGGGAAGGGGCCGACCGGCCGACGGCCTGATCCAGGCATGGCGTAGCTGCGGTCGGCCGTCGATGATCCGGGGGCGAAGCCGCGTTCCAGGCGTGCTGTCTGCAAAGGACCCTAACCGGGCGTCAGGTTGATGGTCCAGACCAATTTGGGTGATCGGGGGACTACGCGGCGCAGGAACCGGCGGGTAGCCGCAGGCGGAGGTCACTCCGATCGCGCCCGGCCCTCGCCGTGGTGACCTGGGGATTGGGTTGAGACGCCGCAGCGGAGTACGGTGATCACGCAGTGTCAATTCCGATCCTGGGGGCACAGTGACAGGGTTAGAGATCGCGGTCGGGTATCTGTTCGGTTGGGCGGTGCGCAAGTCCAGGCGAGTGGCTGGCCGGGCGGACGCGGAGGTCGACCGGGGGCTGGACGCGGGGATGGACAGGCTCCACGAGCTGGTCAGCCACAAACTGGGGCAGGATTCGGCGCTGCACAGGCTGACCGAGGAAGCCGAAGCGGGCCAGGAACAGCCAAGTGACCGCACGCGGCAGCGTGTTCAGCTCGCGCTGGAAGACGCGGCAGAGCAGGACTCCGGCTTCGCCGAAGCCCTGGAGCGGGCAGTGGAGCAGCTGACGCAGCTCCAGGCCCAGGTTCCCACCGCCGGCGGGGTGTCGGCGGGAGACGGTGGTCAGGCGGTGGGCGGGAACGTGGCGATCGACGCCCGGCACGGCTCCGTCGCCGCGGTGAAGATCGCGGGCAACGTCACCCTCGGTGGCCCGGCGCAGCCAGAGGCGGCAAACCCTTCGCAGCCGGCTTCGCCCCAGGGCTGAGCGAATCCGGCACCGCCTCGCAGAGCCCCTCCGCCCCTGGTCGAAGCACCGGCATCACCGCCGACCGCGGCAGCTTCGCCGTCGGCGGTGATGCGCAGATCACCATCTACCCCCCGCCTGTGACCGGTGACCGGCGCGGGCAGCTGGTGAGCGTGCCGCTCGACGCGGTCACGGACGCGTACGCGGTCGAGCACCTCGGAGTTCGGCAGCGCGCCACCACAGCCGGCGACACCACCGGCGTGCTGCCGCCGTACGTACGCCGCAACCACGACGAGGAACTGGCAAGCGCCGTACGGGAGGCGCGGACCCGCGGCGTCATGCGCGTGCTGGTCGGCGGCTCCGGCAGCGGAAAGACGCGCGCGCTCCTGATGTCGCTGGACTCCCTGCGATCGGAGCCGAAGTGGCGGCTCTGGCACCCGCTGTCCGCCGGGCAACTCCTCGACACGCTCAGGCAGGACCAGGTGGCGCCGTACACCGTGATCTGGCTGAACGAGTCCCAGCGCTACCTCCTCGCGGACCCGGACGAGCAGGTCGGCGAAGAACTGCGCCGCCTGCTGGCCAGGGCCCCCGGGCCGATGCTCGTCCTCGGGACGCTGCAGACCGAGGACCACCGCCGGCTGACCGCCCGTCCCACACCCGCGGCCGCCGACCAGTACGCCCAGGCCCGCGAACTCCTGGCAGGGCGCTGCGTCACCGTCCCGGACGAGTTCGGCGATGACGACCTGCGGGCAGCGGCAGACCTTGCCACTGATGACGGCAGGCTGGCCGAGGCGCTGCGCTACGGCGGGCGGCGGATCACCCAGTATCTGGCCGGTGGCGCCGCCGAAGCCCTGGCCGAGCCCACGCCGCAGCCACCGTCGGACAGCCCGCCCTGGCTGCGGGAAGCGGCCAACGTCCTTGCGGAGCAGGTGTATCGGCAGTGGAGCACCGAGTGGGAGCGGCGACGTCTGCACCTTCCGTCCGCCACGCTGGCCGTGCGCTTCCGGAACGCGAGCACCGGTCGCTTCGACAGCTGGGCCGCAATCCGCAACGCGCCGCCCGGGATGGATCCACCGCCCCTCGAACTGGCCGACCAGTTCGACGAGATCGTGGCGGTGTACAAGTCCGTCCCGTCCGGTCGGCTGGTGGTGCTCGGCGAGGCGGGGGCGGGCAAGACCGTGCTGGCCCTGCGCTTCGTCCTCGGCCTGCTGCGACTGCCGGACGCTGATCGCGGCGACCGGGTACCAGTGATCTTCAGCTTCGGTTCGTGGGACCCGACCGCCACCTCGCTGGACGACTGGATGTGCGACCAGCTGGTGCGCGACCACCCCGGCCTGGCGGCTGCGGCCGAGGACGGCAGGAGCCTGGCTCGCGTCCTGGTCGCCGCGGACCGGATCCTGCCGGTCCTCGACGGGCTTGACGAGATAGCCGCCAAACTGCGCGGCAAGGCGCTCGAAGTACTCAACGACAGCAGCAGGCCGCTGCTGCTCACCAGCCGCCCCACGGAGTACGACGCGTCGGAGCAGGTGCTCAGCGCCGCCGCCGGCATCCAGCTGGACGCCCTCGCCTCGGGTGACTTCGCCGACTACCTGCGCCGCACCGGCCGACCGACGGCGGACGGTGCCCTGCACAGCACCGCGTGGGAACCAGTCCTGGCACGGCTGAGCGAACGGCCGCGCAGCCCGGGCGCGGAGAACCTCGCCCTGGCGCTGACCACCGCGCTGATGGTCACGCTGGCCCGCATCGTCTACGGCGGCGCGGCCGGACGCGACCCGCAGGCCCTGCTGGACACCGAGCGGTTTCCGACCCCGGACGACGTGCAGAGCCATCTGCTGGCCGCGTTCGTCCCCGCCGCCTACCGCCGCCCCCTGCCGGTCGGCCCCGGCCGGCGACGGCGGCGGCACTGGGACCCCGAACGGGCCGAACACTGGCTCCGCTACCTTGCCCGGCACCTCGCCCAGAGCAGGAAGCACGACCTGGCCTGGTGGGAACTGGGCACCACCATGAGCTTGTTGTCGCGCACGCTCCTCATCGGGTTCCTCGGGGCACTGGCCTTCGGGGTCACGACCGCGATCGGCAACCTGCCCGTGGACCTGGTCGCCACCTCGCACGGGCTCGGGTTCGCGCTCGTGCGAGGACTCGTGGTCGGGCTCCTGCACGGCCTGGCGGCCGGCACGATCTGCGGTCTCTCGTACTGGCTCGCGTCCAGACAGGAGGACCTCAAGCCGTCGCCGGTCCGCCTGCGGATCGGCGGCGGGACCGCCAAGGCCCCGGGCAGAGTGCTGCGCGGGTTCGCGATCGGTCTGGGGGCCGGGCTCACGGCGGCGCTCGGACTGGCCCTCATCGACCGGGTCCTGGTCGCCGCGCTCGGCCTCGACGACGGTCTGGGGGGCCCGCTCGCGCAACTGCTCGTGTTCCTGGCCGAGGTCGGTCTCGGGGCCGGTCTCGCGATCGGGCTCATCACCCTGCTGGAAGCTCCCATCGAGCCCGAGTCCACCGTCCGGCCCACCGACGTGCTGGACACCAACCGCAGGAACGTGGTGGCCCGGCTGCTCGTGTGGGCGGTCGTGTTCGGCCCCGCGCCCGGGCTCGTCTACGGGCTCACACACGGGCCGGTGCGCGGGATCGAGTTCGGGCTCGTGTTCGGGCTCGAGGGCGCGTTCGCCGGCGGGCTCGGGTACGGGCTCGTCCTGACCGCCTGGGGCCAGTGGGCGGCCCTGTGCCGCATCTGGTTGCCGCTGACCGGGCGGCTGCCGTGGGCACTGGTCGCCTTCCTGGACGACGCCCACGACTTGGGGGTGCTGCGCCAGGCCGGCGCGGTGTACCAGTTCCGCCACGCCCGGGTCGAGGAGCACCTGAGCCGCAGCGAGAAGCCGATGGAAGGTGGATCATGAGTTCCAGGCGCAGCACGGGAACGTTACGGGCCAGGATCGCCCTTGGGGTCGTGACGGTCGTCGGAGTCGCCGGCACGATCGTGGGAGGCCTCGGAGCCGGCAGCGCGGCCGCGCAGACGGTCTCCCTCACGCTGTCGTACACCTGCACGTTCCCGGTGATCGGCGGCCAGTCCATCGCGATGAGGATCGACTCGGACGTCCCGAACTCGGTCGCGGCGGGCCAGGCCAACCCGAATTTCGCCTTCCAAGCGGTGGTGACGGCGGGCGACGGAGTCGCCCAGGGGCTCAGCGTCATCGGCGTGCGGATCGTCGAGGGCTCGGGGGACGCCGACGTCAGCGTGGCCGTGCCAGGCGGCCCGATGGCCGTCACCGTGTCCGCCCCCATCCCCAAGACCCCCATTCCGCCCGCCGGTTCCTTCGACATCAAGGCGGCCGGCACCGCGCCCGCACTCACGTTCAACCAGCCGGGCCACGGGACGATCACCATCGGCGGCATCCTCCTGCACCTCGTCCCGGAGGACGCCAACGGCAACCTGACCTTCCCGGGCAAGATCGACGTGCCGTGCGCGCTGGACGCCGGGCAGAACAACCTCGTGGCGACCTTCGACATCACGACCCCGGCCCCACCCCCCGGCCCCACCACCCCCGCGCGCCCTACCCCCACCCCCACCACGAGGACACCCGCCCCGCCCACCACCAGGCCGAGCACTCCGCCCAGCACGGTCACCTCGGGGTCGCCCGTCTCGGGCTCCCCGGACCCGACGAGCCCGGCGAGCCCGACGAGCGCCGCGGCCTCGACCGCGTCCGACAGCCCGAGCCCGAGCCCGAGCGACTCGGGGAGCCCGCCCAGTTCGGCCGCCGCCGCACCGCCGGGTTCGACCAGCCTCACGAACAGCCCGACGGCCAAGGCCGGTGGCCCGAGCGCCATGGACCTCGGCCTGACCCTGCTGGCCGTTGGCGCTCTGGTCGCGAGCGCCGTCGCGTACCGCTACGGCTGGTCGCGGAGGAACCGCCGGCGCACGGGCGGCGGCTGAGGCGGGAGGCGACGCCGGGGGTCCGGTCAGCAATGCTGCCGGTGCCGGAGATTGGTCATGCTCTGCCGTCCAGCGCCATGGCGTACACCCCTTCGCACAGGTGGGTGAACCCGTGCCGTCCCCAGGCTTTCCGCAGCGCTGCCGTGGCTTCTTCGTCCGGCCGCCGCACCTCCGGGTCGTCGGATGTGAAGCTGCACGGCTCGTCCGGCCCATGCGTGTGGATCGGAGCCGGATAGCAGGCCGCGACGGTTCCCGGGACCGCCAGCCTGCGTAGTGCGGTGACCGCGAGGGCCATGCCGACGCCGGTGCCGCGCCACTTGTCGTTGACCTCCACGGACTCCAGCAGGAGCAGCATCGCCGGGGCCATCTGGCCTAGGGCGGGGGCCAGTTCACCTTCATCGGTGAAGAGGACGCGAGGGATGCGGTCGAGGAGACCGGGATCGGCCTCCAGTGCGAGACGGGGGTTGGGGGTGACACCAGGGAGGACGCGGGTGATCACGGCGGTGCCGATCTGCGACTCACCCGGCGTGTAGAACGTCGCCGTCCACCTGTCGGCGCGTCCGCTCCAGGTCTCATCGGCGAACTGGTGCATGGTGTAAGCGATGTGGAGCCGGTCCGGGTTCCCCATGGGCTCTCCTCCGGAATGAGGGTAGGCCCCTCGCAAACTACCCGAGAGGCCTACCGCAGGAAGTGCTACTTCGAGGGGGCCGACGGCGGGGACGGCGGCGTGGGCTGCTCCGGCGCCGGGTTGCCCCGGTGCTTCGGCGGCGACTTGTGGTCGCCCTTGTGCTTCATCTCGGTGGTCACGATGGTTCCTCCTAGTCGGTGGGCGAGGTCTCGGTGGTGCGCTTGCTTCCCGGCGGCGGCATGGGACCGGGCGGACGGTCGGTCGGAACGGTCATGCTGATGACCCCTCACTCGATGGCGGTGATGAAGCTCCATCAGCAGAACCGTAAGGAGCGCGCGAATTTCGCGGCTATGAAGTTCCACGAGATTTCACACGGGATGGCATGGCTCACCTGAGCTCCTGGAGAGCCGAGTTGATCAGTGCTCGCGCGGCCGCACCGTAGACGGCCAGACTCTGCAGCTCCTGGAACGCCTTCAAGTACTGGGCCAGCTCGGTTGGTGCGGTGATGTTGACGGCAGCGGTGAGCAACTCGACTGATGCCAGAGACTCGTCGTAGATGCTGAACGTCTCGATCATCCACATGCGCCGCAGCGAGCCTGACGGGATCACGCCGAGGGAGACGGACGGAAGCCTGGTGGCCTCGAGTAGGAACGCGAGCTGGCTCTTCATCGTCCGGGCATCGCCCACCAGGTGGCGAAGCGCTGCCTCCTCCATCACCAGCGCGAACGTGTGTCCACCCTCGTACAGGACACTGGACCGCTCGACCCGCGCTCTGGCGGCTTCGGGCACGTCGTTGGGGGTCCCGTGAAACTCGGAGATGGCCGACAGCAGTGCTGCAGCGTATTCGTATGTCTGGAGCATCCCCGGCACGACGTTGGAGCAGTAGGCGCGAAATCTGCGGGTGCGCGCGAAGAGCGGGACATACGACTCCTGGAGCCGGCGCATTCCGGCGCGCTGGACCCGTCGCCACTCGACGTACATGGAGTCAGCCGAGCGCGCGGCTGCGATCAGATCAGCGGCCTGATCATCTGCCCCGCAGATTCGACACCACGTCCGGATGTCGTCGTCGGACGGTGGCGTGACGGCATTGATCAGGCGAGACGACTTGGATGGAGCCCAGCCGGCCAGCTCGGCCAGCTGACGCCCGGTCAGCCCCGAGTCATGAAGCAGATCTCGAAGTCGCTCGGCGAGCATTTTTCGTGCGGCTTGTACGCTCGACGATGGAGACTGACCGGGCATGAGCTGATAGGTCCTGTATTCGCGCTGTCGTCACACCTCGAACCGGTCGTGCGGTACGGCACGATCCCAGACGGCCGCGAACGCCGCCGAGCACAGCGAGGCCAAGCCCGGGTCCTCGGACACCTCTTCGCCCGCCAAGGCCCCGTCGCCGGTGAAGAGGTTGAGCATCACCACCTGCTCGTCGAAGAGCCAGAAGTCGTTGCCGGGCAGGGCCAGGTCGGAGGCGTGGCGACGCGGCAGCCAACGGACCTGTTCACCGGCGGCAAGGTTCTGGAAGGTGCATGAGTGTTCGTAGCGAATGTAGTCGCTCACGGGTTCTGACACGATCCGGGCGCGCTTGAACTCGACGCCCCGGCCGACCGCGTCACTGACGAGCTGGTGGAAGTCGTTCCACCAGGATGCACGGTTCTCGCGATCGGGACGCCAGCCTGTCAGCCAGTCGGCAAACTCCGACGCCTCTTCAGCAACACCGTACGAGTCCCGCAGCTCAAGGTGCACCGCGCTCTTCTGGGCGCGAGCCACCAACTCAGTGAACGACCAAGCGCTCTGCGACATCACAAGCCTCCCTGATGGCCGCCACCATGCGGATCGGCAGCCTTACCACCGCTTCTCCGTCCGGGATCGGACCAGCGGCCAGACAGAGGGCTTCCAGTGCCTCGCTTGCCTTCCAGCCTTGAATGACGAACTCCCGCGCCTCGTCATCAACCCAGACCGTGGGGCAGTGCTGCCCGTTGGTCTCGGGGTCCTTGGCGATGAACCGTAGTGCCATGATGCCCTCCGCTGCCTACTCGGTTGGACGGACTTCCATGAAGATTCCGTCCGGACGGCGGGGTGGTCAAGAGCGCAGAGCGGAACGGTATGCGCCCGGTTGGTTGCTCCTCGCGATCGCGACGGGGTGGCCAGGATCAGACGGCGTACTGCTCGTGCGGGACGCCCCGCTCCCACACCGCCGCGAAGGCCGATGCGCAGAGCTTCACCGCACCGGGGTCCCCGGTGAAGCTGTGGCCGGCCCAGGCGCCGTCGCCGGTGAACCAGTGGAAGAGCACCAGGCGGTTGTCGATCAGCCAGAAGTCGTTGCCCGGCAGCGCGATGGTCGACGCCCGGGGGCGCGGGAGCCAGCGGACCAGCGCGCCCGCCGCGAGGTGCGCGGGCGTGCGGGTGTGCTCGCGCCGGACGCAGTCGGTCACCGGCTCGGAGACGATCCGCGCGCGGCGCAGCATCACGCCCCGGCCCACGGTCTCGCGGACCAGCGGGACATCGCACTCGCGGTCGTCGGTGGCGCTGTAGCTGTCACGCATCTCCAGATGCACAGCTGTGCTCCGCGCGCCCCTCAGCAGCGTGGTGAAGTCCGGTACGTTCCGTGCCATCGCCAGCCCCCTTTTCGATCACCGTCTCCCAGAGCGGGTGTGCCGGTCAAGGGGCGCGCGAGGGTCTCATGGTGACTCAGGCGGGGTGGATGGCACCGGACTTCAGGCTTGCGACGAAGGCGACGAAGGAGGTGGCGGGGAAGACGAGCGCGGGGCCGGACGGGTCCTTGGAGTCGCGGACGGGGACGACGCCGGTGAACTGACCGTCGGCCACTTCGACACAGGCGCCATGGTTATCGCTGTAACTCGACTTGCGCCAGCGGGCGAGGGTCAGCTCGTTGCTCATGAGTACATGTCCTGTCTGGCTTTGCGGATCAGGTCCAGGGACGCCTCCTGTGAGAGGGAAGCGATCTGCAGGAGAGCATACTGACGCTGCCAGAGGCTGACCTTCGCGTGATCACGCACCAGCGACCCCTCGTGCAGAGACTCGCTATATCCGACTACCGATCCGTCAGGAAGGTTCAGAAGATGGAGAGATTGCCACATCGGAGAACGCTCGCCCAATGACATCGGCGCTACCTGCAGCGCGACGTTCGGAAGCTCGGCAGTCACAAGCAGATGATCCAGCTGGTCGCGCATCACCTCTCGGCCACCGACCGGCCGCAGCAGCGCACTCTCGTCAATGACGAAGAACGCAAAGATTGGGGCCTCCGAGGTGAGGATTCGCTGCCTGTCGAGGCGTACAGCGATTGTCTCCTCCGCCGTGTCCGGGGCGTCGTCGAGGAGGAGCGCCCCGGTGGAGAGCAGTGCGCGGGCATAGGCAGGAGTCTGGAGCAGCCCCGGGATGCATGAGGTCTCGAAGTTCCTCAACTCAACGGCTCTGGCCTCTTCGTCCACAAAGTCCATGAACCCCTCCCGAAACGCTGCGGCCAGCCGCTTCTTCACGTACGGCATCAGGAACGTCAACGCCCCGCCCGTATCAAGGATCTCGTCGCACCGCTCCGCGAGCCCATCCTTCGGCGCCCGGGTCCCGCTCTCGATCCGGCTCACCAGGCTGTCGTCGCACGGAATCCGCGCCGCCAGCTGAGGCTGCGACAGCCCCCTCAACTCCCGGTAGTGGCGCAGCATTCCACCGAACAGACTTCCGGGTGACTCGCTCGGATCCAGCTCATTCTTTCGACCCGCCACGGCGTTTCCCTTTCCTGCCAGGGGTGTTCGTCGCATCCGTCAACGGTTCGTCAGATCCGTCAGGATGTCGGCCCTGGCGAGAATATGCCCACGTGCCGATCCTGGAATCACACAGTCACCGCACAGTCGCACTGCGCACTCCAGAACGGACCGACACCCCCATGTCCTCTCCCTCCCCCTCCCCACTCGCCCGTGAGCTCCGCGTCGCCCGCCAGGAGGCCGCCGACGCCCTGGACGACTTCCTCGCCACCCTCGCGCTGGCCGGTGTGCTGCTGCCCAGTGTCGGGGTCAACTGGCGGATGGGGGAGGTGACCGGCTGCTTCCTGATCGACCTCGGCGCCGCCCGCCCGGACGTCGTCGTGAAGCTCACGAACGTGATGCGCAGGGGAATCGAGTCCGGCGGCTGATCGCGCCATCGAACACTCGCCATTGAATAAGAGCAACCGCCCCCTGTGCGAAAGGAACCGAAGCACCCCATGAGCAAGCGCAACAGCGGCAGCCGCATGACCCTCCACGTCTACCGCATCACCAGCACCGGCAAGCGCGTGACCATCGTCCCCAAGCGCACCGTCCGAGGCGAGCCCGGCTTCTTCCAGTCCCGCCTCTTCGACCAGTGGCCCGACTGCGCCTGCCCCCGCCACGCGCGCACCCAGCCGTCGTGACCCGCTCGGACCTACCTGTCAGACCTTCCTGATCTCGGCGAAGTCCTCGGCGAACGCCTTCATATCGTCGTCGGTCGTCACCAAGGTGACCGGCCGAGGGCAGCGGATCTTGGCGGTGGCCGCGATGATCGCGTCGATCGTGTACTTCGTGCCGTGTATCCCGGTGCTGTCCACCAGAGCTCGGGCCTCGCCGATGATCTCCGGGTCGGTGTCGATCACCTTGACGCCGGCGAGTTTCCAACGGGCCGTCGATGCCCTGCCGCCAGGGCGGTGCGCCTCCACCAGGACGACGCCGGCGGTGGCGACCAGTTGTCCGCGGGCCTGGGCTTGTGCGACGAGCAGTTGCACATCTCGGCCCTCCTGCCTGGTGGTGATGAGCAGGCTCAGTCCCTGGCTGTCGAGGAACAGCGTTCCGACTGATGAGGTGTCAAGCTGCGTGGCCTTTTTCGCGGCCATGGTCTGCGTCCCCTTCGAGCTGCGCTCGGTCAGGGGACGAGCCTACGCCGAGTTGAGCGGCGCGCTGGAACATCGCGTCGTACTCGCGCTCCTCTTCATCGGTCGGGGCACCGTACGCGGCCTTGTACTCCTCGGCGACCCTCGCCAGCGTCGCCTTCCGGATGGCGTCCGCCACCAACTCGGCGACGTACTGTGCGGTGTCCTGGTCCCCGGAGAGGTGGTCCAGCGTCTCCAGGACGTCTGGACCGACGATCAGCGCGATCTCCACCTGGTCGGTCCCGAGATCGTGGGTGGTCGTCGGAACGCCCTCGCCGGCGGTACGGATCTCAGCGAGCACGGGATGCTCCTCTGTGTGCGCTCGGTCCGGGGTGCTTCCCCGGCAGGCGGCCCGCACGGGGGCCGTGAACTCACAGTAGCGCCGAGCCTGCCGCTGCCGCCCGGGTCGGGCCGCAGCGGCTCCAATGGTCTCAGCTGTTCGGCCGCTGCAGCCGCGTGATGAACTTGTACCGGTCCCCCCGGTAGATCGACCGCACCCACTCCACCGGCGCCCCCTCGGCATCGAACGAGTGCCGCGACAGCTGCAGCATCGGCAGCCCGAGGTCGGAGCCCAGCAGCCCGGCCTCGCGCGGGTTGGCCAGGGTGGTCTCGATGGTCTCCTCGGCCTCGGCCACGACCACGTCGTAGACCTCGCGCAGCGCCGCGTAGAGCGAGTTGTGCTTGACCAGGTTGCGGCGCAGCGCCGGGAAGCGCTTGGCGGAGAGGTGGGCGACCTCGATCGCCATCGGGTCGCCGTTGGCCAGCCGCAGGCGCTCGATCCGCAGCACGCGGCTGCCGGGCTTGATGTCGAGCAGCGGGGCGAGGTGTTCGTCGGCGGTGATGTAGCCGACCTCGATCAGCCGGGAGGTGGGCTCCAGGCCCTGGGCGCGCATGTCCTCGGTGTAGGAGGTGAGCTGCAGCGCCTGGGCGACCTTGGGCTTGGCGACGAAGGTGCCCTTGCCCTGGATGCGCTCCAGCCGGCCTTCGACCACCAGCTCCTGAAGGGCCTGGCGGACGGTGGTGCGCGAGGTGTCGAACTGCGCGGCCAGCGCGCGCTCCGGGGGGACCGGGGTGCCGGCGGGCTGGGTCTCGGTGAGCTGGAGCAGGTGTCGCTTCAGTCCGTAGTACTTGGGCACGCGCGCGGCCGCGGGGTCGGCGCCCATCGGGCCTTGGGCGTCCGGCTCGCCGGCCTTGGGCTCGTCCGCCCGAAGCTGGGCCGTGGTGCCCCCGTCGCTGCTCATTGGCCGCTTCTCCAGTCCTCGCGAGGCCGCCTCGGCCCCACTACCTCGTTAACGGCACACATCGTTGCACGTATGCCTGGGCGACGGGGAGCGCATCACGCGATGAACGATGAGCGGTGTCGGCTTGATAACGGCTCGTCCCGATTGCTTGTCGGCCCGTTGACACCTCCATTGGTCTAGGCCAAGCTCCAGGCATCTGGTCTACACCACTGCAGACCAACTCATGAATCCCCAGACCATCTCAGGGTTCGCGACATCACTTCCTCCCGTTCCGCGGGGGTATGCGGGGGTATGTCGCCGGCCACCGATGGGGGGCACCCGGGCATCCCTCAGGAGGATGGCGTGAAGCGTCAGCTCATCGCGGCGGTCGGCGTCGCGGCAATGGTCGTCGGTGTCGCGGCCTGCGGCTCGTCCGGCAAGTCGGGCGACAGCGCGGGCAAGCCGGCCAACTACAACGGCAAGACCGTCACCGCGTGGCTGATGGACGGTTCCGCCCCGCAGGCGTGGCAGGACGGCGTGAAGGCCGACTTCGCGACCCAGTTCCCGGGCGCCAAGCTCAACATCCAGATCCAGAAGTGGGACGGCGTCGGGGCGAAGATCACCACCGGCCTGTCCGACAACTCGGTCGACGTGCTGGAGGTCGGCAACACCCAGACCGCCGGCTACGCCTCGACCGGCGGCCTGATGGACCTCACCTCGGCCAAGGCCGACCTCGGCGGCAGCGACTGGGCCGCCAACCTGAACGCCTCCTCGGTGCTCGACGGCAAGCAGTACGCCGCCCCGTGGTACTTCAGCAACCGCGTCGTCATCTACAACAAGGCGCTGTGGACCAAGGCCGGCATCACCGGCACCCCGAAGACGCTGGACGAGTTCTACGCCGACCTCGACAAGCTGAAGGCCACCCAGGGCGTCAGCCAGCCGATCTACCTGCCCGGCCAGGAGTGGTACACCTACTTCGGCCTGATCGCCGGCGAGGGCGGCCAGATCGCCAAGCAGAACGGCTCGGCCTGGGCCGGCAACCTGGAGTCGGCGGAGGCCAAGGACGCCTTCGGCACCTACACGAAGCTGCAGAGCTACTCCACCGCGCCCAAGGACAAGGACGAGGCCACCCCGCCGCAGACCGACGTCTTCTCCAAGGGCGACGTGGGCGCGATGATCGGCCTCGGCTGGGAGGCGCCGGCCGCCAAGGACATGCCGGCCGACAACGTGGGCTACTTCCCGCTCCCCGGCAAGACCGCGGACAAGCCGTCCGGCGTCTTCCTCGGCGGTTCCAACCTGGCGGTCGCCCAGGACACCAAGAACCCCGACCTGGCCAAGGGCCTGCTGAAGATCATGCTGTCGGACAAGTACGAGAGCATGATGGCCTCTTCGGGCCTGATCCCGAACAAGACCTCGCTGAACTCGCTGGCCACCACCCCGTTCGCGCAGGCTGCCATCGCGGCCTCGGCCAACGGTGCCACCACGCCGAACCTGGCGAACTGGACGAGCGTCGAGAACCCGCCGTCTCCGATCAAGGAGTTCATGACCGCCGTCCTCCAGGGCGCGGACTACGACTCGACGGCCAAGAAGTACGACGACCAGATCACCACCCTGCTGGGCCAGAAGCAGTAGTACCGAGCGGCGTCGCTCACCGGCTCCCCTGACGGAGCCGGTGGGCGGCGCCGTACCCCTGTTTCACGGCCACCCAGTCCGGCCAGGCGTGAGGAAGAGAGAAATGGCTGTTCAGTCGGAACCGGTGCGGGTGAACTCCCCTGGGAGGAGCGGGGCGCAACAGCCCCCGAAGAGTCGTAGACCGGCCGCCGGTCCGAGCCTGCTGAGCCGCATCGCGCCCTACCTCCTGCTGCTGCCGGCCATCGTGGCCACCCTGGCGCTGCTCGGCTGGCCGCTGGTCAAGACCGTGCTGCTCTCCTTCCAGAACCTGAACCGCCGTCAGCTGGTGCAGCACACCACGGAGTGGAACGGGTTCGACAACTACAAGCAGCTGCTCACCAGCGCCGAGTTCTGGCACACCACCGGCCGCTCGATCGCCTTCACCGCGGTCAACGTGGTGCTGATCATGGTCGGCGGCACCCTGGTCGGGCTGCTGCTGAACCGGCTCGGCTCGAAGATGCGGCTCTTCCTGCAGATCGGCCTGGTGCTCGCCTGGGCGATGCCGATCGTGGCCCAGACCACCGTCTTCACCTGGCTCTTCGACTCGCGGTACGGCGTGGTCAACTGGTTCCTGAACCAGCTCGGTTGGCACAGCATGGCCACCTACAACTGGTACAGCAGCCAGCTCTCCACCTTCTTCGTGATCGTGCTGCTGATCGTCTGGGGTTCGATCCCGTTCGTCGCCTTCAACATGTACGCGGCGCTGACCACGATCCCCAACGAGCTCTACGAGGCGGCCCGGCTGGACGGCGCCGGCTCGGTCAAGATCTTCACCAAGGTGGTCTTCCCCAGCCTGAAGCCGTTCTTCCTCGGCACGACCTTCCTCGAGGTCATCTGGGTGTTCAAGTGCTTCACCCAGGTCCTGGCCATCAACAACGGCGGGCCGGAGCGGCTGACCGAGACGCTGCCCGTCTACGCCTACATCGAGGGCAGCGGGAACTCGCACTACGGCATGGGATCGGCGATCGCCGTGCTGACCATCCTGATGCTGGCCGTGCTGATGGCGTACTACTTCCGGATCATTCTGAAGCAGGAGGACGAGCTGTGAGGCGCTCGCTCATCGGACGCAGCTGGGCCAACATCGTCGCGGTCGTCCTCTTCGTCTTCTTCGCCTTCCCGGTCTACTGGATGGTGACCACGGCGTTCAAGCAGAACTCCGACATCATCAGCAAGACCCCGGTCTTCCTGCCGCTCGGCGGCACCCTGGAGCACTTCACCACGGCGAGCGGCGCCGCCCAGTTCTGGGAGATGGTCGGCAACAGCTTCATCGCCACGCTGGGCGCGGTGCTCGGCTCGCTGGTGATCGCCACGCTGGCCTCGTTCGCGATCTCGCGGATGAAGTTCCGCGGCCGCAAGGCTTTCGTACTGGTGATCATGATGGCCCAGATGGCGCCCTGGGAGGTCATGACGATCTCGGTCTACATGATCGTCCGGGACCAGTCCATGCTGAACAGCCTGGTCCCGCTGGTGCTCTTCTACATGATGATGGTGCTGCCCTTCACGATCTGGACGCTGCGCGGCTTCATGGCCGCCGTGCCCAAGGAGTTGGAGGAGTCGGCCATGGTGGACGGCTGCACCCGCGCCCAGGCCTTCGTCAAGGTGGTCTTCCCGCTGCTGGCCCCGGGCCTGATGGCCACCTCGCTGTTCGGCTTCATCACCGCGTGGAACGAGCTCCCGCTGGTGCTGATCCTGAACAAGTCCACCGGTCCCGGCAGCGCGCAGACCCTGCCGCTCTGGTTGACCTCCTTCCAGAGCACCTTCGGCGACGACTGGGGCGCCACCATGGCCGCCTCCACCATGTTCGCCATCCCGGTACTGCTCATCTTCCTGATCCTCCAACGCAAGGCTGTCGGTGGTCTGACCGCCGGCGCAGTGAAGGGCTGACCGACCGCCGTGAGCATCCTGATTCCGAGCATTCCGGACAGCGACCAGCTGCACCGTGACGCACTGACCGTCCTGCAGCCCGGCTTCGAGGGCACCACCGCCCCGCCCGACTGGGTCCGCCGCCACCTGGCGGCCGGCCTGGGCTCGGTGGCGCTCTTCGGCCGCAACGTCACCGACCAGGCCCAGCTGGCGGCGCTGACCGCCCAGTTGCGCCAGGAGAACCCCGACCTGCTGATCGCGATCGACGAGGAGGGCGGGGACGTCACCCGCCTGGAGGTCGGCTCCGGCTCCTCGTGGCCGGGCAACCTGGCCCTGGGCGAGATCGACGACCCGGCGCTGACCCGGGACGTGGCCCGCGAGCTGGGCCGCGCGCTGGCCGAGTGCGGCATCAACTACAACTGGGCGCCCTCGGCGGACGTCAACTCCAACCCGGGCAATCCGATCATCGGAGTGCGCTCGTTCGGCGCGGACCCCGAGCTGTGCGCACGGCACACCGCGGCCTGGGTCCAGGGCCTGCAGTCGGCCGGCGTGGCGGCCTGCGCCAAGCACTTCCCCGGCCACGGCGACACGGCCATCGACTCGCACCACGGCCTGCCGATGATCGGCGTGGACGAGGACCTGCTGCGCTCGCGCGACCTGGTGCCGTTCCGGGCCGCGGTCGAGGCCGGGGCCAAGGCCCTGATGAGCGCCCACATCATGCTCCCGGCGGTGGACCCGGTCTACCCGGCCACGCTCAGCAAGGCCGTGCTGGGCGGCCTGCTGCGCGGCCGCCCGCAGGACGGCGGGCTCGGCTACACGGGCCTGATCGTCACCGACGCGATCGAGATGGGCGCGATCGCGAACACGTACGGCATCGAGGAGGGGACGGTGCTGGCGCTGGCCGCCGGCGCCGACGCGATCTGCGTCGGCGGCGGGCTGGCCGATGAGGAGACCGTGCTGGCCCTGCGGGACGCGATCGTGGGGGCGGTGCGCGCGGGCCGGCTGCCCGAGGAGCGGCTCGCCGACGCCGCCGCGCGGGTCCGCGAGCTGGGCAGCTGGGCTCGGATTTCAGCGCAGGGGGCGCCGACCGAGCCGGACCTGTCGATCGGCCTGCGGGCCGCGCGCCGGGCGCTGCTGGTGACGGCCGATCCGGCGCAGCCGTTCGTGCCGGTGACGGACCGTCCGTACGTCGCCTCCTTCTCGCCCGAGCCCAACATCGCGGTGGGCGACGTGACCCCGTGGGGCGTGGCCGGGATGCTGGCCGAGCGCTTCCCGGGCACCCGGGTGCGCAGCGTCTCGCCGGCCGACGTGGCCGCCGAGGGGCAGCTGGACGAGCTGGTCGCCGCGGTGCTGCGGGAGGCCGCGGACCGCCGGCTGGTGCTGGTGGTGCGCGACCTGCACCGCCACGCCTGGATGGCCGCCGCGGTGCACGGCGTGCTGGCGGCCCGTCCGGACGCCCTGGTGGTGGAGATGGGAGTGCCGCAGGCCGCCCCGGTCGGCGCGCTGCACATCGCCACCCACGGTGCGGCCCGGGTCTGCGGCCTGGCCGCCGTCGAGGTGCTCACCGGCCAGCCGACGGTGCGTGCGGCCGAGGTGCCCGAGTAGATCTTTCTGACGGCCGCTCAACAGCGAGGCCCCGTGGAGGAATTCTCCTTCACCGGGCCTCGCTGTGTTTTCTCCGGCAGGAGTTTTTCGGACTTCTCGGACTGATCGTCCATCAATTGTCATGCCTTAAGCAAGCATTAAGACACGAATGCGCAACGGCGTCCCGAAAGAACTCCGGAATGCGTTGACAGCCCCCATTGGTCTAGGCCAGGCTCAGCAATCTGGTCTGAACCACTCGGAGGATCATGTGAAGCGCCGTCAGCTGCTGGCCGCGTCCGTCGTCACCGCGCTCGTCGTGGGCCTGGCCGCCTGCGGTGGGAACGGCGGGCCGCAGGCCAAGCGGTCCGCCGACCCCAAGGCGGTCAGCGGCACCCTCACCGTCTGGCTGATGAGCGACGCGCAGACCAGCTGGCCGGACCTGGTGCAGCAGGTCGACGACGAGTTCGGCGCCGCCTATCCGAACGTCACCCTCAAACTGAGTTACCAGAGTTGGTCGAACAAGGTGCAGAACCTGGACGCCGCACTCGGCCGGGGAAACGCGCCGGACGTGGTCGAACTGGGCAACACCGAGACCATGAAGTACATCCTGAACGGCTCGCTGGCGCAGGTGGACAAGTCCGACTTCGAGAACTCGGACAGCTGGATCCCGGGCCTGGAGAACACCTGCGGTTACAACGAGAAGCTCTACTGCGTGCCGTACTACGCGGGCGCCCGGGTCGGCATCTACAACACCGCGATGTTCCAGCAGGCCACCGGCAGCGCGACCTTCCCCACCACGGAGTCCGACCTCACCGCGGCCCTGGACAGGATCCAGGCGGCGCACAAGGACGACAAGTCCTTCTCCGCGCTCTACCTGCCGGGCCCGTACTGGTACGCCGCGATGTCCTACGTCGCCGCGTACGGCGGCACGATCGCCCGCTTCGACTCCGCCGGCAACTGGCACGGCACCCTGGAGGACTCCAGGGCGCAGCAGGGCATCCAGCACTTCGTCGACCTGGTGAAGCGCTACAACCACGGCGATCTGACGGCCAATGAGCTGCACCAGTCCGACGTGCTGGGCAAGCAGGAGGCCGGGGTGATCTACGGCAACGGCTGGGAGGCGACCAGCGCCGCCACCCCGCCGGCCGGCGATCCGGCGCTCAAGGACAGCCTCCAGCCCGCGATCTTCCCCGGCCCGAACGGCAAGCCGCTGCCCAGCTTCATCGGCGGCTCGGACCTCGCGATCACCGCCAAGTCGCAGGTCACCGACGCGGCCAAGGCCTGGATCAAGCTCTTCACCAGCGCCAAGTCCGAGGCCGTGCTGGCGAGCAAGAACATCCTGCCGAACAACCTCGACCAGCTGGACCCGCTGAAGTCCAACCCGCAGACCGCGGCCGCCGCCAACGCGGTGCCGGACGCCTGGTTCACCCCAGTGGCGCCGGGGTGGGCGGCGATCGAGAAGAAGAACATCCTGGTGGACATGCTGAACGCGATCCTGGCCGGGCAGTCGGTGGACCAGGCGACCAAGGCCGCCGACGCGCAGATCAACCAGTTGATCAACAACCAGTCCTAGGGCCTCTCATAGGATCGGGATTCGTAGGTGTCCGCGACCGTCGCACCAGCCAGGCACCGGAGGCTCTCCTGATGTCCGACCAGCAGTCGCACCTTCCCGGGAAGATCATGGCGGCCGAGATGGCCGAGCAGCCGGCGGTGCTGCAGCGCATCCTCGACGAGGGCGCCGCCCGGATCCAGGAGATCGCCGCCGAGATCGCCGCCCGCGAGCCGCGCTTCGTGCTGCTGACCGCGCGCGGCACCTCCGACAACGCGGCGCTCTACGCCAAGTACCTGATCGAGGTGCTGCTCGGCAAGCCGGCCGGGCTCACCTCGATGTCCACCACCACCGCCTACGGTGCCAAGCCGGACCTGCGCGACGTGCTGGTGATCACGGTCAGCCAGTCCGGCGGCTCGCCCGACCTGCTCGCCTCCACCAAGGCCGCCCGGGAGGCCGGCGCGATCACCCTGGCGGTGACCAACAACGCCGCCTCGCCGCTCGCCGAGGTCTCCGAGTTCCACATCGACGTGCTGGCCGGACCGGAGAAGGCGCTGCCGGCCACCAAGACGTACACCGCCGAGCTGCTCGCCCTCTACCTCCTCGTGCAGGGCCTGCGGGGCGACGACTTCGCCGCCGCCAAGGGACTGCCGCAGCTGGCGGCGGGGGTGCTGGCCCGCCACGCCGAGGTGAAGGCGCTGGCCGAGCGCTACCGGTTCGCCCAGCGGCTGGTGATCACCTCGCGCGGCTACGGCTACCCGACCGCGCGCGAGGCGGCGCTGAAGCTGATGGAGACCACCTACATCCCGGTCACCCCGTTCTCCGGCGCGGACCTGCTGCACGGGCCGCTGGCGATGGTGGACAACGTCTCGCCGGTGATCGCCATCGTGCCGGACGGCAAGGGCGGCGAGGCGCTGCAGCCCGTGCTGGACCGGCTGCGCGGCCGGGGCGCGGACCTGGTGGTGGTCGGCCAGCAGGACCAGGTGGACGCGGCCTCGGCCGGCTTCGCGCTGCCCGCCGGGGTGCCGGAGGAGGTCCAGCCGATCCTGGAGATCCTGCCGTTGCAACAGCTCGCCTACGAGATCACCATCGCCCGCGGCCAGGACCCGGACGCCCCGCGCGCGCTGGCCAAGGTCACCGAGACCCGCTGACCCGGCAGGGCGGCGGTCGCGCGCGGAAAGCACTACGGGCCACGGCGCCGACACAGGACCCTCAGCCTGTGCGGCACCGCAGCCCGGAGCTGTCGTCGGCCGCCTCGTGCGCTCCCGGAACTGTGCGGGGTCCCGGTAGTGCGGCGGCCGACCGGGGAGCGGCCGCGCGCGGTCAGGGCAGTGTGCGCGAGTGGCCTCTCCTTGGTGCCCTTCCATTGTGGACTAGACCAATCTGGAATGTCCAGGAGTCGCCGGGCATTGGTCTGGACAAGCCGTGGTCCCGGCCGTCCGGCGGGCTACCCTCGCCCTGTGCCCTCGTTGAACGAACTCGTCCGCCGCCACACCACCCTCACCGGTGCCGATGTGGAGTGGCTCCACCTGCTGGTCTCGGAGTGGCAGCTGCTCTCCGACCTCTCCTTCGCCGACCTGGTGCTGTGGATCCCCACCTGGGACGGCATCCGGTACGTCTCGGTGGCCCAGATGCGCCCCAACACCGGGCCCACCTCCTACCAGGACGACATGGTCGGCCACCTGGTCCCGCGTGGCCGTCGCCCGCTGCTGGACGCCGCCTTCGACGAGGGGCGGATCGTGCGTGAGGGCGACCCGGAGTGGCGCGAGGAGGTGCCGGTGCGGGTCGAGTCGATCCCGGTCCGGCGCGAGGGCCGGGTGCTCGGCGTGATCGCCCGCAACACCAACCTGCTCACCGTGCGCACGCCGAGCCGGCTGGAGCTCACCTACCTGCAGAGCGCCTCGGACCTGGCCCAGATGATCGCGGCCGGCACCTTCCCGTACGCCGGCGAGCAGGTCGACATGGACGCGGCTCCCCGGGTCGGCGACGGCCTGATCCGGCTGGACGCCGACGGCATCGTCACCTACGCCAGCCCCAACGCGCTCTCCGCCTACCACCGGCTGGGCCTGACCACCGACCTGGTCGGCGGTCACCTCGGCAGCACCACCGCCGAGTTGGCGCCACCATCGCGCGGCGCGGTGCACGAGGCGCTGGTCAAGCTGGCCAGCGGGTGGGCGCCCCGGCAGACCGAGGTGGAGGCCCAGGGCGGAGTGGTGACGCTGCGCGCGATCCCGCTCAAGCCCAAGGGCGTGCACACCGGTTCGCTGGTGCTGGCCCGGGACGTCACCGAACTGCGCCGCCGCGAGCGGGAGCTGATGACCAAGGACGCCACCATCCGGGAGATCCACCACCGGGTGAAGAACAACCTGCAGACGGTGGCCGCGCTGCTGCGGCTGCAGTCCCGCCGGATGGGCGACGACTCGGCCCGGGCCGCGCTGGACGAGGCGGTGCGCCGGGTCGGCTCGATCGCGATCGTGCACGAAACGCTCTCCCAGACGCTGGACGAGCAGGTGGCTTTCGACGAGATCGCCGACCGGGTGCTGGCGATGGTGATGGAGCTGTCCCAGGACGGCCAGGTGACCACCCGGCGCAGCGGCAGCTTCGGCATCCTCTCCGCCGAGGTGGCCACCCCACTGGCGATGGTCCTCACCGAACTGCTGCAGAACGCGCTGGAGCACGCGTTCGGTCCCAAGGCGGCCGGCAACCTCTCGGTCAGCGCGCTGCGCGGGCGGGCGCCGGCCACCGGGATGGGCTGGTCGGACAGTTGGAACGGGGGAGCGAAGCCGGAGGAGTACCTGCTGATCACCGTGCAGGACGACGGGCGCGGGATGCCCGAGGGCTTCGACCCGCAGGAGGGCGGCAACCTCGGGCTGCAGATCGTGCGCACCCTGGCCGGCGGCGAGTTGGGCGGCACCTTCGACATGGTGGCGGCGCCCGGCGGCGGCACCAAGGTGGTGCTGGAGATCCCGGTCCGCTGACCGGATGCGCCGGCCGGACCGCAGGCGGGGGAAACGAAACGAGGCCCTGTCGACCGGGGGGGAGGGTCGACAGGGCCTCTCAACCCGTTCCGGCCGTCGGGGGGAGTCGGCCGGAACGGGGGCTCTGTGGTGCGCGACACCTTGCGGTGTGCGTCGGTCACTGCCAGGTCGCCCGTCCCGTCAAACTGCGTACGGTGAGCGTCCCAGGTCCACGATATTGCTCTGCGTGAACAGTATCAAGTGTCCGGACCTAGCGGGGGCAAGGTGTCGGGGTCGCCACGCCGATCGGATTCCCGATGCGTGACGGCTCCTGCGGAAGGCTTCGACGGAGTGGCGGTCGAAGCCTGTGATCATGTGTTGATCGGCAATGCTTCTGTCCAGCAACGCTGTTGATCGGCAACGCTGTTGAACGGTCGTACTCTTGAACGGTCGTACTGTTGATCGGTCGTGCGTCAGCTGCCGTGCGTCGGCTGAGCGGTGCGCGAGGCGCTCGCTCAGGCAGTGCGGGCGCGGTTGCGGGCGGCGCGGCGCTTCATCGCACGACGCTCGTCCTCGCTCATGCCACCCCAGACGCCGGCGTCCTGGCCGGTCTCGAGGGCCCACTGCAGACACTGCTCCATGACGGGACAGCGGCGGCACACGGCCTTGGCTTCCTCGATCTGCAGCAGAGCAGGACCGGTGTTCCCGATCGGGAAGAACAGCTCCGGGTCCTCTTCGCGGCAGACAGCGCGGTGGCGCCAGTCCATGGTCGTCCAACTCCTCCTGCCGGCAGGCGGTGGCCCGGCCGACACTATCGATGGCTTGTGAATGTGAACGCTTTCACGAATCCCACAACGGCAAAAGGGACCTAAGGCCTTTGCGGCCCGGCAGTCTGTGCAGAAGGGGGGTTCGGGCGCATCCTGAGGTACTGCTCAGCAGGTACTACTCACCTCGAGGGCCCCCAGCAGCACGTAGGTGCCAGGAGATGCTCAAGGGGGCCGCCTCGCTTGTCTCGCTGCGACGCGTCCCGATCGCCATGTAGAGGTTCGCAAACCTCGGGCTCGGATACAACCCCCTTCGAGGAGGAATTTTTGATTCTTCGGTGTCGCCTACCTCACAGGCCGTACTTCTATGGGGTGAAGGGGGCTAGCGCGTTCGAGAAGAAGGGCGGGACCCCCTTCTGGTCACACAATCACACGCAGTGCCCGTCGTACGCCTGTGAAACTGACGCGACTCCTCTCTCCAAGGTGGTCCCCGTCGACCTGAAATGGGGCCGGTTCCTGTGAAACCAAGGTGAAGTGTCTGACGTCGTGATAGGAGACGAGGTGCTTCCCGGTCGGCCCGGCGTCGTTCTGGGATTGCTCCGAAGGAGTGTGCGGCCGCAGAATCTGACGGACCGTACGAGCGGTTCCGAACGCCGTCATTCGAGTGATCCCGAAGATGTCAAGGTCGGTTTCGAAGGAAGCCGACGGCGAGGGCAACACCGGGCGATTACCCAGGAAAGTCCACGGCGAGGTGTTCGACACTATGGTCATCACCAGTCCCGGCTGCGGTGCGCGGCCCGGGATTTCCAGGGTGACGGGGCCGCTCCTGCGATGGTGACGCTCGGTGACGTAGTGCCGGAGCGCTTCGCGGACGTAGAGCGCGTGCGTGGACTTGCGCCCCGACCGGCGCTGGTCCTCCACCCGGCCGACCACCCCCGCGTCGAAGCCGAGGCCGGCGGTGAAGGTGAACCAGCGGTCCGGCAGCCCCTCGGACATCGCCTTGCCGAGTGAGATGGCCCGCTCCCGGCGGTTCTCCAGGGCGTCCAGCAGCTGCCCGGTGGCCTCCACCGGATGGTTGGGCAGGCCCAGCGCGCGGGCGAACACATTGGTGCTGCCGCCGGGCACCACGGCCAGCCGGGGCACCCGTTCGCCGGGTCCGTGCGCGAGCAGTCCGTTGACCACCTCGTTGACGGTGCCGTCGCCGCCGAGCGCGACCACCAGGTCCACCGTGCCGTCCGCCGCCGCCTCGCGGGCCAGGTCGCGGGCGTGGCCGCGGTAGCCGGTGACCGCGACCTCCAGCTTGAGATCGCTGCGCAGCGCGTGGGTGAGCACATCCCTGGTCCGGCCACTGGTGGTGGTGGCTTTCGGGTTCACGACCAGGAGCGCGCGCATGAGGTTCAGCCTACGGCTCACCGCTCGCGGGGCGGCGGCTACCCTGCTGGAGTGACCGCAGAAACCTCCTCCGCCGCCCCCGCCGACAGCTCCGCGTCGGCCCGCCCGGGCGCCCTGCTCGCCGCCGTCGCGCTGACCGCCGCCGAGGGCGCCGCACTGACCGCCTGGGGGGGCTACATGATCGTGGCCGGGCTGGTGGAGACCACCAGGAACCAGGGCCTGGTCGAGTACGGCGGCTCGGTGATCCTGCTGCTCGGGCTGCTGCCGCTGTTCGCCTCCTGGGCGCTGCTCCGGCTGCGCCGCTGGGGTCGCAGCCCGGCGGTGCTGACCCACTCCACCTGCCTGCCGGTGGCGTACTACATGTTCCAGAGCGGCGGCATGATGCCGGCGGTGGGCGCGCTGGTCGGCCTGGCCGGCCTGGCGGGCCTGGTGACCACGCTCCACCCGCGGGTCACCGCGCTGCTCTACCAGCCCGAGAGCTGATCGCCCCGCAGGGGGAAGCGAGCGCGGCCCGCCGCCCGGTGCTGACCGGGCGGCGGGCCGCTTCGTACCTCTGGTCCTACTCCTCGACCAGCAGCTTGTCCCGCAGCTGGGCCAGGGTGCGGGCGAGCAGCCGCGAGACGTGCATCTGCGAGATGCCCACCTCGGCGGCGATCTGAGACTGCGTCATGTTGCGGAAGAACCGGAGCACCAGGATCTTCTGCTCGCGCTGCGGGAGTTGGGCCAGCAGCGGCTTCAGCGACTCGCGGTACTCCACCCCCTCCAGCGCCTCGTCGGTGGCGCCCAGCGTGTCCGCCACGGCCGGCGACTCGTCGTCGCTGTCCGGCACGTCCAGCGAGAGGGTGGAGTAGGCGTTGGCCGACTCCAGGCCCTCCAGCACGTCCTCCTCGGAGATCCCGAGGTGCTCGGCCAGCTCGTGCACCGTGGGGGAGCGGCCGTGCCGCTGGGAGAGCTCGCTGGTCGCGGTGGTCAGCGAGAGCCGCAGTTCCTGCAGCCGACGCGGCACCCGCACCGCCCAGCCCTTGTCCCGGAAGTGCCGCTTGATCTCGCCCACGATGGTCGGGGTGGCGTAGGTGGAGAACTCCACCCCGCGCTCGTGGTCGAACCGGTCCACCGACTTGATCAGGCCGATGGTGGCCACCTGGGTCAGGTCGTCCAGCGGCTCGCCGCGGTTGCGGAACCGCCGGGCCAGGTGTTCGACCAGCGGGATGTGCATCCGGACCAGCTGGTTGCGCAGCTCCACCCGCTCGGTGGAGCCTTCCGGGAGCGCGGCCAGGCGCACGAAGAGCGCGCGCGCCGCCTCCCGGTCCGGTGCGGCGCTGCGGTGACCGGTCCCCTGGACGGGTAGCGCGGCCCGCACCACCTCGGCGGCCAGCGCCTCCTCGGCCGCCTCTTCGCCCACGGGGCCGGTCTCGTCGGCCGGCGGGCGTGGCCCGGCCGTCGGCTCCGGCGTCGGGTCGGTCGGCTGGCTCATCCGTTGGGCGTCCTTCGGGTGCGCGTCGTAGGGAGAGGCGGGGGCGGGCACGGTGCGACGCACGGCCGGCCGGCCGGCCGTGGCCCGGCCGCCGGCGGACACCTCGTCCGCGGGTCGGCCGTCCACGGGCAGCGGCCCGACGGCAGAGTTGCGATCCAGATCACTCACGGCGATCCCCCGTTCCGTTCCGGGAGCGCCCGGGCCGCCGGCGCGGCCGGGCCATCACATTGGTTGTACCGCGATCGGGCCCCGGAGCGGGAACGCCCCCGCCCCCGGAGGGGTCGTGGCAGTGCCCCACCGGTGCCCTGCGCGGGTCAGGCCGGGTGGCCGGATCACGGCTGGAGGATCGTCCCGCCGCGCTTCTTGTGCAGGCTGATGCTGACCGTCCGGTCCTCGGCCACCGAGGACTCCACCTCGCCGGCCAGCGCGGAGAGCACCGTCCAGGCGAAGGTGTCGCGCTCGGGCGCCCGGCCGTCCGTGGTCGGCGCCGAGACGGTGACCCGCAGCGCGTCGCCGACCAGCCGGAACTCGCAGGTCAGCACCGAACCCGGCACCGCCTGCTGGAGCAGGATGGCGCAGGCCTCGTCGACTGCGATCCGTAGGTCCTCGATCTCGTCCAGGGTGAAGTCCAGCCGGGCCGCGAGGCCGGCCGTGGCCGTCCGCAGGACCGAGAGGTAAGCGCCCTGGGCGGGCAGTCGGACCTCCACGAAGTCCTTGGCGGCCGTTTCGTCCCGCGACTCGGCAGCGCCGTCGATCTGGGACACCCTCACCTCCTGGGTGACGCGCTGTGCTGGTGACCCGAGGGCCTCGGCACGTTCTGTTGCTTGGCTCAACTGCTTCGCCCCAACTGTCTTGAGGGGTGGTGCGGTACGTCCCAGTCCTACCCAGTCGGGCGGTGCCGGACGCGGGCCGTCCGCCGAGACGTTACCGCGATCGGCCGATGGATGTCGCGACCTGTGACCGGATTCGCCGCAGGTCGTCAGCGCTTTCCCAGCTCCGCCAGCGGCTCGCCGGTCAGCCGGAACACCGTCCACTCGTCCATCGGTTCGGCGTGGAGCGACTTGTAGAAGCCGATCGACGGCTCGTTCCAGTCCAGCACCGACCACTCGAGGCGCCCGTAGCCGCGCTCCACCGCGATCCGGGCCAGCTCGGTCAGCAGGGCCTTGCCGTGACCGCCGCCGCGCGCCTCGGGGCGCACGTAGAGGTCCTCCAGGTAGATCCCGTGACTGCCGGTCCAGGTGGAGAAGTTGCGGAACCAGAGCGCGAAGCCGACCGTCTCGGCCGTCCGGTCGTCCTCGGCGATCAGTGCGAAGACCGCCGGGTGCTCGCCGAACAGCGCCTCGCGCAGCTGCTCCTCGGTGGCTCTGGCCTGGTCCAGGGCCTTCTCGTAGTCCGCCAGTTCGCGGATCAGTTCGATGATGGTCGGGACGTCCTCGGCGACGGCGGCTCTGATCATGCCTCCGAGGGTACTTGGCTCCGGTCACGACCGATGCCCTTCGCTCGAAAGAGCGAAGGGCATCGGCGTCAGCTTGACCCGGGCCGGGTTCAGGCCTGCTTGGTCTCCCAGAAGATCTTGTCGATCTGGGCGATGTAGTCCAGCAGGGTCTGGCCGGTGGCCGGGTCGGTCGAGGCCTTGGCGGCCGAGGCGGCCTTCAGGGCGTCGTTGAAGAGCTTGTGCAGCTCCGGGTACTTCTCGAAGTGCGGGGCCTTGAAGTAGTCGCTCCACAGCACCGACAGGTGGTGCTTGACGGCCTCGGCGCGCTGCTCCTTGATGATGATGGCGCGCGCGCGGAAGTGGGCGTCCTCGTTGGCCTGGTACTTCTCCTGAGTACCCTTCACCGACTCGGCCTCGATGCGGGCCTGGGCGGGGTCGTAGACACCGCAGGGCAGGTCGCAGTGGGCGTGAGCGGTGACCCGCGGTGCAAACAGACGAGAGAACATGGGAGTCCTTCCTTAGATCGTCTTCCCGGGCCGAGACTACCCCGCGACCCCCCGGATCTCTCGGTCGGGACGGGGACCTAGGGCAAAAGGTTGAGTCGGAACCGGTCGATATCGGGCACACGTTGACGATGCGGGATGCTGGTCCCGAGGACGGGAGCCGGCGGGCGCGACAAGGAGGTACGGCGATGCGGCGACGGGGCACTGACGCGGGCCCAGAACCTGCGGAGCGTACGGGAGGCGGCTTGCTGCCGTTGGGGCTGATGGACGTGGCCGGGCCTTCGATGGTGCCCACCCTGTACCACGGCGACCGGCTGCTGGTGCGGTACGGCGCCCGGGTGCGGCCCGGCGCGGTGGTGCTGGTCCGTCACCCGCTGCGCCAGGACCTGCTGGTGGTGAAACGGGCCACCGAGCGGCGGGCCAAGGGCTGGTGGCTGCTCTCCGACAACCAGTTCGTGGAGAACGACAGCCGGGAGTACGGCGCGGTACCCGACGATCTGGTGCTCGGCCGGGTGCTGCTGCGGCTCTCCCCGAACCCGGTCTGGCTGGCTCCGGCCGGCTGGCTGGAGCGGCTGCTCTGCACCCGGCCGCTGGGCCGCTGGCCGGGCCTGGCGGCCCGGTTCGGGGTGTTCCGGCGGCTCAGCCCCGAGCTGTAGCGGTGGCCGCCTCGGCTGCGGCTGCGGCCTCCTGCCGCTTGCGCGCCCGGTAGGCCGCCACGTTGGCCCGGGTCGCGCAGCGGTCCGAGCAGTACCGGCGCGAGCGGTTGGTCGAGGTGTCCAGATAGGCGTTGCGGCACGGCGCGGCCTGGCAGATGCCGAGCCGGTCCGCGCCCAGCTCGGTGAGGTGGATCGCCAGGCCCATGCAGGCCACCGCGGTGAAGGCGGCGGTGGCGCTGGCCGCGTTGTCCGCCAGGTGCAGGTGCCAGCGCGGCCGGCCGCTCTCGTCCAGGTAGTCGTGCCCGGAGACCAGCGGGCTGACCGGGTACTCGATCATCAGTTCGTTCAGCAGATCGACCCCGCGCACCTCGTCGCCGGCCGCAGCGGCCTCGAAGACCGCGCGCAGCCGGCCGCGCACCGCCCGCAGCCGGGGCAGGTCGGCGGCCTCGGTCAGCCGCGCACCGCGTGAGGTCGGGCTGCCGAAGAGCGCGCGCACCGCGTCCACGCTGACCAGCGCGTCGGTGCCGCGCTCCGGCTCCTCGCTGTTGACCAGCCGGACCGCGTAGTCGGCGTACAGGGCGAGCTCCACCGGGAAATCCTCCGCAGCGCGTAATGGGTAGTCTGCTTGAAGCCTATTACCTTTTGCCGGGAACGCGTACGGGCCGACAGCCCAGGGCGCCGGCCCCGACCGGGACCGGCGCCCTGACCTGCCGCGACCACGGCTGGGGCCGGCCTCAGAGCACCTTGGACAGGAAGGCCTTGGTGCGCTCGTGCCGTGGATTGGCGAGCACCTCGCGCGGGCTGCCCGACTCGACCACCACCCCGTCGTCCATGAAGACCAGCGCGTCGCCCACCTCACGGGCGAAGCCCATCTCGTGGGTGACCACGATCATCGTCATGCCCTCCTCGGCCAGCCCGCGCATCACGTCCAGCACCTCGCCGACCAGCTCGGGGTCGAGCGCCGAGGTGGGCTCGTCGAAGAGCATCAGCTTGGGCTGCATCGCCAGTGCCCGGGCGATCGCCACCCGCTGCTGCTGGCCGCCGGAGAGCTGGGAGGGGTAGTTCCTGGCCTTGTCGGCCATCCCGACCCGCTCCAGCAGCGCCATCGCCTGGTCCCTGGCCTCGCCCTTGCTCCGCTTCTTGACCTGGACCGGCGCCTCCATCACGTTCTCCACGGCGGTCATGTGCGGGAACAGGTTGAAGCGCTGGAAGACCATGCCGATGTCGCGGCGTTTGACGGCCACCTCGCGGTCCCTGAGCTCGTAGAGCTTCTCGCCCTTCTGGCGGTAGCCCACCAGCTCGCCGTCCACCCAGAGCCGGCCCGCGTTGATCTTCTCCAGGTGGTTGATGCAGCGCAGGAAGGTCGACTTGCCCGAGCCGGACGGGCCGACCAGGCAGAACACCTCGCGCGGGCGGACCTGGAGGTCGATCCCCTTGAGCACCTCGACCAGGCCGTACGACTTGTGCACGCCCTCGGCCCGCACCATGGCATCGCCGGCCGGTGCGTCGCTCTGCTCGGTCATACGTGACCACCTCCCTCAAGTCCCGGTACCACGTCGGACTTGGTGCCCGGGGTGGGCTTTCCGGCGATCAGCCGCCGCAGTCGCTGGAGCGGGGTGGGCGGCAGCACCCGGTTGGCGCCGCGGGCGTAGTACCTCTCAACGTAGTACTGCCCGACGGTCAGCACGGAGGTCATGAACAGGTACCAGATGCTCACCGCGATCAGCACCGGGATGGTCTGGAACGTGCGCGAGTAGATGTCGTGGCCGGCCGTGAACAGCTCCTGCAAGGAGATGACCTGGACCAGTGAGGTGGTCTTCAGCATCGAGATGGTCTCGTTGCCGGTCGGCGGGATGATCACCCGCATCGCCTGGGGCAGCACGATCCGGCGCAGTGCGGTGGTCTGGCTCATGCCGAGCGCGTGGGCCGCCTCGGTCTGGCCCTCGTCCACCGACTGGATCCCGCCGCGGACGATCTCGGCCATGTAGGCCGCCTCGTTCAGGCCCAGGCCCAGCAGCGCGGCGGTGAAGACCGGGATCAGCGTGTTGGTGGTGCCGGACCAGAACTCCGGGCCGAACGGGATGCCGATCGACAGCTTGACCCAGATCGCGCCCAGGAAGTTCCAGAACACCAGCTGCACCAGCACCGGTGTGCCGCGGAAGACCCAGATGTAGATCCAGGCGACGGTGGAGAGCAGTGGATTGGGCGAGAGCCGCATCACCGCGAGCAGCACGCCGCCGACCACGCCCATCAGCATCGACAGCACGGTCAGCTCCAGGGTGACCCGGACACCGTGCAGGATCTGCGAGTTGAACAGGGTCTGGCCGACCACGTGCCACTCGAAGGCGGGGTTCTCGATCAGGGCGTGGATCAGCATCGCCGCGAGGACCGCGACGACGATGGCTCCGGCCCAACGTCCGGGGTGGCGGACCGGGACGGCCTTGATGGCCTCAGGCCGTCCTGGTTCCGCCGCCCCCTTCTCTGTTGCGTTCACAGCGTGGCCTCAGGGGATTGAGTCGGGGGAACCGGGTCAGCTGGTGGCACCGTTGATGACCGACTGGTTGACGGCGCCGGCCTGCACGCCCCACTTCTCGAGGATGGCCTTGTAGGTGCCGTTCGCCATCAGCTCGGTGACGGCGCCCTGGACGGCCGGGCCCAGCGGCGAGCCCTTGGCGACCACGATCCCGTAGGGGGCGGTGTCGGAGACCGAGCCGATCGTCTCCAGCTGGCCGTTGGTCTGCTTGACCGCGTAGTCGACCACCGGCGAGTCGGCGAGCATCACGTCGTCGCGGCCCGAGACCACCGCCTGGGTGACGTCGGTCTGCAGGTCGAACTGGTCGCCGTTGTTCGGGATGGTCGGCTTGCCGGCCTTGCTGCAGGCGGGGTTGAGGACGTTCTTGATCTCGTCGGCCTGGGTGGTGCCGGTCTGCACGGCGACCTTCTTGCCGCACAGGTCGTTGGGGTCCACCTTCTGCGGGTTGCCCGCCTTGACCGCCGTGCTGGTGCCGGCCGAGAAGTAGGTCACCATGTCGACGGTGCCCTCGCGCTCCTTGGTGTCGGTGAAGGAGCTCATGCCGAGGTTGTACTTGTTCGAGGTGATGCCCGGGATGATCGAGGTGAAGTCGGAGTTCTGCACGTTGGCGGTCAGACCCAGCGTCTGCGCGATGGCCTTGGCCAGGTCGACGTCCATCCCGACGATGTTGCCGTTGGCGTCCTTGAACTCGTTGGGCGCGTACGAGGCGTCCGCGGCGACCACGAGCTGGCCGCTGGACTTGATGCCGGCGGGGACCTGGGCGGCGAGCGAGGCGACGGCGCTGGGGGTGGGTATCGCCGAAGAACCGCTCGAGGTGCTCTTGCTGCTACTGCTGCAACCGGTGACGACCAGCGTGCCGGTGATGAGAAGCGCCCCGAGGGCAGCGGTGTTGGAGCGACGGGTGCGGGTGCGCATGGGGGGAGCCTCCTGGTGAGAGGTGATGCCGATGGGCCGCGGTACGGGTCTGCTCGGGTGGACCACCCTCCGCCGAGGTGGTGGGGGAATCCTGCCATCACCGAACTGTTGAGCGGAGCACTATTGAGATCAAAAATGCGTAACGTGATCGCTCCGCCGTGCTTTTCCTGCCAGGTTCTCATCGCGGGTCGGCTCCCGCCCGGTGATGCGCCCGGGCGGGAGCCGACCGCGGCACCCGGCCGGTGCCGACGGCGGCTCAGCGGGCGGCTCAGAAACCGCCGTTCTCGGTGGAACTGGGCACGGCGCCGTCCCGGGCGTTCCACTTGGTCAGGATCTGGTCGTAACCGCCGTTGCGGATCAGCTGGTCCAGGGCCTTGGCCAGCACGTCGCGCAGCGCGGTGTCCGACTTGTTGACGGTGATTCCGTAGAGGCTGGTCTGCATCATCGCGCCGACCACCTGGTACCGGCCGCCGCCGTGGTCGGGCTCGGTGTTGTAGGCGGCGACCGGGTAGTCGTTGAGGTCGGCCGCCGCCACGCCGGAGTCCACCTCGGCCAGGGCCTGCGCGTCGGTGGCGAACTGGTCGATCTTCAGCGACTTGCCGGCCTTCTGGCAGGCGGGCACCTGGCGGGCGGCGATCTCGGCCTGGATGGTGCCGCTCTGCAGGGCGATGGTGCGCCCGCAGAGGTTGTCCAGGGTGACGATGCCGAGCGGGTTGCCCGCCTTCACCAGGATCGAGGTGCCGGTGAGGAAGTAGTCGACGAAGTCGACGCCCGGATTGCTCCGCGCGCCGGTGTCGTCGGTACCCAGCTGGCGGTCCGGGGTGTCGATCACGGCGGACACCGCCAGGTCGAGCCTGTTGCTCTGGACATCGGGGATGAGCTGGGCGAACGGCTCGTCGACGAGCTGGATCCGCAGACCCAGGTAGTTGCCGAGTGCATCGATGAGGTCGATGTCGAGCCCGCTGGGCTGGTTGGTGCCGGGGTCCTTGAAGTCGACCGGGGCGTAGTTGAGGTTCGAACCGACCCGGAGCACGCCCGCGGTGCGCAGCTCCTTCGGCAGCTGGGCCAGCAGGCCGGGGCCGGTGACCACGGGGGCGGTGGGTATCGAGGCGCAGGCGGTGAGTAGCAGGACGCTCACAGCGAGTGCGGGTACGAGTGTGCGGTTGCGCATGGCTGGACTGGACTTCCTGAGGGAGGGAAGAGCGAGTGAGGTCCGCCACGGCGGGGCTGCTGGGGTGTGCAGCGCGACCTCGGTATGCCCAGGTGGCCGCAGGTGAAGGGGTGCGCGGCCGGTGTCCGTCGAGGTTGCCGATTGGGGGGCGGGGAGGGTGATCCTGCCATCCCCGTCTGCCGGACCGAGCGCCGGGTGTGTCAGAATCTGCTATCGGGTGATCCCCGGTACCGAACAGAGACCCGCCGGCCCGCGACAGGGCCGGGGTGCGCAGGACCGGAAGTCATGACGCCGACTCCGTAGCCGACGCACCAGCTCCCCTCCGGGCCCTCCTGTTCACCCCTGCGGATAGTGCGTGACGAATCACCATGGCTGGTGAACAGTGCGTGACGAGAGACGATGGCACAGGTGCGGTGCCGTCGCCCCGTCCTAGGCTCTGCCGGAAAGCACCAGCGCAGGCTCATCAAAACCCTCACTCGAGGCCGCCGTTCGACGTGCCCGTTCGACGCCGTCGCACCACGCGCCCTCGCTGATCAATGACGAAGAGGTCATCGTGGCAGCGGAGATCATCCACCCTCGTACCGAGGACACCGACGATCCGGTCGACGCCGTGTTCGCGCTTCACCGCGGCGGCAAGATGGAGGTGCGCGCCACGGTTCCGGTGCGCGACGCGGACGACCTGTCCCTGGCCTACACCCCCGGGGTCGCGCGGGTCTGCACCGCCATCGCCGAGCGGCCCGAACTGGTCAACGACTACACCTGGAAGGCCAACACGGTCGCGGTGGTCACCGACGGCACCGCCGTGCTCGGCCTCGGTGACATCGGCCCGCAGGCCTCGCTGCCCGTGATGGAGGGCAAGGCGATCCTCTTCAAGCAGTTCGGCGGCGTGGACGCGGTCCCGATCGCGCTGGACTGCACGGGCGTGGACGAGATCGTGGAGACCGTGGTCCGGCTCGCCCCGTCCTTCGGCGGCGTCAACCTGGAGGACATCTCCGCCCCCCGCTGCTTCGAGATCGAGCGCCGGCTGCAGGACGCGCTGGACATCCCGATCTTCCACGACGACCAGCACGGCACCGCGATCGTCACCACCGCCGCGCTGTGGAACGCCGCCAAGGTGACCGGTCGGGAGATCGGTTCGCTGCGCGCGGTCATCTCCGGCGCCGGTGCGGCGGGTATCGCGATCGCCAAGATGCTGGTGGCGGCCGGGATCGGCGACGTCTCGGTCTGCGACCGGCGTGGCGTGGTGTACCAGGGTCGCGGCGACCTGACCGACGTCAAGGCCGAGATCGCCGAGCTCACCAACAAGACCGGGCTCAAGGGCACCCTGGCCGAGGCGCTGGCCGGGGCGGACGTCTTCATCGGCGTCTCCGGCGGCACCGTGCCGGAGGAGGCGGTGGCCACCATGGCCGAGGACTGCTTCATCTTCGCGATGGCCAACCCGAACCCGGAGATCCACCCGGAGGTCGCGCACAAGTACGCGGCCGTGGTGGCCACCGGGCGCTCGGACTTCCCGAACCAGATCAACAACGTGCTGGCCTTCCCCGGCATCTTCGCCGGTGCGCTGCAGGTGCGGGCCTCGCGGATCACCGAGGGCATGAAGCTCGCCGCCGCGCAGGCGCTGGCCGCCGTGGTGGCCGACGAGCTGACGGCGCAGAAGGTGATCCCCTCGCCGTTCGACGCCCGGGTGGCGCCGGCGGTCACCAAGGCGGTCGCCGAGGCGGCCCGGCGCGAGGGCGTCGCGCGGATCTGATCCGCCGACAGCACGGACTGGTCGGACCGGTCGGCCCGGAACACGCGGTGGAGGTCACACCCTCGCGTGGTTCCGGGCCGCGGCCGTTCTTGGCTAGTGTCCGGTCCATGTTCGCCGCCTACGCAGCCCGCATCGATGCTGACGACCCGTTGAGTGCCCTGGAGCTGGGGGAGTTGCCCGAGCCCGAGGCCCGGCCCGGCTGGAGCGTGGTGACCGTCAAGGCCGCCACCCTCAACCACCACGACCTCTGGTCGCTGCGCGGGGTGGGCCTGCCCGCCGAGCGGCTGCCGATGATCCTGGGCTGCGACGCGGCCGGGATCGACGAGCAGGGCAACGAGGTGGTGATCCACTCGGTGATCGGCCAGAGCGGCCACGGGGTCGGGCCGGACGAGCCGCGCTCCATCCTGACCGAGCGCTACCAGGGCACCTTCGCCCAGCGGGTGGCGGTGCCGACCTGGAACCTGCTGCCCAAGCCGGCCGAACTCTCCTTCGCCGAGGCGGCCTGCCTGCCGACGGCCTGGCTGACCGCCTACCGGATGCTCTTCACCAACGCCGGGGTCAAGCCCGGTGACACCGTGCTGGTGCAGGGCGCGGGCGGCGGGGTGGCCACCGCGCTGATCGTGCTGGGCAAGGCCGCGGGGCTGCGGGTCTGGGTGACCGGGCGGGACGAGGCCAAGCGGGCCCGGGCCGTGGAACTCGGCGCGGACGCGGCCTTCGAGAGCGGCGCGCGGCTGCCCGAGCGGGTGGCCGCGGTCATGGAGACGGTCGGGGCGG
Organism: Kitasatospora sp. GAS1066B; assembly: GCF_041262605.1. NCBI lineage: Bacteria > Bacillati > Actinomycetota > Actinomycetes > Kitasatosporales > Streptomycetaceae > Kitasatospora > Kitasatospora sp. GAS1066B. The sequence goes on from NZ_JBGCCO010000011.1 coordinate 137,907, forward strand.
CCACCTGGTCGCACTCGGTGAAGTCGCTGCGGCCCGGCGGGACCATCGTGATCTCCGGTGCCACCTCGGGCCCGAGCCCCAAGTCGGCGGAGCTGAACCGGATCTTCTTCCTGGAGCTCAAGGTGGTCGGCTCGACCATGGGGACCAAGGAGGAGCTCGCCGGCCTGCTCGCGCTCTGTGCGCACGCGGGCGTGCGCCCGGTGATCGACTCGGTCCTGCCGCTGACCGAGGCGCGCGACGGCTTCGCGCGCCTGGCCAAGGGCGAGGTCTTCGGGAAGGTCGTACTGGAGCCCTGAACGGCGCGTGGCCCGTTGCGCGCGCCGGGGCGCGGGCAACGGGCCACCAGTTGATGCCCGATCAGCGGATCAGCCGAGCAGGCGGCGCAGGCGTTCGGCGGCGCCGGCCAGCACCGACTGGGCCTCGGCCAGCTGATCGGCCGTCAGTCGGCCGCTGTCTCGGGCCGCGTCCCTGGCGGCGTCGCGGACCTGGTCGCGGAACCGGTCCAGCAGCCGGTCCAGTTCACGGGCCGGGTCGGCGTCGGGCTCGGTGCGGGCCCAGTCGGGCAGGTCGCTCGGGGCGTCCTTGCCCAGGTCGACCTTGGCGGCCGAGCCGGCCGCCGCCGTGTCGCCCCAGCGGGACGGGTCGGCCAGGCCCGCCAGACCCCGGGTCAGCTCGGAGAGGCCCTCGGCCAGGCCGGTCGGCCAGTCGCCCTTGCTCACGTGCTCGCGGACCTGCTGCTCGACCTTGCGCTTGATCCGCAGGGCCTCCTGCTGGGCCGCCTGCCGGACCGCCTGGGACTGTTCGCGGGCCTTGCGGGCCTCTTCCTTGGCCTTCTTGGCCTGCTCCTTGGCAGCCCGCTCCTGCTCCTTGGCCCGCTTGGCCTGGGCCTTGAACTCGGAGAACTCCTCCTTGGTGCGCTGCCAGCCCGAGTCGCCGCCCGCCGTCGCGCCGCGCCAGGCGGCAGCCGGGTCGGCCGCCTTGGGCGCGCTGCGAGCCGCGTCGCGCAGCTGCTCGCGCAGGTCCTTGGCGGAGTCCCGGACGTCCTCCCGGATCGCCCCGGCCAGCTGCGCGACCGAGTCGCTGATCTCCACCTCCAGCTCCGCCAGGTCGTCCTGACGATCCGTCAGTTCCTGGCGGCCCGCCTCGGTGATCCGGTAGACCTTGCGGCCGCCTTCGGTGCTGTGCTCCACGAGCCCCTCCTGCTCAAGCTTGGCCAGTCGCGGGTAGACGGTGCCGGCGGACGGCGCGTAGAGCCCGTGGAAGCGTCCCTCCAGCAGGCGGATCACCTCGTAGCCGTGCCGCGGCGACTCGTCGAGCAGCTTCAGCAGGTAGAGCCGCAGCCGGCCGTGCGCGAAGACGCTGCTCATGCCTGCTCACCCTTCGGTTCGTCGGTCGCATCGGTCGGGCCGGTCGTGGCCTGTTCGGCGGCCTCGTCGGCCTCGTCGGCCTCGTCGGCCTCGTCAATGGGGGCGGTCAGCTCCTTGACCAGGTTGGGCCCCTCGTCCTCGGGCTCCGGGCGGCGCAGCACCGAGATCGCCCCGGAGACCGTGGTCACCTGGAGCCGGCCGGTGCCGGCGCCGAGCTTGCCGGTGAGCTTCTTCGCGCCCCAGCTGCCGCCGACCGTCAACTCCTCGAAGGCGGTGGCGAACTGGCCGTTGGTGCTGCCCGCCTCGACCGTGGTGTCGGCCGGCTGCGGCAGGCGGACCGCGACGTCCCCGTTGACCGTGTTGATCCGCACGTCGGCCGAGCCGGTGCCGGCCAGGTCCAGGGTGACGCCGCCGCCGACCGTGCTGGCGTGCAGCGAGGCGGGGGTGCCGGAGATGACGGTCAGTCCGCCGGAGACGGTCTTGACCAGCAGGTCGCCGGAGACCGACAGGGCGTCGATGTCGCCGGAGACCGACTTGGCCTCGATCCGCCCGGCCAGGCCCACCAGCGTGGTGCTGCCGGCCACCCCGCCCACCGAGGTGCCGCCGCGCACGCCGGAGACGGTGGCCTCGGCGGAGACGGTGCCGACCTTGACCTCGGCGTCGGCCGGCACGGTCAGCGAGACCACGGCCCGGGCCCGGCGCTTGCGGAAGAGCGAGTCCAGGATGCCCTTGACCGAGTCGACCGACTTGAACCGCTCCCGGTCGCCGAAGTCGCTCCAGCTCAGGTCGGGGTAGGTCACGGTCAGCACGCCGTCGGTCAGCGTGACCTGCAGCGGTTCGCCGTCCAGCTCGGTCACCTCGAGCCGGGCCGGACCCTCGGCGGCGACCACGTTGACCGCGCCGCCGATGATCCGCACCTCCAACGCCCGCACCGCCTCGTCGAGCGTGATCCGGTCGGGTTCGCTGACTGTCCACTGGCTCATCTGTTCGTCCTCCCGTCTGGCGGCCGCCGTCGTACCCTGGAGGGGCGACGATCCGGCGAGTCGCGATGTATCGCGTCTTCCAAGACACACGATATATCGCGTGGCGGCGAAGTCAAGTACTTCTCCGTGCCGAGAACGCAGCAGGGCCCGGCAGGCGGTTGCCTGCCGGGCCCTGCTGCGTGTCGCGCGGCCGGAGTGTCCGGTCTGCTCAGTCCTCGTCCTCATCGTCCAGCCGGGCCAGCCAGGTGGCCAGCCGCTCGACGGGAACCTCGAAGTCGGGGTTGAGGTCCACGAACTCGCGCAGGCGTTCGGCCAGCCACTCGAAGGTGACCTCCTCGTCGCCGCGCCGGCTCTCCAACTCCTCGATGCCGCGGTCGGTGAAGTACACGGTGCGCTCCGGTTTGAGATGGGTCGGGTGGTGCTCACGGGCCAGGATAGGCGGCCGGAAGGGCCCGGTCCGCGCGCGGACCGGGCCCTTCCGGGGGTGCTGCTGAGCCGACGTCAGAGGCTGAAGACCTCGTCGATCAGCCCCTGCTGCTCGGCGGCGTGCCGCTTGGCCGAGCCCACGGCCGGGGCCGAGGCGGACTGGCGGGCCACCCGGCGCAGTCGGCCGCCGCTGGCCTTGCGACCGATCACCACGTCCAGGTGGTCGACCAGGTTCATCGCGATGAACGGCCAGGCGCCCTGGTTGGCCGGCTCCTCCTGGGCCCAGATGAACTGGACGTCCTCGCCGTAGCGCGCCAGCTCCTCCTGGAGCTCGGCGATCGGCAGCGGGTAGAGGCGCTCGACCCGGACGATCGCGGTGTCGGTGACGCCGCGCTCGGTGCGGGCCGCGGCCACGTCGTAGTAGAACTTGCCCGCGGTGATGACCACCTTGCGCACGTTCTTCGGGTCGACCGTGGTGTCGCCGATCACCGGGCGGAACGAGCCGGTGGTGAACTCCTCCGCCGCACTGGCCGCGGCCTTCAGACGCAGCATCGACTTCGGGGTGAAGACGACCAGCGGCTTGTGGTGCGGGTTGTGCACCTGCCAGCGCAGCAGGTGGAAGTAGTTCGACGGCAGGGTCGGCATCGCGACCGTCATGTTGTTCTCGGCGCACAGCTGCAGGAAGCGCTCGGGACGCGCGGACGAGTGGTCCGGCCCCTGGCCCTCGTAGCCGTGCGGCAGCAGCAGGGTGACACCGGAGTGCTGGCCCCACTTCTGCTCGGCCGAGGCGATGTACTCGTCGACCACGGTCTGCGCGCCGTTGACGAAGTCGCCGAACTGCGCCTCCCACATGACCAGCGCGTTCGGGCGGGTCAGCGAGTAGCCGTACTCGAAGCCCATCGCCGCGTACTCCGACAGCAGGCTGTCGTAGACGGTGTAGCGGGCCTGGTCCTCGGTCAGGTACAGCAGCGGGGTGTAGTCCTCGCCGGTGACCCGGTCGATCAGCACCGCGTGGCGCTGGCCGAAGGTGCCACGGCGGCTGTCCTGGCCGGCCAGCCGGACCGGGTGACCCTCCATCAGCAGCGAGCCGATGGCGAGGGTCTCGCCGGTGGCCCAGTCGATGGTGCCGTCCTCGATCGAGGCGGCGCGGCGCTGCAGCTGCGGCAGCAGTCGCGGGTGGACGGTGAGCCAGTCCGGCAGGTTGACCTGCGAGGCGGCGATCCGCTTGACCATCTCCTGGGAGATGCCGGTCCGCACGTTCACCGGGAAGTCGGCCACCGGCTTGCCACCCGGCGCGCCGGCCTGCGCCGAGGCCGCGTCGCGGACCTCCGCGAAGACCTTCTCCAGCTGGCCCTGGAAGTCCTGGAGCGCGGACTCCGCCTCTTCCATCGTGATGTCGCCGCGACCGATCAGGCCCTCGGTGTAGAGCTTGCGCACCGAGCGCTTCTTGTCGATCAGGTCGTACATCAGCGGCTGGGTGAACGACGGGTTGTCGGCCTCGTTGTGACCGCGGCGGCGGTAGCAGATGAGGTCGATCACGACGTCCTTGTGGAACGTCTGGCGGAACTCGAAGGCCAGGCGCGCGACGCGGACCACGGCCTCCGGGTCGTCGCCGTTCACGTGGAAGATCGGGGCCTCGATCATCCGGGCAACGTCGGTGCAGTACATCGAGGAGCGGCTGGAGGCCGGGGCGGCGGTGAAGCCGACCTGGTTGTTCACCACGATGTGCACGGTGCCGCCGGTGCGGTAGCCGCGCAGCTGCGACATGTTCAGGGTCTCCGCGACCACGCCCTGGCCCGCGAAGGCCGCGTCGCCGTGGATCTGGATCGGCAGCACCGGGAAGGTGGTGCCGCCCTGGTCCAGGACGTCCTGCTTGGCGCGGGCGATGCCCTCGACGATCGGGTCGACCGTCTCCAGGTGGGAGGGGTTGGCGGCCAGCGAGACCTTGATCGTCTCGCCGTCCATGCCGGCGAAGGTGCCCTCGGAGCCCAGGTGGTACTTGACGTCGCCGGAGCCGTGCATCGACTTGGGGTCGAGGTTGCCCTCGAACTCGCCGAAGATCTTGCCGTACGGCTTGCCGACGATGTTGGCCAGCACGTTGAGGCGGCCGCGGTGGGCCATGCCGATCACGGCCTCGTCCAGGCGGTGCTCGGCGGCCGAGTCGATGGTCGCGTCGAGCAGCGGGATCAGCGACTCGCCGCCCTCCAGCGAGAAGCGCTTCTGGCCGACGTACTTGGTCTGCAGGAAGGTCTCGAAGGCCTCCGCCGAGTTCAGCCGGCGCAGGATGCGCAGCTGCTCCTCGCGCTCCGGCTTCGTGTACGGCTTCTCCAGGTGCTCCTGCAGCCACTTGCGCTGCTTGGGGTCCTGGATGTGCATGTACTCGATGCCGACGGTGCGGCAGTAGGTGTTGCGCAGCAGCCCGAGGACGTCGCGCAGCTTCATCATCTTCTGGCCGCCGAAGCCGCCGACGGCGAACTCGCGCTCCAGGTCCCAGAGGGTCAGGCCGTGCTCGACCACGTCCAGGTCGGGGTGCTTGCGCTGCTTGTACTCCAGCGGGTCGGTGTCGGCCATCAGGTGGCCGCGGACCCGGTAGGAGTGGATCAGCTCCATGACGCGGGCGGTCTTGTTGACGTCGTCCTCGTGCGTGGTGGCGACGTCGGTGGCCCAGCGGACCGGCTCGTACGGGATCCGCAGCGACTCGAAGACCTCGTCGTAGAAGCCGTGCTCGCCCAGCAGCAGCTGGTGGATCGAGCGCAGGAACTCGCCGGACGCCGCGCCCTGGATGACCCGGTGGTCATAGGTCGAGGTGAGCGTCATGATCTTGGAGACGCCGAGCCGGGCCAGGGTGCCCGGGTTGGAGCCCTGGAACTCTGCCGGGTACTCCATCGCACCGACACCGAGGATGGTGCCCTGACCCTGCATCAGGCGCGGCACCGAGTGCACGGTGCCGATGCCGCCCGGGTTGGTCAGCGAGACCGTCACACCGGTGAAGTCGTCCATCGTCAGCTTGTTGGCACGGGCCCGGCGGACGATGTCCTCGTAGGCCTGCCAGAAGCCGAAGAAGTCCAGCGTCTCGGCCTTCTTGATGGCCGCGACGACCAGCTGGCGGTCGCCGTTCGGCTTCACCAGGTCGATGGCCAGACCCAGGTTGATGTGGTCCGGCTTCACCAGGAAGGACTTGCCGTCCTTCACGGCGTAGCTGTGGTTCATGCCCGGGGTCGCCTTCAGGGCCTGCACCAGCGCGTAGCCGATCAGGTGGGTGAAGGAGACCTTGCCGCCTCGGGCGCGCTGCAGGTGGTTGTTGATGACGATGCGGTTGTCGATCAACAGCTTGGCCGGCACCGCGCGCACGCTGGTGGCGGTCGGCACCTCCAGCGAGGCGTCCATGTTGGTGGCCACGGCCTTGGCCGGGCCACGCAGCGGGACGAGCTCGGGCCCGGTGCGCTCGGCCGCGGGGGCCGAGGGCGCTGCGCTCGCTGCGGCGGCCTTGGGGGCCGGCGGCGCTGCTGGGGCGGCTGCCGGCGGCGCGGCGGCGGCAGGCGCGACCACAACGGGGGCCGGGGCTGCCGGGGCGGCGACGGGGGCAGGCGCAACCGCAGGAGCGGGAGCAGCATGGGCAGGGGCAGCAACGGTGGTCGGCGCGGGGCCGGCCTGGGTCGCGGCCTGGGTCACTGGGGTCACCTCGGTACCGGGCTTGTAGTCGGCGAAAAAGTCCCACCAGGCTCGGTCGACCGAGTTGGGGTCCTGGAGGTACTGCTGGTAGATCTCGTCGACGAGCCACTCATTGGGGCCGAAGCCAGTGGTGCTTGCCGAGCTGGGGGTTTCAGGGTGTGGCGACACGGCGGCAACCGCCCTCTTCCGCTTCCTTTTGGGATGTTTGGACAGCGGGGATTAAGGCTACGCCCCTGACCAGTCATCGCGCAGTCCCCTGGGGGTCGGCGTCGCCCAGATCACAGTGCCGTAGGCCACATTGGCTGGAAAAAGACGTTAGAAAGCCGCCAAAAGAGGGAAACGGGCGGCTTCGATCGCCCGTCGTAACGGCGCTAAATCGGGCAAAATGTCCCTAGATCGACCGATTGTGACCGATCTAGGGCTGTCGATTACCGGATTGTCCCAGTTCTGTGACAAAGCTGGCCGAGCTGGACAGGGTGTGGCGGTTCGGTGTGTGGCCCAGGTGCGGTGCCCGGGCCCGCTCGGTTCACAATCGGGGGTGCGGGACGACCGCGGCGCTGCCCGGCAGCGCGACCTGGATCAGGCAGCCGCCCGAGGCGTCGGCGACCTCGATCCGCCCGCCGTGCAGGTCCACCGCCCAGCGGGCGATGGCCAGCCCCAGGCCGGTGCCGCCGTCGCTGCCGGGGCCCTGGGCGGTCGGGGTGCCGGCGCGGCTGAACCGGTCGAACACCCGGGTGCGGTCCTGCGCCGGTATCCCGGGACCCTGGTCCTCCACCTCCAGCAGCAGCGCCAGCGGCGCGTCACCGGTCCGGGCCCGCACCGTCACGGTGCCGCCGGCCGGCGAGTGCTTGCAGGCGTTGTCCACCAGGTTGGCGACCACCTGGTGCAGCCGCTCCGGGTCGGCCAGCGCGGTCAGCGCCTGCGGCTGCACGTCGATCCGCAGCCGCACGTCGTCGCGCCGGCTCCAGGCGCCGCCGGCCGTGGCGCCGTCCACCGTCAGCCCGCGCAGCACGCCGGCCAGGAACGGGGCCACCTCGAACTCGCGGGCGTCCAGCGGGACCACGCCGTCGTCCAGCTTGGACAGGTCCAGCAGGTGCGAGACCAGCCGGCCGAGCCGCTCGGTCTGCTCCAGCGCGGCGCCCAGCGTGCCCTGCTCGGGCGGCACCACGCCGTCCACCATGTTCTCCAGCACCGCCTGCAGTGCGGCGATCGGCGTGCGCAGCTCGTGTGAGACGTTCGCCACCAGCTCGCGCCGGTGCCGGTCGGCGGCCTCCAGATCGGCGGCCATCTTGTTGAAGGTCACCGCCAGTTCGCCGATCTCGTCCCGCGACCCGGTGGTCACCCGGCGGCTGTAGTCGCCGCCGGCCATCGCCCGGGCCGCCACGGTCATCTCGCGCAGCGGGGCGGTCAGGGTGTGCGCCAGCAGCTGCATGAAGAGGAGCGAGGCGATCATCGAGAAGGCCATGATCACCCGGATCTGGGTCTCCGAGCGGATCGCGATCACCACCAGGCCGGTGGCGACCACCACCGACACGATGACCAGCAGGGCCAGCTTGCCCTTGATCGAGCGGACCGGGTCGAGCGGCCGGATGTCCAGCCAGATCCGCGCGGCCATCCGTCCGGGCCACCGTTGCGGGCGCGCCGGTGGATCGGGCTCGGTGCGAGCCCGTGGTGAGGTGTTCATCGGTACTTGATCCCCGTACTCCTGTGCCCCCGTGGCCCCCGCGGCTCCCCAGTCACCGGACTGGACGCGCATCACCCCACCGGCGCCTCGAGCGCGTAGCCCACGCCGTGCACGGTGCGGATCCAGGTCGCGCCGATCTTCCGGCGCAGCGCCTTGACGTGGCTGTCCACCGTCCGGGTGCCGGAGGCGTCGGTCCAGTCCCAGACCTCGGCCAGCAGCTGCTCGCGGGTCAGCACGGCGCGCGGCTGGGCGGCCAGGCAGGCCAGCAGGTCGAACTCGGTGGGCGTCAGGTGGACGTCGCCGGAGGCGAGCCGGACCCGGCGCTGCACGTGGTCGATCTCCAGTTCGCCGAAGCGCAGGCTGCCCAGCGCCGGAGTTCTGGCGGCCTGCTGGGCCCGCTCGACCCGGCGCAGCAGCACGTTGACCCGGGCCGCCAGTTCGCGCATCGAGAAGGGCTTGGTCATGTAGTCGTCGGCGCCGACGCCCAGGCCGACCAGCAGGTCGGTCTCGTCGTCGCGGGCCGTCAGCATCAGCACCGGGACCGGGCGCTGCGCCTGGATCCGACGGCAGACCTCCAGTCCGTCGAAGCCGGGCAGCATGATGTCGAGCACCACTAGATCGGGCTGCCAGGTGTGGAATCCGTCCACCGCGCCGGGGCCGTCGTGCGCCACGGCGACCTTGAAGCCCTCCGCGCCCAGTCGGGCCGCGATGGACTCGGCGATGGTGGGTTCATCCTCCACCACGAGTACCCGTCGCTGGGCAATCACACCGCTGCTGCTGGTGTCCTGTTGAATCTCTGTCACGGTCACGCCACCGCCCCCAGGGCCTGCGGGCCGCCACCTGTGGGAGTGGCGGGCACCGCTCGTAGTCTTGTTCCGTCGTTAATTTCGCGTGCTGATTTGACGCCCCGGGCTCCGCCTAGCGCGGGTGGGCCGCGGCTTCCCGACCACCGGCCCGACATGCATACCTCGCAGCGTACGGACACCCGGCGAGCACCGGCAGGTGGACCGCAGATTTCCGGAGCACAGGCCGAAGCGCGCGCCCCGGGGACCAAGCACGGGCCGCTACCTTACCCGTCCATGTCGTCTCACGGTAACGGTGAGTATGCACGAATCCGCGCGCGGGTCCCGGTCCGACCCAGCCGACTTTTGGTCCAGACCAACTTCTGAACTGCCCTGACAGGGACCGTGACCCGGTACTCAGCGTCTTCTCAGGGATGCCGCATACCGTGGACGAAACGGACGGATGATGGCACGGTGTGCACGCGCAGCGAGCACGGACCGAGGGACGGAGGCGCCATGGCGGACGCGACGGCGAACGCGGCCCGGAGCGGTGCACGCCCCGCCGCGGTGACGCCCCTGACCGGCCTGCGGTTCGGCCTGCGCTCGGTGCCGCTGCGCTGGGTGCTGAACCGGCTGCCGACGCCCCGGCGCAACCCCTTCGCGTGCGGCTACCTGGTGGTGCTGGCCGGGACCACGGTCTTCGCCCAGTTCGCCAACCAGGACCTGGTGCACCAGTTGCAGACCATGTCCAGCACGGACGGCCACCACCTGCTGCACACCCCCCTGCGCTCGCTGCTGATGAGCGGGCTCTGGGTCGCCGGGCCGGTCTGGATGCCCTACCTGTGGGCCTTCGCGTTCACCGTCGCCCCGCTGGAACGGCGGGTCGGTCCGCTGCGGGCCGCCGGCGTCTTCGCGGCCGGGCACGTGGTGGGCACGCTGCTCTCCCAGGCCGTGGTGGCGATCGCGGTGGCCACCGGGAAGGTCGGGCCGAGCATCCTGGACGAGCTGGACATCGGCGTCAGCTACGGCGTGCTGGCCAGCCTGGGGGCGCTGGCCGGGCTGCTGTCGGTGCGCGGGCGGTACCTGACGCTGGGCGGCGCGGTGCTGCTGGTGGCGCACCAGATCATCACCGACCAGGACCTGATCACCGCGGTCGGCCATCCGACCGCGCTGCTCACCGGGGTGGCGCTGTGGGGCGTGCTGCGGCGACCACGGCGGCCCGGGCGCGGTTCGCCCGTGCGGGGCCTGCCGCGCCGACTGCCGCGCCGGGCCGCCGAGCCGGCCCTGGAGCGCGTGTAGCGCCGTCGTTTCCCATCTCCTCCGGTCCCATCTCCTCCGGTCCCTTCGCCGGCCGGTTCCGCCGTGTGCCCCCTCGGGTCCTCCCGAGGGGGCATTTCGTTGATCGCTCAGAGCGAACAGGGCCCCGGGAACATTCGGCTCCGAGGAAGCCTTAGTCATGTCGACTCAAGTTCACTGACTGGGGAGAGATCATGGCATCGACGTCCGCTTCGCTCACTCTGCCCGTGCTGCCCCTCGACGACGAGGTCGTGCTGCCCGGCATGGTGGTGCCGCTGGACCTCAAGGACACCGAGGTGCGCGCCGCCGTGGAGGCCGCCAGGGCCGCCGCGCGGGCGTCGGTGAGTGGTGTCGCGGGCAAGCCGCAGGTCCTGCTGGTGCCGCGGCTGGACGGCTCGTACGCCGCGGCCGGCACCCTCGCCACCGTCGAGCAGGTCGGCCGGCTGGCCGACGGCGAGCCGGCCGCGCTGGTCCGGGCCGTCCGCCGGGTGCGGATCGGCGCCGGCACCACCGGGCCGGGCGCCGCGCTCTGGGTGGAGACCACGCCGTTCAAGGAGTCCTCGATCGAGTTGCCGCCGGCCGGCCGCGCCGCCGAGCTGGTGAAGGAGTACAAGGCGCTCTCCACCGAGTGGCTGCGCAAGCGCGGCGCCTGGCAGATCGTCGACCGGGTGGCCGCGATCGAGGGCGTCGGCGAGCTGGCCGACAACATCGGGTACGCGCCCTTCGCCACCGCCGAGCAGAAGCTCAAGGTGCTGCTCGAGGCCGACCAGCTGGCCCGCCTCGAGTACGCCCTGCAGCTGCTGCGCGACCACCTCGCCGAGGAGGAGGTCAACGACAGCATCCGCAAGGACGTCGAGGAGGGCGTGGCCAAGCAGCAGAAGGAGTTCCTGCTCCGCCGGCAGTTGGAGGCGGTGCGCAAGGAGCTGGCCGAGCTGAACGGCGAGGCCGCCGACGAGGAGGGCGACTACCGGGCCCGGGTCGAGGCCGCCGACCTGCCCGAGAAGGTGCGCGAGGCCGCCCTCAAGGAGGTCGACAAGCTGGAGCGCAGTTCGGACCAGTCGCCCGAGGGCAGCTGGATCCGCACCTGGCTGGACACCGTGCTGGAGCTGCCCTGGAACAACCGCAGCGAGGACGGCTACGACATCGCCGGCGCCCGCGCCGTGCTGGACGCCGACCACGCGGGCCTGGCCGATGTGAAGGACCGGATCGTCGAGTACCTGGCGGTCCGCAAGCGCCGGGCCGACCAGGGCCTGAGCCTGGTCGGCGGCCGCCGCGGCGGCGCGGTGCTGGCGCTGGTCGGCCCGCCCGGCGTCGGCAAGACCTCGCTCGGCGAGTCGGTGGCCCGGGCGATGGGCCGCGACTTCGTCCGGGTCGCGCTCGGCGGCGTGCGCGACGAGGCCGAGATCCGCGGCCACCGGCGCACCTACGTCGGCGCGCTGCCCGGCCGGATCGTGCGGGCCATCAAGGAGGCCGGCTCGATGAACCCGGTGGTCCTGCTGGACGAGATCGACAAGGTCGGCTCGGACTACCGAGGAGACCCGGCCGCCGCCCTGCTGGAGGTGCTGGACCCGGCGCAGAACCACACCTTCCGGGACCACTACCTGGAGGTCGAGCTGGACCTGTCCGACGTGGTCTTCCTGGCCACCGCCAACGTGCTGGAGGCCATCCCCGAGCCGCTGCTCGACCGGATGGAGCTGGTCCGCCTCGACGGCTACACCGAGGACGAGAAGGTGGTCATCGCCCGCGACCACCTGCTGCCGCGGCAGCTGCAGCGCGCGGGTCTGACCGCCGAGGAGGTCTCGGTGGACGAGTCGGCGCTGCGCAGGCTCGCGGGGGAGTACACCCGGGAGGCCGGGGTGCGGAACCTGGAGCGCGCGGTGGCCCGGATCCTGCGCAAGGTCGCCTCGCAGACCGAGCTGGGCGAGCGCGAGCTGCCCGCCGCGATCGGCGCCGAGGACCTGCGCGGGCTGATCGGCCGCCCGCACCACACGCCCGAGTCGGCCCAGGAGCCGGCCGAGCGGCGCACCGCGGTGCCCGGCGTGGCGACCGGCCTGGCCGTCACGGGCGCGGGTGGCGACGTCCTCTACATCGAGGCCTCGCTGGCCGACGCCGAGACCGGCTCGACCGGCCTGACCCTGACCGGCCAGCTGGGCGACGTGATGAAGGAGTCGGCCCACATCGCCCTCTCCTACCTGCGCTCGCGCGGTGCGGAGCTGGAGCTGCCGGTCACCGGTCTGCGGGAGCGCGGCATCCACCTGCACGTGCCGGCGGGCGCCGTCCCCAAGGACGGACCGAGCGCGGGCATCACGATGACCACGGCGCTGGCCTCGCTGCTCTCCGGGCGCAAGGTCCGCACGGATGTCGCGATGACCGGCGAGGTCTCGCTGACCGGCCGGGTGCTGCCGATCGGCGGGGTGAAGCAGAAGCTGCTCGCCGCCGACCGGGCCGGGATCACCACGGTGATCATCCCCAAGCGCAACGAGCCCGACCTCGACGAGGTCCCGGCCGAGGTGCTGGAGCGGCTGACCGTGCACCCGGTGGCGGACGTCCGCGAGGTGCTGGCGCTGGCCCTGGAGTCGGCCGACGTGTTGGTGGCGGCCGCGTGACGCGGTGAACTGCCTTGGCGCCCGGCGGACCTGACGGTCCGTCGGGCGCTTCGGCGGGCTGCGACGGGGCTCGGGTGGGCCCCGGGTTCGTCCGTTCCGGGGAGTCGGGTGACGGGCTTGTGAGGACTCTCGTGCGACACTGCGCCAATGCCGTCGCGAACACAGAAAGCTCTGGCCAAGGTGCCGGGGCCGCTGCGCCCCTTCGTGGTGCAGCACCGCAGCCTGGTGAAGTTCCTCGTGGTGGGTGGCTCGTGCTTCCTGCTGACGCTGCTGATCAACTACGGGCTCAAGCTCACCGTCTGCCAGAACAAGCCGGTCGTCGCACTGACGATCGCAACGGGTGTCGCGACGGTGTTCTCGTACATCCTGAACCGCCAGTGGTCGTTCCGTTCGGAGGGCAGCCACAAGGAGGTGATCCCCTTCTTCGCGGTGAGTGCCGTGGCGGTCGGGGTCAACGACCTCCCGCTGCTGATCAGCCGCTATCTGTTCGACCTGCACACGCCGCACGTGAGCAAGTTCACCCAGGAGGTCTCCGACTTCCTGAGCGGGATGATCATCGGGACCCTGGTGGCGATGGGCTTCCGTTACTGGGCGATGAAGAAGTTCGTCTTCACCAACACCCGTGACGACTCGGCGGTATCGGACTCGGCCACCGAGCCGTCACGGGTGCACTGAGGAAAGCGTCAGCCCCGCTCCGGCGGGGCGACCACCGGCCGGCCGCCCCGGGCCCTGCTGTGCACCGCGAGTAGCGAGACGACCACTCCGACCACCGCCCAGACCGCGAGGACCAGCAGCGGCATGGTGAGCCTGGTGGCGCCCAGGTAGGCGATCGAGCGGGTGGCGCTGGTCCCCGCGCCGTTCGGCAGCCAGGCGCCGATCGCCCGCCAGAACGGCGGCAGCAGCGGCGGCGGGAAGACCCCGCCCGCGCTCGGGTTGCCGAGCACCACGAAGACCAGCACCGCGAGCCCGATGCCGACCACGTCGAAGAGGCACTCCAGCGCCATCGTGATGGTGCCGACCGCGAAGACCACCAGGCTGCCCACGCCCCAGAGCGCGGCGACGCTGCCGGGCAGCGCGTTCAGGATCGGCCCGGCGATCAGCACGCCGCCGAGTCCGGCCGCGATCGAGTAGAGCGCCAGCACCGCGATCGGAAGCGACTCTCGAAAGCTCGAAAGCTCGAAAGCGATGCAAATGGCAGATCACAGCATGACCGTTTCTTCCTGCCATTCGAGGCATTTGGGGTAGTCCCTCCCGCGCCGGGGCTGGTGGATACTGATCACGCGTCGGCGGGCGGCGCTCTGCGGCAGAGCGGCGGGTTGGTGTGGTCGAGGATCTGACGGGCAGTGAAGCGGTCTTCCGCGCGGTGGAGCGCGAGGTCGCGGTGATGTTCCGCCGCGGGCGGGCCAGGTCCGCCGAGATGTCGCGGATGGTGCATCCCAAGCTGGAGGGCCTGGCCTACAGCCTGCTCGCCCACCTCAGCGAAGCGGGGCAGGTCCGGGTGACCGATGTCGGCGCGCACTTCGGGGTCGGCAAGGCGACGATCAGCCGGCAGATCAAGGCGCTGGAGGAACTCGGCCTGGTGGCGCGCGAGTCCGATCCGCTGGACGGGCGGGTCTCGCTGGTCTCGCTCACCGAGGACGGCGCCCGGCGTTTCCTGCGGGCGCACGAGTACCGGATCGCCTCGTTCCGCGCCATGCTCGCCAGCTGGGATCCGGCCGAACTCGACCAGTTCGTCCACCTGCTGGCGCGGTTCAACGAGACGGTGGCCAGCGTGAGCCGGCGTGAGGACTGGGACGAGTAGCCGAGCGAGTGCCGACGTCCGGGCCAAGGTCCGGGCCGCAGTCCGCGTCAACGTCCACAGAGAAGGTTGCCTAGGTCAACTATCGAAGCTTATGGTTGCCTTAGGCAACGATTTCTAAGGACCTTCATGACCAGCAGCCAGCCGGCGCACCCGCAGCACCATCACCACGGTGCCGCCGCCCCCGACCGCCCGATGACGCACCGTGAGATCCTCGAAGCGCTCTCCGGGCTGCTGCTCGGCCTCTTCGTCGCGGTGCTCTCCTCGACCATCGTCTCCAATGCGCTGCCGACCATCCTCAACGACCTGCACGGCGGCGAGTCCGCCTACACCTGGGTGATCACCGCGGCGCTGCTCTCGCTCACCGCCTCCACCCCGATCTGGGGCAAGCTCTCCGACCTGGTGAGCAAGAAGCTGCTGGTCCAGCTGGCGCTGGTGATCTACATCGTCTCCTCCACCCTGGCCGGCCTCTCGCAGAACACCGCCGAGCTGATCGGCTGCCGGGTGCTGCAGGGCCTGGGCGCCGGCGGCGTGGTGGCACTAGGGCAGATCTGCCTGGCGGCGATGGTCCCGCCGCGCGAACGAGGCCGCTACAGCGGCTACTTCGGTGCCGTCTTCGCGCTGGCCACCATCGGCGGGCCGCTGATCGGCGGGGTCATCGTGGACACCCACTGGCTGGGCTGGCGCTGGTGCTTCTACGTCGGCATCCCGTTCTCGGTGATCGCCATCATCGTGCTGCAGCGCACCCTGCACCTGCCGGTGGTCAAGCGGAAGGCGAAGATCGACTATCTCGGCGCGATCCTGATCGCCGGCGCGGTCAGCCTGCTGATGGTCTGGGTCACGCTGGCCGGCAAGAACTACGCCTGGGGCTCCTGGCAGACCGCGCTGATGGTCGGCGGCGGGCTGCTGCTGGTGCTGCTCTTCGTCCTGACCGAGCGTCGGGCGGCGGAGCCGATCATGCCGCTGGGCCTGTTCCGCCACCGCACCGTGAGCCTGGCCGCGGTGGCCAGCACCTTCGTCGGCATCGGGATGTACGGCGCCACCACCTTCCTCAGCCAGTACTTCCAGCTGGCCAAGGGGAAGACGCCGACCATGGCGGGCATCCTGACGCTGCCGATGATCCTCGGCCTGGCGCTCGCCTCCGCCATCGCGGGCCGGCTGATCACCAAGCACGGCAAGTGGAAGCGCTACCTGGTGGCCGGCACCTTCCTGCTCGCCCTCGGCTTCTTCCTGCTCGGCACCGCCCGCGCCGACACGAACTACGGCGTGCTCTCGCTCTACATGGCCGCCACCGGCATCGGCCTCGGCCTGACCTCGCAGAACCTGGTGCTGGCGGTGCAGAACACGGTCCCCGCCAAGGAACTGGGCACCGCCAGCTCGACGGTGACCTTCTTCCGCACCATGGGCGGCGCGATGGGCGTCTCGGCCCTGGGCGCACTGCTCGGCACCCGGGTCACCCACTACCTGACCCAGAATCTGCTGGCCGCCCACATCCCGGCGGCCGGGGCGAGCGCGCTGGGCGGCGGTGACCTGCCGGACCTGCACGCGCTGCCCGCGCCGCTGGTCCCGCTGGTCACCGACGCCTTCGGGCACGGGGTGGGCACGGTCTTCCTGGTCGCCGCGCCGTTCGCGGCGGTGGCCTTCCTGGTGGTGCTGTTCATCCGCGAGGTACCGCTGCGCACCGCCCACGCCGCGCAGGCCGGCCACGGCGCCCACGCTTCCCACGGCGCTCACGCCGCCCACGCTGCCCACGCCACCGATGGCCTCCAGGCCGTCCAGCCGGAGCCGGTGGCCGACCCCTCGGTCGGCGAGTCGGTGTAGCGCGGAGCGCGCCCGGTTCGCCACGGGGGCGGGCAACGGCGAAGGCCGCGAGGTGGACATCCACCTCGCGGCCTTCGCCGTTCGCGCTGCCTGTCCAGGTCAGGCCGGTCTCAGCCCGCGATCAGGGTGAGTCCGTAGCCGACCGCCGCCGCGCAGGCGGCGAAGCAGACGCCGGCACTGGCCAGTGCGGCGGTGCCGCGGCCCGATCCGGCCTCGACAGCGGCCTCCCGCCGGCCCAGGGCCAGCACCCCGAGGGCGAAGGCCGCGACCACGGCGACGGTGACCACGAAGCTGACGCCGGCGGTGTCGGCCAGGGCGCTCCAGTTGATGTGCATGGCAGAGCCCCTCAGGCGGCGACGGTGGTGGTCGGGGTGGTGGCGGGCGAGGCGGCGCTGCCGGGAACGGGGACCGGCGTGACGTCGGTGAGCTCCGGGACCTCGTTGACGTTGCTCGCGGTCACCGGCTGGCGGCGGGAGAGCAGCCACATCGTGCCCGAGCCGGCCACCAGGGCGGCACCGACCAGCACGACGCCCCAGGTGCCCTGGTCGGCCACGAAGGCGGCGGCACCGGCCACCACGGCGGCGGCGGGCAGCGTCAGGCCCCAGGTGTAGACCATGCGGCGGGCCATGCTCCAGTGCACCTGGGCCTTCGGGCCGCCGAGGCCCGCGCCCATGATGCCGCCGGAGACCACCTGGGTGGTGGAGAGGCCGTAGCCCATGTGCGAGGAGGTCAGGATCACCGCGGTCGTTGCGGCCTCGGCGGCGAAGCCCTGCGGTGCCTGGACGTCCGTCAGACCCTTGCCCATGCTGCGGATGATCCGCCAGCCGCCCATGTAGGTGCCGAGCGCGATGGCCAGGCCGGCGCTGGCGATCACCCAGGTGGGGGGCAGCGCGTGCTTGGGCAGCGCGCCGACCGAGACCAGGGTCAGGGTGATGATGCCCATGGTCTTCTGGGCGTCGTTGGTGCCGTGGGCCAGCGAGACCAGCGAGGCGGAGAACATCTGGCCGATCTTGAAGCCCTTGGTGGTGGTCTTCTCGCCGCCGCGCCGGGTGATCAGGTAGGCGACCTTGGTGGCGCCCCAGGCGGCCAGGCCGGCCACGATCGGGGAGGCGACGGCCGGGATGAGGATCTTGGTGACCACGGTGCTGAAGTTGACGCCGTCGAGCCCGACGCCCACGACGGTGGCGCCGATCAGGCCGCCGTACAGCGCGTGCGAGGAACTGGAGGGCAGGCCGCGCAGCCAGGTCACCAGGTTCCAGAGGATGGCACCGGCCAGTGCCGCGAAGATCACCGACGGGTGGATGCCCGCCTTCTCATTGACGATCCCGCCCGAGATGGTGCTCGCGACCTTCACCGAGAGGAAGGCGCCCGCGAAGTTGAGGACCGCGGAGATGCCGACGGCGACCTTGGGTCGCAGCGCGCCGGTGGCGATGGAGGTGGCCATCGCGTTGGCGGTGTCGTGGAAGCCGTTGGTGAAGTCGAAGGCAAGAGCGGTGACGATCACCACCGCGACCAGGAACGTGATGTGTTCCATTACCAAACAATCGTCGTAGTAGTCGGACTGTTGTTTTCGTCAGCTGTGTTCAGCGCGACCGTAGGGAGGTCGAGTGAACGGGAGGTTAACTAGACCGGGATTTCCGGGTCCGTTCATGTCCTGCACTTGGCCTCCACGAGTCTCTCAGGTGTCTTGGCCTGGTCTTATGCGAACAACGTCCGGTTTGGGGTCGGATTCGTGAGATCTGTGTCACGACGGCCTGTCAGCTGAGAATTCATCAGATGCTTCGAGGCACCCTGCCGGATCCGGCCGTTCGCGTGGCAGGATCGGCAAGGGCCTGCCGGCGGCGGTGCCGGGGGAGTCATCGAACGAGGGGGAGGCGAGCCGATGCGGGCTGTGAGCCGTGAACGACTGGTCGGGACGCAGCCATGGCTGCGGGCCGCGCTGCGCTGCGGTGCGGTGCTGGCGGTGGCCGCGCTCGCGCTGCCGATGGCCGCCCAGACGGCCTTCGCCGCCCCCATGCCGTCGCCCTCGGCCACCGCGACGCCGACCGCCCCCGGCGCCGTACCGTCCGGCGCGGCCGCTGGCGGCGACCCGCTGGCCGCCGCCGAGGCCACCCTCGGCCCGCTGCTCGACAAGATCCACCTGCTCTACCAGAACGCCGAGGCGGCCACCGAGCAGTACAACGCCACCGCCCAGCAACTGGCCGCCCAGCAGAGCGGCGTGGCCGCGGTCAACGCCAAGATCGACGCCCAGCAGAAGCTGGTCGACCAGGGCGTCGACGTCGCCGCCGAACTGGCCTCCGAGCAGTACCGCAACGGCGACGTCTCCGGCCTCGGCGAGCTGCTGCTGACCAACGACCCGTACCAGGCCGCCCACCTCGCCGCGCTGCTCTCCGCCGCGAGCCGCTCGCAGGCCACCTTCGTCGCCCAGCTCAAGGGCGACCAGGCGGCGCTGGAGCAGCTGAGGAAGCAGTCCACCGACGCGGCCAACGGCACCAAGTCGCTGCTCACCCAGCAGGACCAGAACAAGGCCGAGATCGCCGGCCAGCTGGCCACCGTCGAGCAGCTGGTCTCCTCGCTCACCGGCGCCCAGCAGACCGAGCTGCAGCAGCTGGAGCAGAACCAGGTCGACCAGGCCCAACTGGCCTTCCTGGCCAGCGGTGCGCTCGGCCAGGGTGAGCGCACCCCCTCGGCGGCCGGCCGGCAGGCGGTCGCCTTCGCGCTCGCGCAGCTCGGCAAGCCGTACCTGTGGGGCGGCGTCGGACCCGCCTCCTTCGACTGCTCCGGCCTCACCTCGCAGGCCTGGCTGAGTGCGGGCGTCCAGATCCCGCGCACCAGCCAGGAGCAGTGGGCCCAACTGCAGCACGTCCCGCTGAACCAGCTGCGCCCCGGCGACCTGCTGATCTACTACAGCAGCGCCGAGCACGTGGCGATGTACATCGGCGGCGGGCTGGTCGTGCAGGCTCCGCACACCGGTGCGTTCGTCCGGGTCTCGCCGATCGGCATGGCGCCGATCCTGGGCGCGGTGCGGCCCGACCCGCAGGACGCCTCGGACGACAGGGGTGGCGCCTGGAAGGTGCCCGCCACGTTGCAGCAGGCGGAGACGGTGACGCCGCTCGCGGCGCCCTCGCAGGCCGCGGTGCCCGGGCTGCCGAGCGAACCGCCGCTGCCCTCGCTGCTGCCGGTGCTGCCGATCGGCCCGCCCGCGCCGCCGGTGATCCCGCCCTCGGCGGTGCCCACCGGCCCGCCCTCGCCGTCCGCTTCGGGATCGGGCAGCGCCCCGGCGTCCGCCTCCGGTGCCGCCTCGGGTTCGCCGCTGCCGACGGCCAGTGCCTCGGGCAGCGCCTCGGTCCCGCCGAGCGGCTCGCCCTCGCCGTCCGCCCCGAACGGCTCGCCTTCGGGCACCTCGCCGTCGTCCTCGGTCCCGCCGAGCCCGTCCGGGTCCACCAGCACCACGCCGTGAGCCCGATCCGCCGGCGGCCCCTGGAAGTTCGGGCCGCCGGCGGATCGGGATCGGGACTCGGGCCGGCCGCTCTCAGACGCCGGAATCCGGCTCGAAGCGGATCACCACGGCCTTGGAGGTCGGCGTGTTGCTGATCTCCGCCGTGGAGTCCAGCGGGATCAGCACGTTGGTCTCCGGGTAGTAGGCCGCCGCCCCGCCGCGCGCCACCGGGTAGTGCACCACCTTGAAGTGCGGCGCCCGCCGGGCCACCCCGTCCCGCCACTCGCTGACCAGGTCGACGTAGCCGCCCTCGGTCAGGCCCAGCTCGGCCGCGTCCAGCGGGTTGACCAGCACCACCCGGCGCCCGCCGGTGATGCCCCGGTAGCGGTCGTCCAGGCCGTAGATCGTGGTGTTGTACTGGTCGTGCGAGCGCAGCGTCTGCAACAGCAGCCGGCCGGCGGGCACCTCGGGGGCGGTCATCGTGTTGACGGTGAAGTTGGCCTTGCCGGTGGCGGTGGGGAAGGTCCGGCTGTCGCGCGGACCGTGCGGCAGCGCGAAGCCGCCGGGCGCCCGGACCCTGGTGTTGAAGTCGGCGAAGCCCGGCACCACCCGGGCGATCCGGTCGCGGACGGTGTCGTAGGAGGTGGCGAACTCCTCCCACGGCGTCGGGTCGGCGGGGCCGAGCACCGCGCGGGCCAGCCGGCAGACGATCGCGACCTCGGAGAGGATGCCGGGCGCCGGCGGGCGCAGCCGGCCCTGCGAGGAGTGCACCATGCCCATCGAGTCCTCGACGGTGACGAACTGGCCGCCCGCCTCGGTGTGGTCCCGGTCGGTGCGGCCCAGGGTGGGCAGGATCAGCGCCCGGCGGCCGGTCACCAGGTGCGAGCGGTTCAGCTTGGTGGAGACCTGCACGGTCAGCCGGCACTGCCGCATCGCGGCCTCGGTGACCTCGGTGTCCGGGGTGGCCGCGACGAAGTTGCCGCCCATCGCGAAGAAGACCTTGACCCGCCCGTCGCGCATCGCCCGGATCGACTCGACCGCGTCGAAGCCGTGCTCGCGCGGCGGCTCGAAGCCGAACTCCCGCTCCAGCGCGTCCAGGAAGGCGGCGGCGGGCCGCTCGAAGATGCCCATGGTGCGGTCGCCCTGGACGTTGCTGTGCCCGCGCACCGGACAGACGCCGGCCCCGGGACGTCCCATATTGCCGCGCAGCAGCAGGAAGTTGACCACCTCGCGGATGGTCGGCACCGAGTGCCGGTGCTGGGTCAGGCCCATCGCCCAGCAGACGATGACCTTCTTCGACTTCAGTACGAGTTCGGCCAGCTGCTCGATCTGCTCCCAGGGCAACCCGGTTGCGGCGAGCACCTGCTGACGGTCCGTCGACTTCGCCTCGGCGGCGAACTCGTCGAAGCCGTGGCAGTGCTCGGCGACGAAGTCCCGGTCCACGCCGCTGTCGGCGGCCAGGATCAGCTGGTTGAGCGCGCGGAACAGCGCCAGGTCGCCACCGAGCCTGATCTGCAGGAACAGGTCGGTCAGCTTGGTGCCGCCGCCGACCAGGCCGCGCGCGTGCTGCGGGTTCTTGAACCGCTCCAGGCCGGCCTCGGGCAGCGGGTTGACGCTGACGATGGTGGCGCCGGCCCGCTTGGCCCGCTCCAGCGCGGAGAGCATCCGGGGGTGGTTGGTGCCCGGGTTCTGCCCGGCCACGATGATCAGGTCGGCCTGGTAGAGGTCCTTCAGGCTGACGCTGCCCTTGCCCACCCCGAGGGTCTCCACCAGCGCCGAGCCGGAGGACTCGTGGCACATGTTGGAGCAGTCCGGCAGGTTGTTGGTGCCCAGCTTGCGGGCGAACAGCTGGTAGCTGAAGGCGGCCTCGTTGCTGGTCCGGCCCGAGGTGTAGAAGGCGGCGCCGTCGGGGGTCGCCAGCGCCTCGAGCTCCTCGGCGATGATCGCGAAGGCTTCGTCCCAGCCGATCGGGGCGTAGTGGGTGGCGTCCTCGGCCAGCAGCATCGGCTCGGTGAGCCGGCCCTGCTGGCCCAGCCAGTAGCCGGAGCGCCCGGCCAGCTCGGCCACCGAGTGCTCGGCGAAGAAGGCGCGGGTGATCCGGCGCTCGGTGGCCTCCTCGGCGACCGCCTTGGCGCCGTTCTCGCAGAACTCGGCGGTGTGCGGCTTGTCCGGCTCGGGCCAGGCACAGCCGGGGCAGTCGAAGCCGCCCTGCTGGTTGACCTTGGCCAGGGTGGCCAGGGTGCGGGCCGGGCCCATCTGCTCATGGGCCAGCTTCAGGCTCTGCCGCACGGCGGTCAGTCCGGCGGCCGCGCGCTGCGGGGCGCCCACCTTGGGGGCGTCCTGCGCCGGGTCGCTCTGCGGGGCCTGCTTGGCCATCGTCGCCCACCTCCAACGGGGATCCGGGCCACGCCGTCGTCAGCCCGGCCACCATCCTCGCACCCTGGCCGGTGGAGGCAGGTGCGGTCGAGGTGGGGCCTTCCTCAGCCGGCTCGGTCGACTCAGGGTCAACCGGGTCAGCGGCCCGATAGGCTGATCCGCATGTCAGATCTCCAGCCGCCGCCGCTGGTCGACGGCCGCTACCAGTTGCTGCGCGAGCTGGGTCGGTCGGTCACCGGGTCGCGCTGGGAGGCGCTCGACCGATCGGACGGCCACCGGGTCGCCGTCCACCTGGTGCCGCCGCAGTCGCCCGCACCGCCGGCCGCCGTCGAGCGGTTCCTGGACGAGGCCGAGCGGGCCGGCCGGCTCGGCCACCCGCACCTGGTCGAGGTGGAGCACCGCGCCGACCGCGCGCTGGTCCTGGAGCTGCTCAGCGGCCGCACCCTGGACACCGTGATCGCGGCCGGGCCCGCCGACCTCGGGCACATCCTGATCTGGGCCCAACAGGCCTGCCTCGGCCTGAAGGCCGCGCACGCGGCCGGTGTGGTGCACTGGGGGCTCAAGCCGAGCCGGCTCTTCCTTACGGACCAGGGCCGGATCAAGCTGCTCGGCTTCGGCACCGCCCACCTGGCCCCGGCCACCGAGACCGGCAACGCCCCGTACCTGGCGCCCGAGCAGTGGCGCCAGGCCCCGGCCGACGGTCGGGCGGACCTCTACGCGCTGGGCTGCGCGCTGTTCGAACTCTGCGCCGGGCGCCCGCCCTATCTGGGCGCCTCGGTACCGGAGTTGATGCACCGTCACCTGAACGACGCGGTCCCCCACCTGGGCCAGTTCCGCACCGACCTGCCGGGCGGCCTGGACGAGGTGGTGCTCAGCCTGCTGGCCAAGGACCCCGCCGCCCGCCCGGCGGACGCCGCCGAGGCCGGAGCCCGGCTGGGCGCGGTGGCGGCCGGCTACCAGGGCCCGGTCGGGCCCGGCCCCGAGGAGCTGATCCGGGCCCAGGTCGACCAGGCCTGGGCCTACGGCGAGGCGGGCCAGAGTGCCGAGGCGGTACGCCAGTTGACCGTACTGGTGTCCCACGCGGCCCGCACGCTCGGGCAGACCCGTCCGCAGACCCTGCAGGTCGCCTATGACCTTGCCATCTGGCGGGGGATGGCTGACGATATCGCTGGAGCGGTAGGCCTGTTGGGCGAGCTGGTGCCGCTGATGACCGCCACCTTGGGACCGGGGGACGAGGACGTGGCGAAGGCGACCCGAGACCTCTGGTCCTACAGCCGCGACCTGGAGCGCAGGCGCGGCATCGCCCGCCCCGGCGAGTTGGCGATGCTGCTCGGCCTCCCCGTCTACTGACAGCCGAAGTAGGGGGAGACATGAGAGCCGGCGATCTGCTGGGGGAGCGCTACCGACTGGTCGGCGAGCTGGGCCGGGGCGGCTTCGGGGTGGTCTGGGAGGCCTACGACCAGGTGGTCGGGCGGCAGGTGGCGGTCAAGACGCTGCGCCACGAGCCCGGCCAGTACGACCCGGAAGCCGCCACCGACCGGGCCAGGTTCGGCCGCGAGATGGCGGTGCTGGCCCGTCTTGTGCACCAGAACGTGGTGCTGATCTTCGACCAGGGCGAGGCCGCCGAGGGCGGCGAGAGCTACCGCTACCTGGTGATGGAGCTGCTCAACGGCCTGACCCTGAAGCAGGTGCTGGCCACCTCCCGTCCCGAGCTGCCGCAGGCGCTGGAGTGGGGCCGCCAGCTGTGCGCCGCGCTCGCCGCCGCCCACGCGGCCGACGTGATCCACCGCGACATCAAGCCGGAGAACATCATGTTCACCGGCCCCGACCGGCAGCTGCTCAAGGTGCTGGACTTCGGGATCGCGCAGATCGGCGACAACAAGGAGGGCGGCCTGACCACGGCCGGCGCGGTGATCGGCAGCGCGCCCTACCTGGCCCCCGAGCGCTGGCGCGGCGAGCCGGGCACGGTGCGCAGCGACCTCTACGCGCTGGGCTGCGTGCTCTACGAACTCTTCACCGGTGTCCGCCCGTTCAGCGCCTCCGGCACCTACGCGCTGATGGTCCAGCACGTGGACGAGCCGCCCCCGCGGCCGACCGCGCTGCCCCGGGACCTGGCCCGGCTGCTGCTCGAACTGCTGGCCAAGGACCCCGCCGAGCGGCCGACCGGCGCGGGGGAGGTGGGCCGCCGGCTGGCGGCGGCCGCCGAGGCCGTGCGGGACCTGCGCCGGCAGGCGGACGCCGCCTTCCAGGCCGCCGGCGAGGGCCGGGCCGCCGACGGGCTGAAGCGGCTGCGGCCGCTGATCGAGCAGTTCGCCCTCGCCTTCGGCCCGGACAACGGCCGTACGGTGCGCGGCTGCCACGACTTCGCCGTGCTGCTCGCCCGGGTCGGCGCACACGACCAGGCGTACTGCCTGCTGGACGAGCTGCTCCCGCACGCCACCGCTGCACTCGGCGAGGGCCACCCGGACGTCGAGGACATCCAGCGCCGGCTGGCCCGCACCCCCGTCCCCGAGCACCCCTGCCCGGCCGGACTGCTCGCGGCGCTGCTCACCGGTGTCAACCGTACGGGCAGCTGATTCGACCCCCCGGGCGTTTGGTGGAATTGATAGGAACTGGCCGACGACCGCCCCCTGGCTCCGTTCCACAAAATGTTGATATACCTCGGACGCATAGGCGAAGCGGGTGTGCGGCCCGCTGCGCGCAGATGCGACACCACAGGTGGTGATGGGCAGATGAAGCTCCTCCGTGTTGGCCCCCCGGGCGCCGAGCGCCCGGTCGTGCTCGGCCAGGACGGCACCGCGTACGACCTCTCGGGGCGTACCCCCGACCTCGACGGGGCGTTCCTGTCCGGACTGGACGTGACCGAGCTGGCCGCCGCGGTGGCGCAGGGTGAGCTGCCCGTGGTCGACATCGCGGGGCAGCGGATCGGCGCGCCGGTCGTCCGCCCGGGCAAGGTGGTCTGCGTCGGCCTGAACTACCGCGACCACGCAGCCGAGGCGGGCGCGGCGATCCCGGCCGAGCCGGTGCTCTTCCTCAAGGCCAGCAACACCGTGGTCGGCCCGGACGACGAGGTGCTGGTGCCGCGTGGCGCCACCAAGACCGACTACGAGGTCGAGCTGGCCGTGGTGATCGGGCGGACCGCCCGCTACCTGGAGACGGACGAGGAGGCGGCGGCGGTGATCGCCGGGTACACCATCTCCAACGACGTCACCGAGCGCGCCTTCCAGCTGGAGCGCGGCGGCCAGTGGGACAAGGGCAAGTGCTGCGAGACCTTCAACCCGCTGGGCCCCTACCTGGTCACCCCGGAGGAGGTCGGCGACCCGCAGGCGCTGGAGCTCCAGCTCTGGGTCAACGGCGAGCTGCGGCAGGACGGGCAGACCGCGCAGATGATCTTCCCGATCTACCCGGTGCTGCGGTACATCAGCCAGTTCATGGTGCTGGAGCCCGGTGACGTGGTCACCACCGGCACCCCGGCGGGCGTCACCATGGGGCACCCGGGCACCGCGTTCCTGCAGCCCGGTGACGTGATGGAGCTGGCGGTCACCGGGCTGGGGCGGCAGCGGCAGGTGCTCGGCAAGGCCTGACGGGTCGCCGCCGCGCAGTCGTCCTGACGGACCGTCAGCGACCGGTGCGCAGCGTGCCGAGACGGGCCAGCAGCGCGGCGGCGCGCCCGTCCGGCGCCTCCAGCGCCAGCAGCCCGGTCAGCACCTCGGCGCTCTGCGGGTCGTGCGCGGCGGTGGCCGCGGTCATCGCCACGAACTCGTCCACCAGCCAGTCGCGCAGCTGGGTGGGCGGGATCTGCCGGCCCTCGTCCAGCCAGCTGAGCGAGGAGGCCTCCACCACCGAGATCCAGGAGCGCACCAGCAGGGTGAGCCGGGGCCCGGGTTCGCCCACGCCCATGTAGCGCAGGGTGCGCCGGAGCGCGGCACGGCGCACCTTGTCCACGATCGCGCTGGTCCGCGCGGTCTCCACCACCGAGCCACCGCGCAGCAGCGCGCCGTAGCCGGCGTCGTGCTCGGCGACGAAGGAGAAGTAGCCGTCCAGCACGGCGCCCAGCTGCTCGGTCGGGGTGCCGCGCGGCGGGACCGTGAAGCGGCTGATCAGCTCCTCGGCCGCGCTGCTCAGCGCCGCCTCGTAGAGCTGCTGCTTGCCGCCCGCGAAGTAGCGGTAGACCAGCGGCCGGGAGGCGCCGGAGGCCTCGGCCACGTCGTCCAGGCTCACCTCGTCCGGCGGGCGGGTGCTGAACAGCTCCAGTGCCACGGCGATCAGCTGCTCGCGGCGCTGCTGGACCGGCAGCCGCCGGTAGCCGGCCCGCCGGGGTCGCTCGGCGGGGCCGTCGGCCGCGACCCGGGCCGAACCAGGGGCGGGCGAAGGGCTGGGCGCGGCCGGCTCGGTGGCTTTCATGGCGGTCAGCGTAGTGCGCGACAGCGCCGGTGGAACCCCGCGCGGTGGGCCGGGATCGTGCGGGCCGGCTCCCGTCGTCGATCTCGCGACCCGGGTGCGGAAAGCCTGTTGCAAAGCGTCCGGGCTGCGAAAGGATGGCCGGATGGCTTCCGAACCGACTCTTGCCGCCGTCGACGTCCGCACGCCGCGCACCATCGCGGACGCGTACGTCCAGGCACTCGCCGACCTCGACCCGCTGACCGCGGTCTACCTCGGCCTCAACCCGGAGGACGACCGCCTCCCCGACCTCTCCCCGGCCGGCCACGCCGCCACCGCAGAGCTGGCCCGCCGCACGCTGGCCGAGCTCGACCTGGCGGAGGCCGCCGAGCTGCTCGCCACGGCCACCGACCCCGAGGCCGAGCGCCGCTGCGCCCGGCTGCTGCGCGAGCGGTTGACCGCCGAGCTGGCGGTGCACGAGGCCGGCGAGGACCTGCGCGCGCTGCGCAACCTCGGCTCGCCGCTGCACAACACCCGCGAGGTCTTCACCCTGCTGCCCACCGAGACCGAGGACGACTGGGCCCGGCTCGGGCGACGGCTGGCCCGCTTCCCGCTGGCCGTCCAGCAGTACCGGGCCGCCCTGGCCGAGGGCCTGGAGCGCGGCCTGACGGCCGGGCCGCAGCAGGTCGAGACGGTGATCGGCCAGCTCGCCGAGTGGCTGGCCGCCGACCCGGCGGCCGACGAGGCGAGCCGGGCGGCCGGCTGGTTCGGCGCCCTGGTCACCCCGGCCCCCGAGGGCCTGCGGGCCGAGCTGACCGGCCATGCGGTCGCCGCCTCCGCCGAGCTGGCCGTGCTGCGCGACTGGCTGGCCGAGGTCTACACCCCGGCCGCCGCCGGTACTCCGGACGCCGTCGGCCGCGAGCGCTACCTGCGCTTCGCGCGGCTGTGGAACGGCGCGGACCTGGACCTGGACGAGGCCTACCGGTGGGCCTGGACCGAGTTCCAGGACATCGCCGAGCAGATGCGGGTCGAGGCCGAGAAGGTGCTGCCCGGCGGCACGCCGATGGAGGCGATGCGCTGGCTGGAGACCGAAGGCCCCGCGATCGAGGGTGCCGAGGCGGCCCGCGAGTACCTTCAGGGCCTGATGGACCAGGCGATCCGCGATCTGCAGGGCGCCCACTTCGACCTGGCCGAGCCGATCACCCGGGTCGAGTCCAAGCTCGCCCCGGCTGGCACCGCCAGCGCCCCCTACTACTCGGCCCCCTCGCTGGACTTCAGCCGCCCCGGCCAGACCTGGCTGCCGGTGATGGGCCGCGACAGCTTCCCGATCTGGGACCTGGTCAGCACCTGGTACCACGAGGGCGTCCCCGGCCACCACCTGCAGCTCGCCCAGTGGAACTACGTGGCGGGCAGCCTCTCCACCTACCAGGTCAGCCTGGGCGGGGTGAGCGCCAACATGGAGGGCTGGGCGCTCTATGCCGAGCGGCTGATGGACGAGCTCGGCTACCTGACCGACCCCGGCCACCGGCTCGGCTACCTGAACGCCCAGATGCTGCGGGCGCTGCGGGTGATCCTGGACATCGGCATGCACGTCGGCCTGGAGTTCCCGGCCGACGCGCCGTTCCACCCCGGTGAGCTGATGACCCCGGAGCTGGGTCGCGAGTTCTTCGGCCGGTACTGCGGGCTGGGCGAGGAGATGCTGGACAGCGAGCTGGTCCGCTACCTCGGCATGCCGGGGCAGGCGATCGGCTACAAGCTCGGCGAGCGGGCCTGGCTGCGCGGCCGGGCGGCGGCGCGGGCGGCGCACGAGGCGCGCGGCGAGGAGTTCGACCTCAAGGCCTGGCACATGGCGGCGCTCTCCCAGGGCTCGCTCGGGCTGGACGACCTGGCGGCGGTGCTCGCCGAGCTGTGAGGTTGGCGGGGCCCCGCGTCCACCGCACCTGCGGGGCCCCGGCCGGCTGTTACAGCTTGCGCACTGTTAAAGCTTGCACAAAACATCCCTTTTTATCCGTCTTTACCCCCTTTTCTGCTTGCCCTGCCCCCGACCGCGAGCTTCGCTGGAGAGAAGTGCCGTCCGCGCACGCCGACGGCACCCCCGTCCGGAAGGCTCCTCCCGTGTCCGCGCAACCTGCCATGGCCGTTCCGGTGCCGGACCCCCGCCGCTGGCGGGCGCTGGCCGTGATAGCCGTCGCTCAGCTGATGATCGTGCTCGACATCACGATCGTGAACATCGCGCTGCCGACCGCCCAGCGCGACCTCGGTATCTCCAACGCCGACCGGCAGTGGGTGATCACCGCGTACACCCTGGCCTTCGGCGGACTGCTGCTGCTCGGCGGACGGATCGGGGACCTCTACGGCCGCAAGCGCACCTTCATCATCGGACTGCTCGGGTTCGCCGCCGCCTCCGCCCTGGGTGGCGCGGCGGCGTCGGGCACGATGCTCTTCGCCGCCCGCGCCCTCCAGGGAGCCTTCGGCGCGCTGCTCGCGCCCTCGGCACTCGGGCTGCTCTCCACCACCTTCACCGAGGCCAAGGAACGCGCCACCGCGTTCGGCATCTTCGGTGCGATCGCCGGTGGTGGCAGCGCGATCGGCTTCATCGCCGGCGGGCTGCTGACCGAGTACCTGAACTGGCGCTGGTGCCTGTTCGTCAACGTGCCGATCGCGCTGGCCACGGCCGTGGGCGCGTCGCGCCTGCTGCACCGCGACTTCATCGCCAAGGGCTCCCGGATCCCACTCGACCTGCCAGGCGCGTTCCTCGGCTGCGGCGGGTTGCTGGCCATCGTCTACGGCACCTCGGAGGCCGAGTCGCGCGGCTGGGGCGACTCGCTGGTCCTGGCCTGCCTGCTCGGCGGCGCCGCACTGCTCGCCGTCTTCGTTCTCGCGGAGCAGCGCACCGACCATCCGTTGCTGCCGATGCACATCGTCAAGGATCGCAACCGGGGTGGCGCCGCGCTCTCGGTCGGCCTGGCCGTGGTCGGACTCTTCGGCCTCTTCCTCTTCCTCACCTACTACCTGCAGGTGATCAAGGGCTACTCGCCGTTGAAGACCGGCGTCGCGTTCCTGCCGATGACCGCCGCGATCGTCACGAGCTCCGCCGGCTTCGCCGCCCGGCTGATGAACCGGGTGCCGTCACGCAACCTGGTCGTGCCCGGCCTGCTGCTGGCCGCGGGCGGGATGGCCTGGCTCACCCAGCTCAAGGTGGGCAGCGCGTTCGCGACCACGGTGCTGCCCGCCGAGATCCTGCTCGGCGTCGGCATGGGCCTGGTCTTCATGCCGTCGATGAGCCTGGCGACCCTGGGCGTGGCGCCACGCGAGACCGGTGCGGCCTCGGCCACCATCAACTCCGCCCAGCAGGTCGGCGGCTCGATCGGGACCGCGCTGCTCAACACCATCGCCGCCAGCGTCACCACCGCCTACCTGGTCGGCAAGGACGCCGGGAACAAACTGGTCCAGGCCACCGCCAGCGTGCACGGCTACACGGTGGCCACCACGGTCGCGTTCGGCATCCTGATCTTCGCCGCGGTACTGGCCTTCTTCATGATCAACCACCGGCCGGCCCCGGAGCCGGAGGCGGGCGAGGACACCGAGGCGGCGGTCCGGGCGGCGGCCTGACGATTTCCTCACGGGATCCGCTCCCAGCTGGGGCTTCTCTCGCCACGAACCGTCCGCCATGATGTTGCCTGGTCGTCGGACGTCCGCCGCCTGGTGGATTCTCAGACGCCTCTCAGCCGAGCATCATCGCGTTTCCAACCAGGCGGGAGATAGTCGTCAGGTAGTCGAGGCGCCCCACCGAGGGTGTCGACCAGCCGGCCCCCAGGCCGCCGATAGCGGGCAGGAGCACCGTCCTGATGACCAGTCAGCAGCGTGACCTCCGCAGGCAGCAGCACCGTCCCGTCAACCGTCCGATGCTCCTGGGCGTCTCGCTCGCCCTCGCCGTGCTGGTCGCCGTCGCGTGCGTCAGCCTGGTCACCGCGCGAGCGATCGCCTCACCGCGGGCCGCGACCACCGCCGGCAAGGTCAAGGACCTCAAGGGCACCAAGCCCGGCACGCCCACGCCCACGCCGGCACCGTCCGCCGCCGCCCCGGCGGGCCCGAAGTCCACCGCGACCGCGCCGCTGGCCCAGCTGCCGCCGCTGAACACGCCGACGCCGTCCCCGTCGCCCACTCCCACACCCACCCCGGTGCCGACCCCGACCCCGACGCCCACCCCCAGCCCGACCGCCTCGGACACCCCGTCCCCCGCCGACACCGCCACCGACCGTGCCACGCCCACCACGGCCACGGCCCCCGCCGGCCCCGAGACCGACCGGGTCGGCGCGCTGTTCAGCGGCAGCGCCACCGACGGCAACCACTTCTGCACGGCGAGCGTGGTGCAGAGCGCCACCCGCAACCTGCTGGTCACCGCCGCCCACTGCGTGGGCAACACCAACGGCCTGGTCTTCGCCCCCGCCTTCCGCAACGGCCAGACCCCCTACGGCGTCTGGCAGGTCACCCAGCTCTACACCACCAACGGCTGGAACCAGAGCCAGGACCCCGACCAGGACTTCGCCTTCCTCGAGGTCGCCCCCCTCAACGGCAAGCAGATCCAGGACGTGGTCGGCGGCAACCCGCTCGGCCTCAACGAGTCCTTCACCGCCACCGTCCGCCTCTACGGCTACCCCAACAGCAGCGACGCCCCCATCCTCTGCTCCAACGCCACCACCCAGCAGTCCACCTACCAACGCGAGATCGCCTGCCCCGCCTACCCCAGCGGCACCAGCGGCGGTCCCTGGATCAACACCGCCGACGGCAACCTGATCGGCATCATCGGCGGCTACCAGCAGGGCGGCAACTCGCCGGACATCTCGTACAGCGCGTACTTCGACTCGACGATCGGCAACCTGTACCAGCTGGCGGTCTCGTCCTCGGGGTGAGCGGTGCGTGCTGCCCGAAGGCCCGGGTCACCTGACCCGGGCCTTCGCGTCTACCAGGAGCGTGCGCGCCACCAGGGTGGACCTCACGCGTCGAAGTCGTACTCCAGCACATAGGACGCCGCGTCGAGCACCATTTCATTGACCTCGACCGCCCGTCCTCCTGAGGCATACGCGGTGCGGCAGACCAGGACCACAGGCGTGCCCGCACCCAACTCCAGCTGGGCGCTCTCCTCCTGGGTGGGCATCCGGGAGCGGATCTCCTCGCGGAAGTGCACCGGCTTCGCGCCGATCTCGGCGAGGCGGGCGTAGCTGCCGCCCGGGCCGGTGTCCGGCTGCGTGATCGCGGTACCCGTGACCAGCGAGGCGGGCAGGTACGAGGTGGAGAGCAGGACCGGCTTGCCGTCGAGCACGAAGCGCCGATGCCGGACACAGGTCGGCTCACCCGGCTCCAGGCCCAGCACGCCGGCGATCAGTTCCGGCGCCGCCTGCTCGGAGACCGCGACCTGGTCGACGACCAGCGTGCGGTTCTCGATGTCCGCCCACCAGATCGACCGGCCCGATCCCCGCTGGCCCTCGGTCAGGCGCTGGATGCTCCGACGCCGCAACGGCCGGAAGTCTCGGACGAACACCCCGTAGGGCTGAACCGGCCCGGCCCTTCATCGTACGGCTGACGAACCGTCAGGGCCGCTCTGCCGCACATCGATCAGCTCATGCCCGTCGTGGGCGCGGATGCAGGGAGCGACTGAACCGGAGGCTGCCAACGCGTCGAGCAGGCGAACGCCGTAGACCTCGTTCAGGTGCCTGTGCACCTCCTCGGCCGTGAACCACCGCACGGCCGTCGACTCCTCGGACGTCCTCGCCGTGCCACCCTCCGGGCGACAGCGGAAGACCAGCGCGACCACACC
Source organism: Kitasatospora sp. GAS1066B (assembly GCF_041262605.1). Lineage (NCBI taxonomy): Bacteria > Bacillati > Actinomycetota > Actinomycetes > Kitasatosporales > Streptomycetaceae > Kitasatospora > Kitasatospora sp. GAS1066B. The sequence continues at coordinate 170,355 of NZ_JBGCCO010000011.1, forward strand.
CCGGACCATGTTCTTGTAGACGCCGGTCAGGCGTTCGACGCTGACCTCGACGCCCGTCTCCTCGAACACCTCGCGACGTACGCCGTCCTCCACCGTCTCGCCGAGTTCGAGCACCCCGCCCGGTGGTTCCCACATTCCGTTGTCCGCCCGCCGGATCACCAGGACCCGGCCGTCCTCGCGGACGACGGCACCGGCCACCGAAACGGAGTGGAGGGGCGTTGACGGGGTCTGCGGAGGACTGCTGCTCATCTACAGGAGCCTAGGAGATGGCGCAGAGCTACGGCGATGCCCTTGGCTCAGCAGAGCTCCTACGTGGCTAGGGCTGTGCGTCCGCACGCTCAGCCAACGCGACAAGCTCCGGGGGAGCGGTTTGACCGGTGAGCAGGAGAAGTTCTCGAACCGTGGTCCGGGCAACCGTATGAGTGCGGATCAGCTCGGGGGCGATCTCCTCGGCCTTCAGCAGGCATGCGAGGGCCTCGCTGCTCTGACGCCGCTGCGCGTACGCGCGTCCGATGTCCAGGAACAGGCGGGCTCGACGCTCGACGGACAGATCACCGGGATCGATCCGCAGTCCGATTTCGATGGCCTCACCGGCATCACCGAGTTCCACCGCGAGGGCTACGGCCTGGATCTCGACGTTCGTCGGGCCGAACTCCGTGTTGAAGTCATTGCGGTCCTCCCCGATGCGTTGTGCCACCTGCCTGGCGAGCCCGAGTGCTTCGCGGGCCTTGCCGCGTTCCCCAGCGCGGGCATGGGTGAGGGCCAGGACCAGTTGCAGAGCGCCCAGCAAGGAGAGAGCTTCGGGTTCCGCGCTGTCACCCAACCGAAGTAGCGCACTGACCCCGGTGGTCGCCACACGCTCGGCTTGATCCAGGCGCCGCAGCCGTACGAAGGCCTGCGCCAGCCGGGAGACGCTTGCGAAAACCTGAAGTGGCTGGCCGGCTTGCTCGGCGGCCCGAATCGCGCGGTCGGCCGCGACCCAAGCAGCGTCGCCTTCGTCCTGACGGGCGAAAGCGGCCGACAGAGCCTGGTAGGTCCGGCTGAGCAGCAGCCAGAGCTCAGGCCGTTCCTCAGCAGGAGCAGTGCGGACTGCGTGCTCGATCTGGGGGAGCAGTGCCCCGACGGTGACGCTCAGCTCGGCGAAGCGGCTCTCGTGGGTCAGTTCCCAGACGCGGTGGACGGTGGCCCGCAGGTTCGACAGATCAGCCGGCATGGACATCGGATGATCGCCGAGCAGGATGTCCGGCGCTGGATGCCCGGAGATCAACAGCCGGGCCTGGTCCAGGTCGTTCGGCTCGGTCGGTTCGGGGAGTGCAGGGACCGGCGGGTCCGTGAGCGCGTCTGGGCGAAGGGCCTCCAGGGATACGCCGAGCCCGTCGGCCAGCAGACGGAGCACATCAAGGCGGTTGACGGGCTGAACTCCGCGTTCCACCTGGGACAGCCAACTGGCCGTCCGGCCGAGCGCGCCGGCCAACTCGTCCTGTGTCAGGCCACGTCGCTTCCGCAGTTCGGCTACCCGCTTGCCAAAGGCGCGCCGTTCCTCGGGGGTGCTCACGCGGGTACCGGCCCCTTGCCCGTCTCGGCCTGGAGGAAGGTCACCTGAACCGCGCTCAGGTACTGCTCCCGCTCGGCCAGGAAGGCCATGGTGTGCGGCTGTCGCTCGTGAGCGTCGAAGGCTGCTCGGTCGGCGTACAGCTCGTAGAAGACGCGGACGTGCGGCTCCTCTGGCACGGAATGTACGACGTACGCGAGTGTGCCTGCCTCATGTTCCTTGATGCCGGGGATCGTTCGTGCCACCAGCTCGTCGAACCCGGCCGCTGCCTCCTGGCCGCGCAGCTCGAAGCGGACAACCAGACCGAAACCGTTGCTCATTGAACCTCCCTAGTGGTCGTCGCCAGCATCCCAGAAACGCAGAGATTCTACTACTCACAGTTTCTCTGTTGACTCGCAGAATCTCTGTTAGTAGCTTGTGGTGAAGCTGCTACTGAGAGCTACGCCCGTCATAGCGGAGGACCCGATGGTCGAAGGCATCACGCGATCGAACGCCGTTCCCTACATCACCGCCTGGAGCGCCGAGCAGTACGCCCGCTACGAGGTGGTCGCCCACCCCGCGGGCGGCATCGCCTACCTCGACGAGGCGCCGCATGACCGCGACGCCGACGGCATCCTGTGGGCCCGCATGACGCTCGGTCCCGGGCGCGGGCGGCCGGACTTCGGGCGGGTGCACCTCGGGCGCCAGCGGCGGGCGATGCGGGCGCTGCTCTGCCAGGTCTGCGGCGAGCCGGCCGACCGCGCCGAGGACGGTGCCCTCTGGTTGCTCAAGGACGACCGCACCGACTGGCCCGGCTGGCCCGAGGGCATGGCCGCCACCCACCCGCCGGTCTGCCTCGGCTGTGCGGACATCGCGGCCCGGCGCTGCCCGCACCTGCGGGGCGGTTGCGTGGCCGTGCGAGCGCGGGAGTTCGGGACGTGCGGCGTGTACGGCAGCCTCTACCGTCCCGGCCGGCCCGCCCCTACGGCCGTTACCGACGTCATCACCACACCCCAGGAGCCGCGCGCCCGCTGGGTACTCGCCACCCAGCTGGTCCGAGTTCTGCGCGACTGCTCGTTCGTCGACCTCCGGTTGAGCAGAGCGGCCTGATCTCTCGTCAGCTGCGACTGAGACGTCGACCCGCCCGACTTCTCGAAGGCCCCGGACATGACGAAGGCCCAGGTCGCTTGACCTGGGCCTCGATCAGCACTTCTCGCGAAGTGCCCCCGGTAGGATTCGAACCTACGCACCCGCCTCCGGAGGGCGGTGCTCTATCCCCTGAGCTACGGGGGCCTGCTCTGTCCTGCTTGCGCCGCATCGCTGCGACGGGAAGAACATTACCAGCTCGGCGGCGTGCTCCGTGCAGGGGTTTCTCCCCGACCTCGGCAAAGCCCGGACGCGCGCCCCTCGGTCGTCTTACCCTCGAGAGGTGTCGGGAGGCGTGTCCGGGCGGGTCCTCGTGGTGGACGACAGCGAGGTGATCCGTCAGCTGATCAGGGTCAACCTGGAGCTGGAGGGCTTCGAGGTGGTGACCGCGGCCGACGGCGCCGAGTGCCTGGAAGTCGTCCGGCGGGTGCGGCCCGATGTGGTGACGCTGGATGTGATGATGCCGCGGCTGGACGGGCTGCGGACGGCGGCGCGGTTGCGAGCGGAGTCCTCCACCGCACGGCTGCCGATCGCGATCGTGAGTGCCTGCACGCCGGCGGATCTGGACCGGGGGGAGTCGGTCGGGGTGGACGGGTATCTCGGCAAGCCCTTCGATCCGGCGGATCTGGTGGCGCTGGTGCACCGGCTGATGGCCATCAAGGAGCACGGGCGCAACGGCGGGATGACCTTCGGCGGCGGGGATGTTCGCCTGTAGCGAACGGCCCGGGTGCGACCCGCGAGTCTCAACCGGTAAACCGAGTGGCGGTCCGGTGCCCCCTCTCGCCTAGGCTTGGGCGCGTGACACCCGCAGAGCTCTCCCACGCAGTCCAGGTCGCCGTGCGCGCCGCCGTCGAGGCGGGCGAACTGTCCGTCGACGTCCCCGAGACGGTGACGGTCGAGCGACCCAAGAACCGCGACCACGGCGACTACGCCACCAACGTGGCGCTCCAGCTCGCCAAGCCGGCCGGCAAGCCGCCGCGCGCGGTCGCCGAGCTGGTCGCCGCCCGCCTGCGAGAGCTGCCCGGCGTCGCCAAGGTGGACATCGCCGGTCCGGGCTTCCTCAACATCACGCTGGACGCCGCCACCCAGGGCGAGCTGGCCCGGAGCATCGTCGAGACCGGCCAGGCGTACGGGCGCAACGAGGCGCTCAAGGGCCTGAAGATCAACCTGGAGTTCGTCTCCGCCAACCCGACGGGGCCGATCCACATCGGCGGCGTCCGCTGGGCGGCCGTCGGCGACTCGCTGGCGCGCATCCTCAAGGCCACCGGCGCGGACGTCACCACCGAGTACTACCTGAACGACGCCGGCGTGCAGATCTCCAAGTTCGCCGCCTCGCTGCAGGCCGCCGCGAACGGCCGGCCGGTGCCGGCCGACGGTTACGTCGGCGAGTACATCGTGGACATCGCCAAGGCGATCACCGACGGCGTCCCGGGCATCCTGGAGCTGCCCGAGGACGAGCAGCTCCAGGCCTTCCGGGTGCACGGCCTGCAGTTGATGGTGGCCGAGATCAAGCGCTCGATGGACGAGTTCGGCACCCACTTCGACACCTGGTTCTCGGAGAAGTCGCTGCACGACTCCGGCGCCGTGGAGAAGGCGATCGAGCGGCTGCGCGAGCAGGGCCACGTCTTCGACCAGGACGGCGCGATCTGGCTGCGCACCACGGACTTCGGCGACGACAAGGACCGCGTCCTGATCAAGGCCGACGGCGAGACCACCTACTTCGCCGCCGACGCCGCCTACTACCTCTCCAAGCGCGACCGCGGTTCCGAGGTCAGCGTCTACATGCTGGGCGCCGACCACCACGGCTATGTCAACCGGCTCAAGGCCATCGCGGCCTGCGCGGGCGACGACATGAACCGCAACATCGAGGTCAAGATCGGCCAGTTCGTCAAGATGCTGCGCGATGGTGAGGAGGTCCGCATGTCCAAGCGGGCCGGCAACATCATCACCATCGACGACGTGGTCGACTGGATCGGCGTGGACGCGGCCCGCTACACGCTGAGCCGCTCCTCCACCGACTCCACCATCACGCTCGACATCAACGTGCTGACCAGCCAGACCAACGAGAACCCGGTGTACTACGTGCAGTACGCGCACACCCGGATGTGCGGGGTGGCGCGCAAGGCCGTGCAGCTGGGCGTCGACAAGGGCACGGCCGCCGAGTTCAAGCCCGAGCTGCTCGCCACCGAGTGGGAGAACGACATGCTCGGCGCGCTGGGCGAGTTCCCGCGCGTGGTCGCCAAGGCCGGCCAGCACCGCGAGCCCCACCACGTGGCCCGCTACCTGGAGGACCTGGCCGGCCGGTACCACCGGCTGTACGAGAACTGCCAGTTCCTGCCCAAGGGCGACGAGGAGCTGACCGACACCCACCGCGCCCGGCTCTGGCTGGTCGAGGCGACCAAGACCGTCCTGGCCAACGGCCTGGCCCTGCTCGGGGTCTCCGCGCCCGAGCGGATGTAGCAACCACCGCGCGGGTGCCGGTCGCCGGCACCCGCGCACCCCGACGAGAGAGAGCGCCGCACCATGAGCCGCTCCGCGCACCCCGCAGGTCCCCGGCACGGTGACGTGCTGCCCGAGGGCCACTACCTGGCGCCGCCGAGCGACCTGAACGCGCTGGACCCCAAGGTCTGGTCCCGCACGGTCGCCCGTGACGCGAGCGGGGTGGCCACCGTCGGCGGGATCACGGTCACGGCGCTCGCCGCCGAGTTCGGCACCCCGGCCTACGTGGTGGACGAGGCCGACTTCCGGGCCCGGGCCCGGGCCTGGCACCGCGCGTTCGGCGCCGAGGGCGTGGCGGCGGACGTCTACTACGCGGGCAAGGCCTTCCTCTCCAAGGCGGTGGTCCGCTGGTTGCAGGAGGAGGGGCTGAGCCTCGACGTGTGCAGCCCGGGCGAGCTGGCGGTGGCGTTGGCCGGCGGGATGCCGCCGGAGCGGATCGCGCTGCACGGCAACAACAAGTCGGTCGCCGAGCTTGAGCAGGCCGTCAAGGCGGGGGTCGGCCACATCGTGGTCGACTCCACCGCGGAGATCGGGCGGCTGGCGGAGATCGCCGAGCGCCAGGGTGTGCGGCAGCCGGTGCTGATCCGGGTGACGGTGGGCGTCGAGGCGCACACCCACGAGTTCATCGCCACCGCGCACGAGGACCAGAAGTTCGGCTTCTCGCTCGCCCAGGGCTCGGCCGCGCGGGCGGTCCGGGACGTGCTGGCCCGGCCCGGCCTGGAGCTGCGCGGCCTGCACTCGCACATCGGCTCGCAGATCTTCGACACCGCCGCCTTCGAGGTCGCCGCCCACCGGGTGGTCGCGCTGCTGGCCGAGATCCGTGACGAGTACGGCGTCGAGCTGCCCGAGATCGACCTCGGTGGCGGCCTGGGCATCGCCTACACCAGCGAGGACGACCCGCGCGAGCCGGCGGAGATCGCCACCGCGCTGGCCGAGATCGTCCGGCGCGAGTGCGCGGCCAAGCGGCTCGCCACCCCGCGCCTGAGCGTGGAGCCGGGCCGGGCGATCGTCGGGCCGACCGCGTTCACGCTCTACCAGGTCGGCACCGTCAAGCCGCTGCCAGGCCTGCGCACGTATGTCAGCGTGGACGGCGGGATGTCCGACAACATCCGTACCGCGCTCTACGACGCCGACTACTCGGTGGCCCTGGTCTCCAGGACCAGCGAGGCCGAGCCGATGCTGGTGCGGGTGGTCGGCAAGCACTGCGAGTCCGGCGACATCGTGGTCCGGGACGCCTTCCTGCCCGCCGATCTGACCCCCGGTGACCTGATCGCGGTGCCGGCCACCGGCGCCTACTGCCGTTCGATGGCGAGCAACTACAACCACGCGCTGCGGCCGCCGGTGCTGGCGGTCGCGCAGGGCACGGCCCGGGTGATCGTGCGGCGCGAGACGGAAGAGGATCTCCTGCGCCTCGATATCGGATGACGGAAATCTCGTCTCGAATCTTGAGACGCCAGTAGATCTTTCCGCATCGTCCCCGAGACTGGAACAAGCCGAAGTCCGGCGGCTCGTCTGAATGCCGCCGGAAACGAGATGGATGAGCGGAGTCGGATGATGCGTACGCGGCCGCTGAAGGTGGCGTTGCTGGGCTGTGGTGTGGTGGGCTCCGAGGTGGCGCGCATCATGACGACAGACGCCGCCGACCTCGCCGCGCGGATCGGCGCGCCGGTCGAGCTGGCCGGCATCGCGGTCCGCCGGGCGGGCCGTCCCCGTCCGGGCGTTCCCGAGCACCTGATCACCACCGACGCCGAGGCGCTGGTGGGGCGCGGCGACATCGACGTGGTGATCGAGGTGGTCGGCGGGATCGAGCCGTCCAAGCACCTCATCCTCGCCGCCTTCGAGCACGGCGCCTCGGTGGTCAGCGCCAACAAGGCGCTGCTCGCCAAGGACGGCGCCGAGCTGCACAGTGCCGCCGCCGAGGCCGGGGTGGACCTGTACTACGAGGCCGCGGTGGCCGGCGCGATCCCGCTGATCCGCCCGCTGCGCGAGTCGCTGGCCGGCGACCGGGTGAACCGGGTGCTCGGCATCGTCAACGGCACCACCAACTTCATCCTCGACAAGATGGACTCCACCGGCGCCGGGTACTCGGAGGCGCTGGAGGAGGCCACCGCGCTCGGCTACGCCGAGGCCGACCCGACCGCCGACGTGGAGGGTTTCGACGCCGCCGCCAAGGCCGCGATCCTGGCCGGCATCGCCTTCCACACCAAGGTCACCGCCGCCGACGTCTACCGCGAGGGCCTCACCGAGGTGACCGCCGCCGACATCGCCAGCGCCAAGGCGATGGGCTGCGTGGTCAAGCTGCTGGCGATCTGCGAGCGCGCGGTGGACGGCGAGTCGGTCACCGCCCGGGTGCACCCGGCGATGATCCCGCTCAGCCACCCGCTGGCCTCGGTCCGCGAGGCCTACAACGCGGTCTTCGTCGAGGCCGAGGCGGCCGGCCGGCTGATGTTCTACGGTCCGGGCGCGGGCGGCGCGCCGACCGCCTCCGCGGTGCTCGGCGACCTGGTCGCGGTCTGCCGCAACAAGCTCAACGGCGCGACCGGCCCGGGGCACTCGGTCTACACCCAGCTGCCCGCCAAGCCGATGGACCAGGTGATCACCCGCTACCACGTCAGCCTGGACGTGGACGACCGCGCGGGCGTGCTGGCCCAGGTGGCCTCGGTCTTCGCCGAGCACGGGGTGTCCATCGACACGGTGCGCCAGCAGGGCCGCGACGGCGACGCCTCGCTGGTCGTGGTGACCCACCGGGCCACCGACGCCGCCCTGTCGGCGACCGTGGACAAGCTCCGCGCGCTGGACAGCGTGCGGGATGTGGCCAGCATCATGCGGGTTGAAGGGGAATGAAACAGCCATGAACGCTGTGATCGACAAGGTCGGTGGCCGGACCCACCAGTGGCGCGGAATCATCGAGGAGTACCGCGACCGCCTGCCGGTGAACGCGAGCACGCCGGTGGTCACCCTGCTGGAGGGCGGCACCCCCCTGGTCCCCGCCCAGGTGCTCTCCGAGCGGACCGGCTGCGACGTCTACCTCAAGGTCGAGGGCGCCAATCCGACCGGCTCCTTCAAGGACCGGGGCATGACGATGGCGATCTCCAAGGCGAAGGCCGACGGAGCCCAGGCCGTGATCTGCGCCTCCACCGGCAACACCTCGGCCTCGGCGGCCGCCTACGCGGTGCGGGCCGGCATGGTCTGCGCGGTGCTGGTGCCGCAGGGCAAGATCGCGCTCGGCAAGATGGGCCAGGCGCTGGTGCACGGCTCGAAGATCCTCCAGGTGGACGGAAACTTCGACGACTGCCTCACCCTCGCGCGTGAACTGTCCGAGAACTACCCTGTCGCGCTGGTGAACTCGGTCAACCCGGTGCGCATCGAGGGCCAGAAGACGGCCGCCTTCGAGATCGTCGACATGCTCGGCGACGCCCCCGACATCCACGTCCTGCCGGTCGGCAACGCGGGCAACATCACCGCCTACTGGAAGGGCTACCGCGAGTACGCGGCGGACGGCCTGGCCACCCGCAAGCCCCGGATGTGGGGCTTCCAGGCCTCCGGCTCGGCCCCGATCGTGGACGGCGCCCCGGTGCTCAAGCCGCAGACCATCGCCACCGCGATCCGGATCGGCAACCCGGCCTCCTGGGCCTTCGCGGAGGCCGCCCGGGACGAGTCGGGCGGGCTGATCGACAAGGTGACCGATCGTCAGATCCTGGCCGCCTACCGGATGTTGGCGGCGCGTGAGGGTGTCTTCGTGGAGCCCTCGTCGGCCGCCAGCGTGGCCGGCCTGCTGGCCAAGGCGGAGGCCGGACTGGTCGACCCGGGCCAGCGGATCGTCTGCACGGTGACCGGCAACGGCCTCAAGGACCCCGACTGGGCGGTGGCCGGCGCGCCGCAGCCGCACGTGGTCCCGGTCAGCGCCGAGGCGGCCGCCGCGCGGCTGGGGCTGCTGGACTGACGCCCCGTCGGGCGAGTGCACCGGATGGGCCGGTCCCACGGGACCGGCCCATCCGACGCGTCGGGCGGATGCCCCGAAAGGGGTGTACGACCGACTGTCCCGAAGCGGGTGAGTAACTGCCCCACTGTCGCTTTCGTTGTTGTTTGCGTTGTCCTTCTACTGCAAGTGTGACGCACCTGCGATGTCCGTTTGTGACGCCGATTCGGGCCGGATTCCGGCCATAACCTGCAACACGGTAGATCGAGAGGGAGCGGGGTGTACCGCTGTGGAACCTCTCTTCGATACGCTGAACCCTGGCGGTGTGGCACATGCCAATGGCTCGGCCGTTGCCCCGCGGGGCGGGCCTGAGCCGCACGCAGCGCACTGACACCCCCCACCGCCGTACCACCGCAGGGCCCCATGACGGGCCTGCCTCACTCCTCAGGAGAGTCCACCGCATGGCCCCTCCCGCGTTCCGTGCCGCCGCCGTCCGGGTGCGGGTCCCCGCGACCAGCGCCAACCTGGGCCCGGGCTTCGACGCCTTCGGACTCGCTCTGGGCCTCTACGACGACATCGTGGTCCGGGTCGCCGACTCGGGGCTGACCGTGGACATCGCGGGGGAGGGCGCCGAGACGCTCGCCCGCGACGAGCGTCACCTGGTGGTCCGCGCGATGCGTGCGGCCTTCGACCGGCTCGGCGGGCAGCCGCGCGGCCTCGAGGTGGTCTGCGCCAACCGGATACCGCACGGGCGTGGCCTGGGTTCCTCCTCGGCCGCCATCTGCGCGGGCATCGTCGCCGCCCGCGCCGTCACCATCGGTGGCCCCGCCGCCCTCGACGACGCCGCGATGCTGGCTCTCGCCTCCGAGTTGGAGGGCCACCCGGACAATGTCGCCGCCTGCCTGGCGGGCGGGTTCACCATCGCCTGGACCGACGAGGACAGCGCCAGGGCGGTCCGGCTGGACCCGGCCGCCGAGGTGGTCCCGGTGGTCTTCATCCCGAGCACCGAGGTGCTCACCGAGACCGCCCGCGGCCTGCTGCCGAAGACCGTCCCGCTGGCCGACGCGGCCGCCAACGCCGGCCGCTCCGCACTGCTCGTGGAGGCGCTGACCAGGCGCCCGGGGCTGCTGCTGGCCGCCACCGAGGACCGGCTGCACCAGGACTACCGCGCCGCCGCGATGCCGGACAGCGCCGCCCTGGTGGCCGCGCTGCGCTCGGAGGGCGTGCCGGCGGTGATCTCCGGTGCGGGTCCGACCGTGCTCGCGCTGAGCGACGAGGCCGGCGCGGACAAGCTGCTGCAGTTCGCAGGCGAGTCGTTCGCAGCCCACCGGCTTCGGCTCGACCGTGACGGAGCGGGCGTCCTGCCGTTGGACGGATGACCGTTGCCGCAGGCCAGGCCGTGCGCTACCGGCACGGTCGGCGACCGCACGGCCGTGCGCCCAATTGGGCGGGCGTCCGGCCGGCGGGAGGGACACGATTGGCAAGCACCAGGCTGGGGAATGTGTGAGGGGGTCGGTAGTGTTAACCTCAATGCTGCATCAGGCGCCCCGTGGGGCCCGGTGCACCGCGTCCCCCTCCTCTGAGCCCGCTGCCGCGGGATCACGGCGTTGTCGGGGACCACGATTCTCCGGGAGCCCGCCACAGCGCGTACGCAGCCTGCCTGCGCGATTGCGGCCGCATCCCGAAGCCGTGTCGGATCCCTGACCCTCACCCGCCTGGGCCGGCCTCCAGCTGAGGCCCGAACGGGCGGAGCGCGGGAGACCGTCACGCGACGGGGGCCCGGGTTTCGCAGGCAGCGCGGTCGGCATGCGGTGCTGTTCCAACTGGCCGCCCGCCGTGCCTTTCGCACCACCGTGCCTCGTGCACCGCACTTCGCACCTCTCCCCCCAGCCGGCCCCGCCGTGGTGGAGGGACCACCGCATCGGACCTGTGCACAGCAGAGCGCAGGTCAGACAGCACAACCGGTCGCCGAGCCAGACAGGCCGACGTCCGCTCCAGGGAAGGACCCTTAGTGAGCGACACCACCGATCTGATGGGCGCGCGCCCGGACGCCGACGCGACGGACACGCCCGCCGCCCCCGCGGCGCCGGTCAAGCGCCGCCGCACCGCTGCCGCAGGCCTTGACGGTCTGGTCCTGGCCGAGCTTCAGAAGCTCGCCTCGACGCTCGGCATCAGCGGCACCGGGCGGATGCGCAAGAGCCAGCTCATCGAGGCCATCAAGGAGAAGAGCGGCGGCGACCCGCTGCTCGCCTCCGCCGGCGCTCCGGCGCCGGCCAAGGCGGCCGCCAAGGAGAGCACCCCCGCCGCCGAGCCGGCCGAGAAGCCGGCCCGCCGGACCCGGGCCACCGCTGCCGCGGCCGTCGCCGAGGCGCCTGCCCAGATCGAGATCCCGGGCCAGGCCGCCCCCGACACCACCGCTCCGGCGCGGGCCGAGCGCGGCCGCCGCCGGGCCACCGCCGCGGCCGGTGCCCCCACCGCCCCCACCGCCGTCGAGGCCCCCGTCTCCACCGCGGTGGGTGCGGAGACCGCCGCCGAGCCGGCCGAGGCGCGCACCGAGACCCGCACCGAGCAGACCCGCGGCTCCGAGAGCCGCGACGAGCAGCGCGATGGCCGCCGCGACCGCCGTGAGCGCCGCGACCGCGGCGAGCAGCGCACCGAGACCCGCACGGACCGCACGGACCGCACGGACCGCGCCGATCGTGCTGATCGCACCGAGAGCGCTGAGGGCGAGAGCGCCGACGGTCGCGAGTCGCGCCGTGACCGGCGCAGCCGCCGGGACCGCGCCGACCGCCGGGACGGTGGCCAGCAGGGTGCCCAGCAGCCGGCCGCCCAGCAGCCCGCCGCCGCCCAGCAGCAGCCCGCCGCCCAGCAAGGCGGCTACGACGACGACGAGTTCGGCGACGGTCGCCGCGGCCGCCGTGGCCGCTACCGCGACCGCAACCGCCGTGGCGGGCGCCGCGACGGCTTCGAGGGCGCCGTGGCCGAGCCGCAGGTGGGCGACGACGATGTGCTGATCCCCGTCGCGGGCATCCTGGACATCCTGGACAACTACGCCTTCGTGCGCACCTCCGGCTACCTGCCGGGCTCGAACGACGTCTACGTCTCGCTCGCCCAGGTCCGCAAGAACGGCCTGCGCAAGGGTGACGCGATCACCGGCGCGGTGCGCCAGCCGCGTGACGGCGAGCGCCGCGAGAAGTTCAACGCCATGGTGCGGCTGGACTCGGTGAACGGCATGGACCCGGAGAGCGGCCGCAACCGCCCCGAGTTCGGCAAGCTCACCCCGCTCTACCCGCAGGAGCGGCTGCGCCTGGAGACCGACCCGGGCGTGCTGACCACCCGGATCATCGACCTGGTGTCGCCGATCGGCAAGGGCCAGCGTGGTCTGATCGTCGCCCCGCCGAAGACCGGCAAGACGATGATCATGCAGGCGATCGCCAACGCGATCACCCGCAACAACCCCGAGTGCCACCTGATGGTCGTCCTGGTCGACGAGCGTCCGGAAGAGGTCACCGACATGCAGCGCTCGGTCAAGGGCGAGGTCATCTCCTCGACCTTCGACCGTCCGGCCGAGGACCACACCGTGGTCGCCGAGCTGGCCATCGAGCGCGCCAAGCGCCTGGTGGAGCTGGGCCACGACGTGGTGATCCTGCTCGACTCGATCACCCGTCTGGGCCGTGCCTACAACCTGGCCGCCCCCGCCTCCGGCCGCATCCTGTCCGGTGGTGTCGACTCGACCGCGCTCTACCCGCCGAAGAAGTTCTTCGGCGCCGCGCGCAACATCGAGAACGGCGGCTCGCTGACCATCCTGGCCACCGCCCTGGTGGAGACCGGCTCGCGGGCCGACGAGGTGGTCTTCGAGGAGTTCAAGGGCACCGGCAACATGGAGCTGCGGCTGGACCGCAAGCTCGCCGACAAGCGGATCTTCCCGGCGGTGGACGTGGACGCGTCCAGCACCCGCAAGGAGGAGATCCTGCTCGGCAGCGAGGAGCTGGCGATCACCTGGAAGCTGCGTCGGGTGCTGCACGCGCTCGACTCGCAGCAGGCGATCGAGCTGCTGCTGGACAAGATGAAGCAGACCAAGTCCAACGCCGAGTTCCTGATGCAGATCGCCAAGACCACGCCGGGGTCGGGTGACTGACGGTCCCTCGGATCAGCGCCGCGGGCGGCCACTGGGTTCCAGTGGCCGCCCGCGGCGTTCGTGCGTGCGGTGGGACCGGAGGGGCCTGTGACAGGAAAGGGACATAAGGCCCTAATGCCTCATCTATCCTCAAAAGGTCAGCCAGCGCGGCCGACCGACGTGAGGACCTGGACCGATGGCCGAGGCAGAGCAGAACCCCACCCCGGGCAGGCGCCGCAAGGTGCGCACCCGCAGGGCCAGAGTGCTGCGGGCGACGGGCTTCACCGCCCTGGCCCTGGTGCTGGCCGGCGCCGGCACGGCCGGCTACGTGTACTGGAGGTGGAACTCGAACATCAAGAGCGTCGACATCGACTCCCAGCTCGGCAGCAATCGCCCCTCGGCCCCCACCAACGGCTCGTTCAACGTGCTGGTGCTCGGCTCCGACTCGCGGTCGGGGGCGAACGGCTCGCTGGCCGGCGGTGCGACCGACGGCACCGCCCGCTCGGACACCGCGATGGTGGTGCACGTCAACCAGAGCCACTCGGCCGCCACCGTGGTCTCGATCCCGCGTGACACCCTGGTGAACCGGCCCGCCTGCACCGCCGCCAACGGCAGCCCGGTGCCCGCCGCCACCGGTGCGATGTACAACAGCGCCTTCGAGGTCGGCGGCGCGGCCTGCGCGGTGAAGACCACCGAGCAGCTCACCGGGTTGCGGATGAACCACTTCGTCGAGATCGACTTCGCCGGCTTCGCGAACTTCATCAACGCGATCGGCGGCGTCACCGTGACCACCTCGGTGGACATCCACGACCAGGACAGCGGCCTGGACCTCAAGGCGGGCACCGCCCACCTGGGCGGCGACCAGGCACTGGCCTTCGTGCGCACCCGGCACGGCGTGGGGGACGGCAGCGACCTGGGCCGGATCGAGCTGCAGAAGGAGATGGTGAAGTCGATCATCAGGCAGATCGGCTCGATCGGGATGTTCGGCAACCCGGCCAAGCTCTTCACCATCGGCGACAGCCTGACCAAGTCCATCACCACCGACTCCCAACTGGCCTCGGTGAGCGCGCTGACCGGCCTGGGCGAGGAGCTCAAGGGGATCGGCACCAACCAGCTGACCATGGTCACCATGCCGGTGGTCACCGCGCCCAGTGACCCGAACCGGGTGGTGGCCCAGCAGCCGCAGGCCGGGCAGGTGTGGACCGCGCTGCGGGTCGACCAGGGCGTGCCGCAGGCGATCGTCAGCAGCCAGCCGGTCAACCCCGCCGATCCCAGGAGCTCGGCCGCCGCCGGCGCCGCGGGGCCGTCCGCGGCCCACTCCTGAGGCGGCGGAATATCCCCGGGGCCCCACCGGTTTGGGAAGAAGCGGTCAGTGCTGGCAGACTGGTCCGTCGGTCCCGGTTCACGTGCGGCAACACGCCGCCGACCCGGTGCCCTCCCGATACCTAGGAGCATCCCTTGAAGCCCGACGTTCACCCCACGTACGTGGTCACCAACGTGACCTGCACCTGTGGCAACGAGTTCACCACCCGTTCCACCGAGACCTCCGGCGTGATCCGCGCCGAGGTGTGCTCGGCCTGCCACCCGTTCTACACCGGCAAGCAGAAGATCCTCGACACCGGTGGCCGCGTGGCCCGCTTCGAGGCCCGCTTCGGCAAGGGCCTCAGCGGCAACCGGTCCTAGCGCTCACGCGGCGCCGGTCTCTGGCGTCCCCGCTTCACGCGGGGGCGTCCGGGCCGGCGCCGTTGGCGTCTCCGGCGGTTCCCCGCCGTGCGAGCAGGTCCAGCAGGCCCAGCAGTCTCCAGCAGGTTCCCCACCCCCCACACCGGTACCCACGGGAAGTAGGCCAACCCCCATGTTCGAGGCAGTCGAAGAGCTCCTCATCGAGCACGCCGCCCTCGAAGAGCGGCTGGCCGACCCGTCGGTGCACGCGGACCAGGCCAACGCCCGCAAGCTGTCCAAGCGGTACGCCGAGCTGACCCCGATCACCCGCACCTACCGGGCCTGGCGGCAGGCCGGCGAGGACATCGTCGCGGCCCGCGAGTTCGCGGCCGAGGACCCCGACTTCCTGGCCGAGGCGAAGGCCGCCGAGAAGCGGCAGGGCGAGCTGACCGAGGAACTGCGGCTGCTGCTGGTGCCGCGTGACCCCAACGACGAGAAGGACGTCATCCTGGAGGTCAAGGCGGGCGAGGGCGGCGAGGAGTCCGCGCTGTTCGCCGGCGACCTGCTGCGGATGTACCTGCGGTTCGCCGAGCGGGTGGGCTGGAAGACCGAGATCATCGACGCCAACGAGTCCGACCTCGGCGGCTACAAGGACGTCTCGGTCGCCGTGAAGACCAGAGGCATGACCGAGCCCGGCCAGGGCGTCTGGGCCCGCCTCAAGTACGAGGGCGGCGTGCACCGGGTGCAGCGGGTCCCCGCCACCGAGTCGCAGGGCCGGATCCACACCTCCGCCGCCGGCGTGCTGGTCACCCCGGAGGCCGAGGAGGTCGAGGTCGAGATCCACCAGAACGACCTGCGGATCGACGTCTACCGCTCCTCGGGCCCCGGCGGCCAGTCGGTCAACACCACCGACTCCGCGGTCCGGATCACCCACGTGCCGACCGGTATCGTGGCCTCCTGCCAGAACGAGAAGAGCCAGCTGCAGAACAAGGAGTCGGCGATGCGCATCCTGCGGTCGCGACTGCTGGCCGCAGCGGTGGAGGCCGCCGAGCAGGAGGCCTCCGACGCCCGGCGCAGCCAGGTCCGCACGGTCGACCGCTCCGAGCGGATCCGGACGTACAACTTCCCCGAGAACCGCATCTCGGACCACCGCACCGGCTTCAAGGCGTACAACCTGGACCAGGTCCTCGACGGCGACCTGAACGCGCTGATCCAGTCCGCCGTGGACGCCGACGCCGCCGCGAAGCTCGCCGCGGCGCAAGAGCAGTAACCACCGCAGAGGGGTACGTACGGATGAACCTGCTGCTCGCCGAGGTGGCCCAGGCCACCCAGCGGTTGGCCGCGGCCGGCGTGCCGTCGCCGCGCTTCGACGCGGAGGAGCTCGCCGCACACATCCACCACGTCAAGCGCAGCCAGCTGCACACCGTGCCGGACGCCGACTTCGACGCCCGCTACTGGGAGGCGATCTCGCGCCGCGAGGCCCGCGAGCCGCTGCAGCACATCACCGGGCGGGCCTTCTTCCGCTACCTGGAGCTCGAAGTGGGCCCCGGTGTCTTCGTGCCGCGCCCGGAGACCGAGACGGTCGTGGAGTGGGCGATAGAGGCCGTCCGCGAGATGGACGTGGCCGAGCCGCTGGTGGTCGACCTGTGCTCCGGCTCCGGCGCGATCGCCCTCGCCCTGGCCCAGGAACTGCCCCGCTCCACGGTGCACGCCTTCGAGCTGGACGAGGGCGCGCTGCGCTACACCCGCCGCAACATCGAGGCCAGCCCCGACCGCGACCGGATCACCCTGCACGCCGGTGACGCCACCGAGGCCTTCGCCGACGACCGCTCCTGGGACGGCCGCTTCGACCTGGTGATCAGCAACCCGCCGTACATCCCGCTGACCGAGTGGGAGTACGTGGCGCCCGAGGCCCGCGACCACGACCCGCAGATGTCGCTCTTCTCCGGTGAGGACGGCCTGGTCGTGATCCGCGGCATCGAACGGGTGGCGGCCCGGCTGCTGCGCCCCGGCGGCGCGGTAGTGATCGAGCACGCGGACACCCAGGGCGGGCAGGTGCCGTGGATCTTCAACGAGGAGGGCGGCTGGACGGACACGGCCGACCACCGGGATCTCAACGGCCGGCCGCGTTTCACGACAGCCCGAAGGGCGAGGTCGTGAACCATAAGCGCAGTACGACAGCCCGCAAGACCTCGCTGTGACTTCAGACTTCGCCGTGACTTCAGACTCCACCGTGACTCCGAAGAGGGGACTGCTCCGATGAGCCGCCGTTACGACTGTGCAGACGCAGGCGACCGTGCAACCGGGCTGCGCGAGGCCGCCTCGGCGATCCGCCGGGGCGAGCTGGTCGTGCTGCCGACCGACACCGTCTACGGGCTCGGTGCGGACGCCTTCAACCCGGAGGCCGTCGCCGGTCTGCTGGCCGCCAAGGGCCGGGGCCGCAGCATGCCCTCGCCGGTGCTGGTCGGCTCGCCCACCACGCTGCACGGTCTGGTCACCGACTTCTCGGAGCAGGCCTGGGAGCTGGTCGACGCCTTCTGGCCGGGCGGCCTGACCCTGGTGGCCAAGCACCAGCCCTCGCTGCGCTGGGACCTGGGGGAGACCCGCGGCACCGTCGCGGTCCGGATGCCGCTGCACCCGGTCGCCATCGAACTGCTCAACACCACCGGCCCGCTGGCCGTCTCCAGTGCCAACAAGTCGGGCCAGCCGGCCCCGGCCCACTGCGAGGACGCCGAGTCCCAGCTGGGCGACTCGGTGGCGATCTACCTGGACGGCGGCACGGCCGAGCACGGCCTGGCCTCCAGCATCGTCGACGTCACCGGCAAGGTGCCGGTCCTGCTGCGCGCGGGTGCCGTGAGCATCGAGCAGCTGAGGGAGGTCGTCCCCGACCTGGAGGCCGGCAGTTGACGGCCTCGCTCCACGACCGGCTGCCCTCCTACGTCGCCGTCTCCCCGCGCCCCTCCGACTACTTCCGGATCCTCTTCGTCTGCACCGGCAACGTCTGCCGCTCGCCGATCGCCGAGCGGCTGACCCGTCATGAGCTGGACACCCGGCTCAGCGAGCGGGCGGCCGGGCGGATCGTGGTGGAGAGCGCCGGGACCTGGGGGCACGAGGGCGCGCCGATGGAGGCGCACGCGGCCACCGTGCTCGGTGAGTACGGCGTGGACAGCCGAAACTTCGCCGGACGCGAGCTGCTCGACGAGCACGTGGTGGAGGCCGACCTGGTGCTCACCGCGACCCTGGACCACCGCGCCCAGGTGATCTCGATGGGGCACGCGGCGGGCCTGCGCACCTTCACGCTCAAGGAGTTCACCCGGCTGGTCCGGTCGATAGACCCGGCCACCCTGCCCGAGGTGGGCTCGGGGGCCGAGGTCACCGAGCGGGCCCGCGCCCTGGTCCGGGCGGCCGCCGCGCTGCGCGGCTGGTTGCTGGCCTCCTCGCCGGAGGCGGACGAGGTGGGCGACCCGTACGGTGCGCCGATCGGCATGTTCCGCAACTGCGGCGAGGAGATATTCCACGCGCTCGACCCGGTGGTGACCGCCCTGACGGGCGTACCGGCTCCGCGTCATCAGGCCCAGCGGCCCTGGCGGTCCTAGGCTGGACTCCACCGCCCGAACGGCCCCGGAGCGCCGCCATGACCCTCACCGATGCCGCGCACGGTCTCGAAGCACGCCACGTCTGGGAGCCCCCGACGGCGCTGCGCGCGGCCGATCCCGAACTGGCCGACCTGCTCTCGGCGGAGGCCGAGCGGCGGGCGAACAGCCTGCAGCTGCTGGCGGGGGAGAACCTCGCCACCGAGGCCGTCCGCGCCGCACTGGCCGGCCCGCTGATCGACAAGTACGCCGAGGGCTATCCCGGCCACCGGCACCACACGGGCTGCGCCGTGGCGGATGCCACCGAGCTGCTGGCGATCTCCCGGGCCCGCGCACTGTTCGCCGCCGATCACGCCAACGTCCAGCCCAGGTCCGGGACTTCGGCGATGCTGGCGGCCTTCGCGGCGCTGCTGCGGCCGGGCGACACGGTGCTCGCGATGTCGCTGGAGCACGGCGGGCACCTGTCCTGCGGTTCGCGGTCCAACTTCTCCGGCCGCTGGTTCGACGTGATCGGCTACGGGGTGCGCGAGGCGGACGGGCTGGTCGACCTCGACCAGGTCCGCGAGCTGGCCAGGACGCACCGGCCGAAGGCGATCATCGCCGGCTCGATCTCCTACCCCCGGCAGCTGGACTGGGCGGCCTTCCGGGAGATCGCCGACGAGGCGGACGCCTACCTGGTCGCCACGGCCGCGCAGATCACCGGTCTGGTCGCCGCGGGCGTGGTGCCCTCCCCGGTGCCGTACGCGGACGTGGTGGTGGCCGCCACCCACAAGCTGCTGCGCGGCCCGCGCGGCGGGCTGCTGCTCTGCACCGCGGAACTGGCCGATCGGGTGGACCGGGCGGTCTTCCCGTTCACCCAGGGCGGCGCGGCGATGAACGAGGTGGCGGCCAAGGCGGTCGCGTTCGCGCAGGCGGGCACGCCGGAGTTCGGCGCGTACATCCGGCGCGCGGTGGACGGCGCACGCGGCCTGGCGGCCGCCCTCGAGCGGGCCGGTGCCCGCCCGCTGACCGGTGGCACCGACACCCACCTGGTGACCGCCGACGTGGCCCCGCTGGGGCTCACCGGGGCGCAGGCCGAGCGGCGCTGCGCGGCGGCGGGCCTGCTGCTCGGCAAGTGCGCGGTGCCCTTCGACCCGGCGCCGGCCGCGGAGACCTCGGGAATCCGACTCGGCACCGGCGCGGCGGCCGCCCTCGGACTCGGCGCCGGCGAGCTCGCGGAGGTCGGCGAACTGATCGGAGCCCTGCTCAGCGGGGGTGCGCCGGCCCCGGCGGCGGCCCGGGTGCGGGAGCTGGTCGGCGAGTTCGGGGCAACCGGCGACCGTTAGACCGAACCGCGATGCACGCCACGCTCGTCCGACTCAATAAGGTGGGTGCCGTGGCGACGCACCTCGAACCCCTCAGCCGTGCGGAAGTACCTTCCGTACGTACCCGGCTGCGCGCGCGGAAGGAGGCCGGCGGTGCGTGAGTACCTGCTCGTGGTCTTCTGCACGGCTGCCGTCACCTACCTGCTGGTCGGCCCCGTCCGCAAGTTCGCGATCATCGCCGGCGCGATGCCGCCGGTCCGGGCGCGCGACGTGCACCGCGAGCCGACCCCGCGGCTGGGCGGCATCGCCATGTTCGGCGGTCTCTGCGCCGGGCTGCTGGTGGCCTTCCAGCTGAACAACCTCGGCAAGGTGTTCCACCAGGACTCCTCCGACATCAAGGCACTGCTCTCCGGCGTCGGCATCATGTGGGTGCTCGGCGTGCTGGACGACAAGTGGGGCGTGGACGCGCTGGTGAAGCTGGGCGGCCAGATGATCGCCGCCGGCGTGATGGTCTATCAGGGCATCACCGTCATCTCGATCCCGGTCCCCGGGGTCGGCCCGGTCGCGCTCAGCCCGACCCTGGGCATGGTGATCTCGGTCGCCCTGGTGGTCGTCATGGTCAACGCGGTGAACTTCATCGACGGACTGGACGGGCTGGCCGGCGGCATGGTGTGCATCGCCGCGCTGGCCTTCTTCCTCTACTCCTACCGGCTCTGGTACGTCTACTCGATCAGCGAGGCGGCGCCCGCCGTGCTGTTCAGCGCCCTGCTGATCGGCATGTGCCTGGGTTTCCTGCCGCACAACCTGCACCCGGCCCGGATCTTCATGGGCGACTCCGGCTCGATGATGCTGGGCCTGATGCTGGCCGTCTCGGCGATCTCGGTGACCGGCCGCGTCGACCCCGACCTGATCACCGCCCAGGCCGGCGGTTCGCAGACGGTCACCACCCACATCCTGGTGCCGATCTACATCCCGCTGCTGCTGCCGCTGGCGGTGATCGCGCTGCCACTGGCCGACCTGCTGCTCGCGGTGGTGCGCCGCACCTGGGCCGGGCGCTCGCCGTTCGCCGCCGACAAGCAGCACCTGCACCACCGGCTGCTGGAGATCGGCCACTCGCACAGCCGCGCGGTGCTGATCATGTACTTCTGGGCCGCGCTGATCGCCTTCGGCACGGTGGCCTTCTCGTTCACCGACACCGGCCGCACCGTGGTGCTGACCTGTGCCGGGTTCTGCCTGGTCGGCATCGTGGTGCTGCTGCTGCCGTGGTTCCGCCCCAAGGCGCCGGCCGCCGTGCAGTCCTTCGTGCCGCCGCGCTACCGCAAGGGCGCCCGGGCCGCGGCCGCGCGGGTGGCCGAGCCGCAGCAGGCGCCGAGCGCCCCGAGCGCGGCGCCGGTCGGCCCGCTGTACGAGGAGCTGCCCGCGATGGCCGAGCTCTCGATGAACGACCAGGAGCTGCTCGGCCGGCTGGGCACCGGCGCGAGCGCGGTCGGCGAGCACCCGCAGCGCTGACCGCGGCGCCGGCGGCGGCGGTGCTGTCACCGAGCTGACGTAGCCTCAACTTCCTTGCTCCATCTGCTTCACCCGTTCGGCGGCACTGCTGGGCCATCGGTGTGACAGGGGCCACACGAACATGGTAAAGCTCTCATCAAATAGTTTGTGATACCGTTCACGAGTACCGAGAACACGCCGAAAGACCCAGTGGTGAAGGACTTCCGTCCCCAGTGGGTCTGCGTCGACCAGCCCCGGCCGCTCGCCGGCCGGTCTCGCGGCCGTCTCACTCGGTCCGGTGTCCCCGCACCGGTGCGCCATCCTTGTTCTCGTCTTTCTGCTGAGCAGTCCCCCGTCCTCGACATGCCGCCGGAGTTGCCGACATGCCGTCCCACGACGCCCGGATCATCCGCGGCGCCGCAATCCCCACTGCGGTCGCCGGTGTGCTCGCTGTCGCGATCTCCGCCGCTGTGGTGGGGAGCAAGGGGCTGATCGGCGCCCTGGTCGCGACCCTGTTGGTGATGGGGTTCTTCAGCTTCGGTCAGTGGGCGTTGGACCGGCTGACCAGGAACAACCCGCAGATGATGATGGCCGCCGCGCTCCTGGTGTACATGACCCAGATCATCGCGGTGGGCATCGTTCTCGCGGTGTTCAAGGACACGACACTCTTCGACACCAAGGTCTTCGGCTTCACGCTGCTCGGCTGCGCGCTGATCTGGACCGCCGGTTCGGTGCGCGCCTCGCTCAAGGCCAAGATCTTCTACGTCGAGAACGATTCCGCCCAGCGGAAGTCTGACGATCCGTCGAAGTCGGAGCGTCAACAGTGATCAGTGGTTGCTGTCCCCCTCGCGAGGGGGGCGGTGTTTATGCGGTCCTGACAGGCTGCTATCGTCCGTCGCAACAACGGAGTACGGGAAGCGGCCAGGTCCCGCCGAGCGGTGCGTGCACACCGACCGGACGGATCGCCCCCCGGACTCGTGCAGTCTTGAAAGATCCCGCGCCGACATCTTGTGCCGGCGCGCCGGGTCCCCGAGAAACCCATCAAGTTCCAGTGCCGCTCCGTGGCCGCAGGCCGCGCCGACACACCGAGGTTGCCGTAACCATGCGTCACGACGAAGGAGTCCGTGGTGAGTGCTGACCAGCTCACGCAGCCGCTTGCCTCTGGGGGCTGCCACCTGTTCTCCGGCTGCGGCTTCCCGGCCCCCGGCCTGAACGAGTTCCAGTTCCACCCGATCTTCACGGTCGCGGGCTTCGGCTTCAACAAGCCGATGCTGCTGTCGATGATCTGCGCCCTGCTGGTGATCGGCTTCTTCTGGGCCGCGTTCGCCAAGCCCAAGGTGCTGCCGGGCAAGCTCCAGCTGGTCGGTGAGATCGGCTACGACTTCGTCAAGCGCGCGATCGTGTTCGAGAACATCGGTAAAAAGGGCGAGAAGTACGTCCCGATGATGGTCTCGATCTTCTTCTTCGTGTGGATCATGAACATCATGTCCGTGATCCCGTTCGCCCAGTTCCCGGTCACCGCGGTGATCGCCTGGCCGGCCGGTCTTGCCCTGGTCTGCTGGCTCACCTACATGAGCCTGACCTTCAAGAAGCACGGCTTCGTCGGCGGCCTGAAGAACCTCTGCTGGCCGTCGGGCGTCCCGGGCTGGGTCATGTTCATCCTGGTCCCGATCGAGTTCTTCTCGAACATCTTCGTGCGGCCGTTCACGCTCGCAGTCCGTGCGTTCGCCAACATGTTCGCCGGCCACCTGCTGATCGTGGTCTTCTCCGTCGCGACCTGGTACCTGCTGAGCCCGAGCCTGGGCGCGCTGTACGGGACCACCTCGTTCGTGGTGACCCTGGGCCTGACCGCGTTCGAGTTGCTGGTCCAGTTCCTGCAGGCCTACATCTTCGTGACGCTGGCCAGCAGCTACATCGCCGGTGCGCTGGAAGAAGCGCACTGAGCCGGTTGCGGCCCTCGGCCACACCTCCCCTCTGAATCGTCCGGTGGCCAACCACCACCGGCTCACCACCCTGCAAAGGACACAAGAGATGGCACTCGTCGAGCACCTCGCTTCGGTCAACGGCTCCATCGCGTCGGTCGGCTACGGTCTCGCCGCGATCGGCCCCGGCATCGGTGTCGGTCTGATCTTCGGCAACGGTGTGCAGGCCATGGCCCGCCAGCCCGAGGCTGCCAACCTGATCCGCTCGAACATGTTCATCGGGTTCGCGCTGACCGAGGCGCTCGCCCTGATCGGCATCGTCATGCCGTTCGTCTACGGCACCAAGTAATCCTGCCGTTACCCCACCGGACGGAAGGTCCAGATATGTCGCTCACGATGTTGGCGGCTGAGGATTTCAACCCCCTCATCCCCAAGACGCCTGAGCTCATCATCGGCCTGATCTGCTTCTTCGTGGTCTTCGGTCTGCTCGGCAAGAAGCTCCTCCCCAGCATCGAGAAGGTGCTGGCGGAGCGCCGGGACCAGATCGAGGGCGGCATGGAGCGCGCCGAGGCCGCACAGGCCGAGGCTCAGGCCCTGCTTGAGCAGTACCGCGCCGAGCTCGCCGAGGCGCGTCACGAGGCCGCTCGGATCACCGAGCACGCTCGCGAGCAGGGCGCTGCCCTGATCGGCGAGATGCGCGAGGAGGGCCAGCGCCAGCGCGAGGCCATCGTCGCGGCCGGCCACGCGCAGATCGAGGCCGACAAGAAGCAGGCGACTGCCGCCCTGCGCCAGGACGTGGGGTCGCTCGCTTCGCAGCTGGCCTCCCGCATCGTGGGTGAGTCCCTGGAGGACCACGCCCGGCAGAGCGGCGTGATCGACCGCTTCCTCGGTGACCTGGAGGCCAAGGCCGACGCGAGCGCGGCGGTCGCCAAGTGATCGGCGCCAGCCGCGAAGCACTCGCCGCGGGTCGCGAGAACCTCGACAGCCTGACCGACAACACCTCGGTGGACGCGGCCAAGCTCGCCGAGGAGCTCGGCTCCGTCACGGTGCTGCTGGACCGCGAGGTCTCGCTGCGCCGGGTCCTGACCGACCCCTCGCGGTCCGGTCAGGACAAGGCCGGGCTGGTCACCTCGCTGCTCGGTGGCCAGGTGTCGGGCGAGACCGTCGACCTGGTCGCCGGCCTGGCCCGGTCCCGCTGGTCCGGTTCGCGCGACCTGGTCGACTCGGTCGAGCAGCTGGCCGCCTACGCCGAGGTCATCGCCGCGGAGCAGGCGGGCAAGCTGGACGACCTGGAGGACGAGCTCTTCCGGTTCGGCCGGATCGTGGCCGGCTCGCACGAGCTGCGCGCCGCGCTGACCGAGCCGAAGGCCACCGCCGCCGCCAAGGCGGGGCTGGTCAAGAAGCTGCTCGGCGACCGGGCCCTGCCGGGCACCGTCCGTCTGGTCACTTCTCTGGTCACCCACCCGCGTGGTCGTAGCCTGGAGCAGGGCCTGGAGTCCTACTCCAAGCTCGCCGCCGACCGCCGTGACCGCGTGGTGGCCCTGGTCACCACCGCGGTCCCGTTGAGCGACGGCCAGAAGCAGCGCCTCGCCGGCGCGCTGGCCAAGCTGTACGGCCGGGCGGTGCTCCTGAACATCGACGTCGACCCCGAGGTCGTCGGCGGTGTCCGGGTGCAGATCGGTGACGAGATCATCGACGGCACCGTGTCGAGCCGCCTCGAAGGCGCTCGCCAGGCCCTCGAAGGCTGAGCCACCCGCACAGCACATCCGACCCTCGGTCGGGCGCCGGTCCCATCCCACGGGACAGCCGGCACATACGAACGGCCGGTCCAACAGCACCGGCCGAGGATCGAATACTTGCGGCCCTCCTTGGGCGGGCCGAGGATCGCAACCTAGGAGAGCAGGGAAGCCTGATGGCGGAGCTTACGATCCGGCCGGAGGAGATCCGGTCCGCACTGGCCGACTTCGTCCAGTCGTACCAGCCGGACGCCGCCTCGCGTGAAGAGGTCGGCACGGTCACTGGCGCGGCGGACGGTATCGCCCATGTCGAGGGTCTGCCCTCGGTCATGGCCAACGAGCTGCTGAAGTTCGAGGACGGCACCCTCGGCCTCGCGCTGAACCTCGACACCCGCGAGATCGGTGTCGTCATCCTCGGTGAGTTCAGCGGGATCGAGGAGGGTCAGACGGTGCACCGCACCGGCGAGATCCTCTCGGTGCCGGTCGGCGACGGCTACCTCGGCCGTGTCGTGGACCCGCTGGGCGCCCCGATCGACGGCCTGGGCGAGATCACCGCCACCGGCCGCCGCGCCCTGGAGCTGCAGGCCCCCGGTGTCATGGTCCGCAAGTCGGTGCACGAGCCGATGCAGACCGGCATCAAGGCGATCGACGCGATGACCCCGATCGGCCGCGGCCAGCGCCAGCTGATCATCGGCGACCGCCAGACCGGCAAGACCGCGGTGGCGATCGACACGATCATCAACCAGAAGGACAACTGGCGCTCCGGCGACCCGAAGAAGCAGGTCCGCTGCATCTACGTCGCCGTCGGCCAGAAGGGCTCCACCATCGCCGCCGTCCGCGGCGCCCTGGAGGAGGCCGGCGCGCTGGAGTACACCACCATCGTGGCCGCTCCCGCCTCCGACCCGGCCGGCTTCAAGTACCTGGCCCCGTACACCGGTTCGGCCATCGGCCAGGAGTGGATGTACGACGGCAAGCACGTCCTGATCATCTTCGACGACCTGTCGAAGCAGGCCGAGGCCTACCGCTCCGTCTCCCTGCTGCTGCGCCGTCCGCCGGGCCGCGAGGCCTACCCGGGTGACGTCTTCTACCTGCACTCCCGCCTGCTGGAGCGCTGCGCCAAGCTCTCCGACGAGCTGGGTGCCGGCTCGATGACCGGCCTGCCGATCATCGAGACCAAGGCCAACGACGTCTCGGCGTACATCCCGACCAACGTCATCTCGATCACCGACGGCCAGTGCTTCCTGGAGTCCGACCTGTTCAACGCCGGCATCCGCCCGGCCGTGAACGTCGGCATCTCGGTCTCCCGCGTCGGTGGCTCCGCCCAGATCAAGGCCATGAAGTCGGTGGCCGGCCGGCTGCGCCTGGACCTCGCCCAGTACCGCGAGCTGGAGGCGTTCGCCGCCTTCGGTTCCGACCTGGACGCGGCCTCCAAGTCCCAGCTGGAGCGCGGCGCCCGCATGGTCGAGCTGCTGAAGCAGGGTCAGTACCAGCCGTTCCCGGTCGAGGAGCAGGTCGTCTCCATCTGGGCCGGCACCACCGGCAAGCTGGACGACGTCCCGGTCGCCGACATCCGCCGCTTCGAGCGCGAGTTCCTCGACTTCCTGCGGATCGAGCACAAGCCGGTCCTCAGCGGCATCGTGGAGACCTCGAAGCTGGAGGACGGCACGGTCGACGCGCTGACCGAGGCGATCACGGCCTTCAAGCTGGGCTTCACGACGGCTGATGGCAAGCTGCTCTCCGAGCAGGCCTGAGTCCGGTAGCGAGGGAAAGGACGTAACGACCCATGGGAGCACAGCTTCGGGTCTACAAGCGCCGGATCCGCTCTGTCACCGCGACGAAGAAGATCACCAAGGCGATGGAGATGATCTCCGCGTCGCGCATCGTCAAGGCGCAGCGCGCGGTGGCCGCCTCCACTCCGTACGCCGATGAGCTGACCCGGGCGGTGACGGCGGTGGCCACCCGGTCCAACGCCAAGCACCCGCTCACCCACGAGAAGCCGAACGCGAGCCGGGCCGCGGTCCTGCTGCTGACGGCCGACCGCGGTCTGGCCGGCGGCTACTCCACCAACGCCATCAAGCAGGCGGTCGCGCTGACCGCCCGGCTGAAGGCTGAGGGCAAGGAGGTGGTCACCTACATCGCGGGTCGCAAGGGTGTCCAGTACTACGGCTTCCGCAACCTGCCGGTCGCGCAGTCGTGGACGGGCTTCTCGGACAAGCCGACCTACGGCGACGCCAAGACGGTGGCCGCCACGCTGATCGAGGCCTTCACGGCCGAGACCGGCGGGGTGGACGAGCTGCACCTGGTCTCGACGAAGTTCCTGTCGATGCTGACGCAGACCGCCGTCGACGCCCGGCTGCTGCCGCTGAAGCTGGACGAGGTCCAGCTCAGCGACGACAAGCCGGCCAAGACGGAGATCTTCCCGCTCTACGACTTCGAGCCGTCGGCGGAGGGCGTCCTGGACGCCCTGCTGCCGCGGTACGTGGAGAGCCGGATCTACAACGCGCTGCTGCAGTCGGCCGCTTCCGAGCACGCCGCCCGCCGGCGTGCCATGAAGAGCGCGACCGACAATGCCGGCGAGCTCATCAAGTCGCTGACGCGGCTTGCCAACTCGGCCCGTCAGGCCGAGATCACCCAGGAAATCAGCGAGATCGTCGGTGGCGCCAACGCGCTGGCCGACGCTAGCGCGGGGAGCGAATGAGTATGACCACCACTGTTGAGCCGACGGGCGCCGGACTGGCCACGGGCCGCGTCGCCCGGGTCATCGGCCCGGTCGTCGACGTGGAGTTCCCCGTCGACGCCATTCCGGACATGTTCAACGCCCTGCACGTCGAGGTGGACAACCCCGACGGCTCGGGCAAGAAGACGCTGACCCTCGAGGTCGCCCAGCACCTGGGCGACGGCCTGGTCAAGGCCATCTCGATGCAGCCGACCGACGGCCTGGTCCGCGGTGCCGCGGTCTCCGACACCGGCTCCCCGATCTCCGTCCCGGTCGGCGAGATCACCAAGGGCAAGGTCTTCAACGCCCTCGGTGACGTGCTCAACGCGGACCCGGCGGAGTTCAACGCCCAGGTCACCACGCGCTGGCCGATCCACCGCAAGGCGCCGAACTTCGCGGACCTCGAGTCGAAGACCGAGATGTTCGAGACCGGCATCAAGGTCATCGACCTGCTCACCCCGTACGTGCGTGGTGGCAAGATCGGCCTGTTCGGTGGTGCCGGTGTCGGCAAGACCGTGCTGATCCAGGAGATGATCTACCGCGTCGCCGCCAACTTCGGTGGCGTCTCGGTCTTCGCCGGCGTCGGGGAGCGTACCCGTGAGGGCAACGACCTGATCCAGGAGATGATCGACTCCAACGTTCTGGACAAGACCGCGCTGGTCTTCGGCCAGATGGACGAGCCGCCGGGCACCCGCCTGCGGGTCGCCCTGTCCGCGCTGACCATGGCGGAGTACTTCCGCGATGTGATGAGCCAGGACGTGCTGCTCTTCATCGACAACATCTTCCGGTTCACCCAGGCCGGTTCCGAGGTGTCGACCCTGCTCGGCCGGATGCCCTCCGCGGTGGGTTACCAGCCGAACCTGGCCGACGAGATGGGCCTCCTGCAGGAGCGCATCACCTCGACCCGCGGTCACTCGATCACCTCGATGCAGGCGATCTACGTCCCCGCGGACGACCTGACCGACCCGGCCCCGGCCACCACCTTCGCCCACCTGGACGCGACCACCGTGCTGTCGCGCCCGATCTCGGAGAAGGGCATCTACCCGGCCGTCGACCCGCTGGACTCCACGTCCCGCATCCTGGACCCGCGCTACATCGCGCAGGACCACTACGACACGGCGATGCGCATCAAGGGCATCCTGCAGAAGTACAAGGACCTGCAGGACATCATCGCGATCCTCGGCATCGACGAGCTGTCCGAAGAGGACAAGATCACGGTGCAGCGGGCCCGCCGGATCGAGCGCTTCCTCTCGCAGAACACCTACGTGGCGAAGCAGTTCACCGGTGTCGAGGGTTCGACCGTGCCGCTGTCGGAGACCATCGAGGCCTTCAACCGCATCGCGGACGGCAAGTACGACTCCGCTCCGGAGCAGGCCTTCTTCATGTGCGGTGGCATCGAGGACCTCGAGAAGAACATCGCCGAGCTGGCCAAGAAGTAACCGGCCGCTCAGCCGTGAGTGACCATGAGGGGTGGTTCCCGCATCCTGGGGACCACCCCTCATGGCACGAGGGCTGTGATTCCGGTCATCTCCGCGCTCCTCGTTTCATGCCAGGGGTGCGAGCCCGTTATTCTTACCGAAACTCCCGAGAAATCGGGCGTTGCAAGAGCCTAGGAGCCCACGTTGGCTGAGCTGCACGTCGAGCTGGTCGCAGCCGACCGCAAGGTGTGGTCCGGTGCGGCCACCATCGTTGTCGCCCGCACGGCTTCCGGTGACACCGGCATCATGCCGGGTCACACCCCGGTGCTGAGCGTGCTGGAGTCCGGCCCGGTCACCATCCGCACGACCGATGGCGGCACCGTCATCGCCGCCGTGCACGGTGGCTTCATCTCGTTCGCCGACAACAAGCTGTCTCTGCTCGCGGAGATCGCCGAGCTGGCCGACGAGATCGATGTGAACCGCGCGGAGCGTGCGCTGGAGCTCGCCAAGAGCGAGAGCGACGCGCACGCCGAGCGGCGCGCCGAGGTTCGCCTCGTCGCGGCCGGCCGCAAGGCCGCCTGAGGTTTCGCACAGCGGTTCGCACAATGGTTTGACCGACGGTCCCGGGGACGCGTGAGCGTGACCCCGGGACTGTCGTATCGGTTGGTAGGGACAGTGCCGTTGTTTCGTTGATACGACCGGCAAAACGGGGATGCGGGTAGCGAGGAGGTCGGTGAGCATGGTCCTCGCCCTTGTGGTGTGCGCGGCGGTCGTGGCCCTGGGGGTGGTCGGCCTGGTGGCGTTCGCGGTACGCCGCCGCCTCATCCAGCGGGTCGGCGGCACCTTCGACTGCAGTTACCGCCTGAAAATGCCGGCCGACGCCTCGACCCTCCCCGATCTCGACGAGAACGGACAGCCCACCTCAGCCCCGGTCCCCGCGACCGACGGCAAGGGGTGGGTTTTCGGTATCGGGCGCTACAGCGGCGACCACATCGAGTGGTTCCGGGTCTTCTCCTACGCCCCCCGCCCCCGCAAGGTGCTGCCCCGCCGCGAGATCGAGGTGCTCGGCCGCCGCTACCCCGAGGGCCAGGAGGAACTCGCCCTGCTCTCCAACTCCGTCGTGCTGCGCTGCCTGCACAACGGCGTCCCGCTGGAGCTGGCGATGAGCGACGACGCGCTCACCGGCTTCCTCGCCTGGCTGGAGGCGGCCCCGCCCGGGCAGCGGGTCAACGTCGCGTAGTCGGCCGGAGAGGCCTGAGTAGGCTTCGTCCCATGGTCAACCTCACGCGCATCTACACCCGCACCGGCGATGACGGCACCACCGCGCTCGGTGACATGAGCCGCACGACCAAGACCGATCCGCGACTGCTCGCCTACGCGGACGCCAACGAGGCCAACGCCGCGCTCGGGGTGGCGATCGCCGCCGGGGCGCTGGCCGAGGACCTGGTCGCGGTGCTGACCCGGATCCAGAACGACCTCTTCGACGTCGGGGCCGACCTGTCCACCCCGGTGGTGGCGGACCCCAAGTACCCGCCGCTGCGGGTCGAGCAGGGCTACATCGACCGGCTGGAAGCCGACTGCGACCGCTACAACGCCGAGTTGGAGAAGCTGCGCAGCTTCATCCTGCCGGGCGGCACCCCCGGGGCGGCCTACCTGCACCTGGCCTGCACCGTGGTGCGGCGGGCGGAGCGGGCCACCTGGGCGGCGATCGAGGAGCACGGGGAGAGCGTCAACCCGCTGACCGCCAAGTACCTCAACCGGCTCTCCGATCTGCTCTTCATCCTGGCCAGGACGGCCAACAAGGAGCGCGGGGACGTGCTCTGGGTGCCGGGGGAGAACCGCTAGTCGGTCCCTCGTCGCAAGGGTGGAGCGCAGGCTGCAACCTTCGATGTACAGCCAACGGACGCGGCGAAGTGGTGGGATGGGGCCGTGCTACCGCTCCGCCTCACCCCGCTCCACCTCACGCCGCGCCAGGTCGACCTGGCGATCGCCGCGTCCGGCCTCTGCGGCGGGCTGCTGATGCTCGCCGGCCACGCGTACAACGAGGGCGAGCACGTCTCGCCCTGGCTGCGGCTGGCCTCCCTGCTGGCGATGGCGGTGCTGGAACTGTTCCGGCGCCGCCGGCCGATCCTGACGGTCACGCTCGGCGGCCTGATCTTCCTGGCCGGGACGTTCGGCGGGATCCTGACGGCCACCGTGATCATGTACACCGACCTGCTCTACGCCGGCACCCTCTACGGCCCGCGCCGCACGCCGCTGGTCCTGCAGCTGACCGGGGCGGGCATGACCCTGGCGATCGCCGGTGTCATCGCGAGCCACACCACGATCGGCAACGCGCTGGGGGCGGTGGTCTGGGCGGCGCTGATCTTCCTCGCCCCGGTCTGGACCGCCGTGCTGGTCCGCAGACACCGCGACCAGGCCGAGACCGAGCGGCTGCGGGCCGAGCAGACCACGCTGCTGGCCGAGCTGGACCGGCGCGGCGCGGTGGCCGCCGAGCGGGCCCGGATGGCCCGCGAGCTGCACGACGTGGTGGCCAACCACCTCTCGGCGATCGCCATCCACGCCACCGGCGCGCAGTCGCTGGCCCGCCGCCAGCAGCGTCCGCAGGAGGATCCGCTGGTGGCCGCGCTCGCGGTGATCCGGGAGAACAGCGTGCAGGGGTTGGCCGAGATGCGTCGCATGATCGGCCTGTTGCGGGCCGACCAGGAGCTCCCCGCCGACCATCGGGCGCCCCGGCTGGACGCCTTGGACAGCCTGCTGGCCCAGGCCCGGGCCGCCGGGCCGGCCGCCGGGCTGGACTTCGAGACCTCGCTGGACGGCGACCACGGCGAACTGCCCGCGCCGGTCGACCTGGCCGCCTACCGGATCGTCCAGGAGTCGCTCACCAACGCGCTCAAGCACGCCGGGCGCGGCACCGTGCGGCTGCGGCTGTCCAGTTGCCCGGAGCGGGTGGAGATCGCGGTGGACAGCCCGTACCGGCCCGACGCGGGCCGCACGCTGCCCGGCGCCAGGGCGGGTCTGGTCGGCATGGGGGAGCGGGCCCAGCTGCTCGGCGGTAGCTTCGAGGCCGGCCCGGTGGGCGAGTTGTGGCGGGTACGCGCGGTGCTGCCGGTGGGGCCGGCCGCGGTGGACGAGGGGGAGCGCAGATGACGATCCGGATCCTGGTGGCGGAGGATCAGGCGGCGGTCCGGGCCGCCCTGGTGATGATCCTGCGGGCCGAACCGGACTTCTCGGTGGTCGGCGAGGCGGCCGACGGCGAACAGGCCGTCAGCCTGGCGCTGGAGCTGCGCCCCGACGTGGTGCTGATGGACGTTCAGATGCCCCGGCTGGACGGTGTCGCGGCGACCCGGCGGATCACCGCCGCCGGCGCCGCCCAGGTGCTGGTGCTGACCACCTTCGACCTCGACGAGTACGTGCACGGCGCGCTGCGGGCCGGCGCGGCCGGCTTCCTGCTCAAGGACCTGGAGGCGGAGACCCTGATCGAGGGCATCCGCACGGTGGCGCGCGGCGACGGCATGCTCGCGCCGTCCGTCACCCGACGGCTGATCAGCACCTTCGCCCGGCCCGAGCGCGGCGATCCGGCCGGGCTGGCCACCCTGACCCAGCGCGAGCGCGAGGTGTTCGCGGGGATCGGCGCGGGGCTGAGCAACGGGCAGATCGCCCGCCGGCTGGCCATGGCGGAGGCCACCACCAAGACCCACGTGAGCCGGATCCTGGCCAAGCTGGAGCTGCGCAGCCGGGTCCAGGCGGCGATCCTGGCCCAGGACTTGGGTGTGGTGCTGCCCGCCGTCCCGGAGCGCCCTGGGGCCTGACACAGATCACACCCGCCAATCACCCCACGGCCCGGCCCGGGGCACTACAGTCCGAGCGGTGAGCGGCGCGGCTCCCGGCATCGGGCGTACCTCCCGGCCGAAGGTCGGGGGAGAACCCTGCCCCGGAGCACGCCTGGACGGGACTTCGGGAGAAGCAGCCATGAGCAACGTACCCACGCAGCGTCAGCAGATCGCCGTGATCGGCGCCGGACTCATGGGCGCGGGCATCGCGCAGGTGTCCGCGCAGGCCGGTCACCCGGTGGTGCTGCGGGACGTCACCGAGCAGGCGCTGCGGCGCGGCCTGGACGCCATCGAGGCCTCGTACGAGAAGTTCGTCAGCAAGGGCAAGCTCACCGCCGACGAGGCCACCGCCGCGCTCGGCCGGATCACCACCACCACCGACCTGGCCGCGATCGGCGAGGCGGACATCGTGATCGAGGCCGTCTTCGAGCAGTTGGAGGTCAAGGAGGCCGTCTTCCGCGAGCTGGACAAGCTGGCCAAGGACGGCGCGGTGCTGGGCAGCAACACCTCGGCCATCCCGATCACCCGGATCGCCGCCGTCACCGAGCGCCCGGAGTCCGTGGTCGGCGTGCACTTCTTCTCGCCGGTGCCGCTGATGCGCCTGGTCGAGCTGGTCCGCGGCTACAAGACCAGCGACGCCGCGCTGGCCACCGCGCGCGCCTTCGCCGAGGGGGTGGGCAAGGAGGTGGTCGTGGTCAACCGTGACGTGGCCGGCTTCATCACCACCCGCCTGATCACCGCGCTGGTGGTGGAGGCCGCCAAGCTCTACGAGTCCGGGGTGGCCACCGCCGAGGACATCGACACCGCCTGCCGCCTGGGCTTCGGCCACCCGATGGGCCCGCTGCAGACCGCCGACCTGACCGGCGTGGACATCCTGCTGCACGCCGCGCGGAACATCTACGAGGAGACCCAGGACGAGAAGTTCGCCGCTCCCGAGATCATGGCCCGGATGGTCACGGCGGGGGACCTGGGCCGCAAGAGCGGCCAGGGCTTCTACAACCACAAGGCCTGAGGGCGGCCCACCCCGCTCCCTGTACGGGGGCGCGGGTGAGCTTGCTCACGGCATGTGCCGCAGATGGGTGATTTGCGCGGTAATCGAGCGTGCGCCCCAGGTGCGGCTGCGTATATTCCCTCGGACGAGTGAAGTTGCTTCAGATCGGCCCGGGGAGCAGCAACCTGGACCGCTGGTCCGGCGTCAGATGGTGGGGCTCTCAGACCTGAAGGAGGACAGCGTGCGCATCGTGGCGTACCCCGGGTTCGGCGGGCACACTGTCCTGGCCCTGGAAGGCCGGCTGGACGTGCGAGGCGCGGCCGACGCGCGGGCCCGGCTGCACCAGGCGGTCGACGACGGCAGCACCGGAGACCTGGTGCTCGACCTACGGGCGCTGGACTCCTGGGACGCCACCGGGCTGGGCGTCATCATGGGCACCCATCGGCGGGCCGGCCGGCTCGGCCGCCGCCTGGTGCTGCGGGAGGTGCCGCCGCAGCTGCAGCGGCTGCTGGTGGCCACCCGGCTGCACCGGATCCTCGCGGTGGAGGGTGCGGTGGCCGACCCGTGCGGGGCCACCCTGCCGGGCGGCGCGCCGGGCCAGCCGGCGCTGCCCTCGGTGATCGCGCCACTGCACTGAGTCCCGGCCGGGTAACGGACCGGGGTCGGCTCTGCACGGCGGGGCCCGGATGTGCGAGAGTCTGCGCTCGACAGGACCGTTCGATTCGCCGCCGGCCCCGCCGGAGCGATGCCGCCGCGAGCGGTGCGACGGTCCGTCGGCCGTCGAACGCGCACTGACTGCGCTGCGGCGGTCCGGTCCCTCAAGGCGGCCGGCGGCCGGTGGCCGCCCGGCGGAGCACAGGCGGAGCACATCGTGGCACAGCCATCCGGTGATGTCGGGCAGGAGAATCTGCGCGGGCGATCGGGCGACCTCGTCGCCGGGCGCTACCTGGTGACCGTCGGCGGCCCGGACGGCGCCGACATCCAGCCCTGCCCGCCCGAGTACCGTCCTGCGCCGCGTCGCCGGCCGACCGGCGGGCAGCGCCAGGTCGGCCGCGCCGCCGCCGGCCCGGGGCCGACCCCGGCGGTCGGTCCGCTGGCCCTCGGCTCGGGCCCCGGCGACCTGCCGCTGCTGGACCGCGAGGCCGAGGTCGCCCAGCTGCTCGGCAAGCTGGCCGAGGGCCGCTCGATCCGGCTGCTCGGCGAGCCGGGGTCCGGGCGCAGCGCGCTGCTGGCCGCGGTGGTCGCGGGCGCGGGCGAGCTGGCCCCGCACGGCGTGATCCAGCTCTGCGGCCACCGGCGGGACGCCGACGACCTACTGCAGGACCTCTTCGCGGCCGCCTACCAGGCGCCCGGCTTCCGGCCCGACCGCGCCCAACTGCCCGAGCTGCTGGCCGGGGTGGGCGCGATCGTGGTGATCGACGAGATCGCCCAGCGCGGCCCCGAGCTGGAGGAGCTGCTGGCCCGCGCCCCCGAGTGCGCCTTCGTGGTGGCGCCGGCGGCCGGTGCGGCCGGCGTGCTGCCGCCCGACTCACGGCTGGAGGACCACACGATCGGCGGGCTGACCAGGCCCGCCTGCCTGGCGCTCACCGCACGGCTGGCCGGGCGGCTGCTGGACGAGGCCGAGCGGGCCTGGGCGGTCGACCTCTGGTTCGAGTCCCAGGGCCTGCCGCTGCGCTTCGTCCAGGCCGCCGCGCTGCTGCGCCGGCGCGACCTGGTGGTGGACACCCTGCTGGCGGCCGAGGAGGACCGGCAGCGGCTGTTCGGCGGCGCCCCGGACGGCGCCCCGGCGGACCAGGACCCGGCGGTGCGCGAGGCCGAGCTGCGCGCCTCGGTGCCGCTGCCCACGGTGGCCGAGGCCGCCGCGCCCACGCTGCTGCTGATCGAGGGCCTCAGCGGGGCGGCCGAGGCCGTGCTGCGGCTGGCCGTGGCGCTGGGCGGCGAGTGCCCGACCGCGCCGCACCTGCCCGCGCTGATCGATGTCGACCACGGCGAGAGCGCGCTGCGCGAGCTGGCGGAGTGCGGGCTCGCCGAGTCGATCGGCGGCCACCACCGGCTCACCGCGGGCGTGCTGAAGGCGCTCGCGGCGCACTGGGGCCCCGACGAGCGGAGCACCCAGGGTGCGGCGCAGCACTTCTCCTGGTGGGTCGGCCACGGCTCGGTGAGCACCGCGCAGATCGCCGCCGAGGCGGAGGTGGTGCTGGGCGCGCTGCAAGCCGACCGGACCGCGGGTCGCACCGACGCGGTGCTGCACCTGGCCCGTGCGGCGGCCCCCGCGCTCGCCCTGACGCTGCGCTGGGGCGCCTGGCGGCAGGTGCTGGAGCTCGGGCTCGGGGTGGCCCGGCAGAGCGGGCACTCGCGTGAGGAGGCCTGGTTCCAGCACGAGCTGGGGGCGTACCGGCTCTGTCTGGCGGACGGCGACCCGGCGGCCCAGGCGGCGGCCAGGAGCGCGCTGGAGGCGGCCTGCGGGCTGCGCGGGGCGGCCGGGGACAGCCGGCAACTGGCGGCCTCGCGTCGGCTGCTGACGCTGCTTCAGGAGGCCGAGCGGGAGCCGGTGGAGCCGGAGGCCGAGACCCAGGCGATCCGTCGCCCGGTGATCCGGGTGCTGGCCCAGCGCTCCTGGCCGCCGGCCGGACTGCTGCGCGGCTGGTCGCGGCGGAACGCGCTGCTGGCCGTCGGCGGGTTCGTCGCGCTGAGCGCGGTGGGCACGGCGGTGGCGCTCGGCGTCTCCGGGGGCGGTGCCGCTCCGACGGGCGGCGGCACGGGTGTGAGCGGGAACATGCTGAACGTGGGGGGCTCGGGTGGCGCCGTGCCGACCGCGTCGGCCGGCGGCAGCGGGTCGGCCCCGGGGACGGCGTCCGCGTCCGGCAGCGCGTCCGGATCCGCGTCGCCCGCCGCCTCCGCCTCGGTGTCGGTCAGCCCGAGCGCCAGCGCCTCGAAGGGGCGCACGGCGACGCCGACGGCGCGCCCGAGCAGCTCGGCGACCGGCAGTTCGGCTCAGCCGGCCCCGGGACAGCCGGGGCCGACCACCCCGTGGGCGCCGCCGCCGGTGCCGACCACCCCGGCCGCGCCGCCGCCGTCACCGACCACCAAGGCGCCCAGTACGACGCCGCCGCCGTCACCGACCACCACGCCGCCCAGCTCGACGCCGCCGCCGTCACCGACCACCACGGCGTCCAGTTCGACGCAGTCGCCCCCGCCGGCCGGCACCTGACGG
This sequence comes from Kitasatospora sp. GAS1066B, assembly GCF_041262605.1. Lineage (NCBI taxonomy): Bacteria > Bacillati > Actinomycetota > Actinomycetes > Kitasatosporales > Streptomycetaceae > Kitasatospora > Kitasatospora sp. GAS1066B. The sequence goes on from NZ_JBGCCO010000011.1 coordinate 207,444, forward strand.
AGGATCAGAACAGCTTCAGCTTGTCGTCGTCGATCCCGCGCAGCGCGTCGTAGTCCAGCACCACGCAGTCGATCCCCCGGTCCGTGGCCAGGACCCGGGCCTGGGGCTTGATCTCCTGCGCGGCGAAGATGCCCTTGACCGGGGCGAGCAGCGGGTCGCGGTTGAGCAGTTCCAGGTAGCGCGTCAGTTGCTCGACGCCGTCGATCTCGCCGCGGCGCTTGATCTCCACCGCGACGCTGGCGCCCGCCGCGTCCCGGCACAGGATGTCGACCGGGCCGATGGCGGTCGGGTACTCCCGGCGGACCAGCGACCAGCCGGCGCCGAGCACCTCCATCCGGTCGGCCAGCAACTCCTGCAGGTGTGCCTCGACCCCGTCCTTGATCAGGCCGGGGTCGACGCCCAGCTCGTGGGAGGAGTCGTGCAGGACCTCCTCCAGCGTGATGATCAGCTTCTCGCCCGCCTTGTTCACCACCGTCCACGAGCCGTCACCCTCCTTGAGGCTGCACGGCGGAGACATCCAGTTCAGCGGCTTGTAGGCGCGGTCGTCGGCGTGGATGCTCACGCTTCCGTCGGCCTTGACCAGGATCAGCCGGGTCGCGGAGGGCAGGTGGGCGGAGAGTCGACCGGCGTAGTCGACGGAGCAACGGGCGATGACAAGACGCATGGGGGCAAGCCTAGGCGCTCCCGAGCGGCCCTCGAGCGCGATCACGTGAGGTGACCGTAGAACAACGCTCGGTGCGTCAATGTTCCCGGCAGGTGTTCAACCGCGGACGGGATTCCCGGCACTCCAGGGCGCTTCGGCGAGACGCGCGGTCGAACGATCGGGGCAGGCGGAGCCAATTGAAGCGAGTCGATCCGAGAGGCGTGCCGGGGAGTAGAAGCGGGCGAACCATGGGAACCCGGGAGTCTGTGGCTCCCGAAGTCTGGCGTCTGTGCGCGCAGACCGCTACGTTGGGTGACGCCTTCGAACGCCCGCGTAGCCAAACGGGGATGGAGTGTGGAGATGGGCCGGTAACGCCATCACCGGAGTGGTTTCAGCCATTCTGGCCGCGTTGGCGCCTAGTTCAACGGCAATTGTGACATTCACGAGTTTTGTCGGTCCTGGGCTGCCAACCTGGTCACAGCCGCGTCCGCCCTGTCAGGGGCGCCGACCGCTGCGGTACCGCCCCACGCCGGGTCCGACCGGCGCGCCCCTGACCGGGGTCAACCGACTGAGCACGGCACGGAATCGAACGCACCGGATCAGCACAATCCGCACCAGTCCTGCCAATCGCACCGAACGAAGCAATCGCACCAATCGCACCTGGCACCATCCGCACTTGGCACCACCACCCGCGCGAGGTGCGCGCGGTGGACCGCGAGAGGAGAACCCATGTCGCTCGACGTCTCACCGGCCCTTCTGGAGAAGGCCGAGCGAGGCGAGGTCGACGAGCGGGAGTTCGTCGACTGCGTCCGTACGTCCCTGCCTTATGCCTGGGACCTGATCAGCTCGCTCGTCGCCCAGATGGGGGTCGACGGCACCGGCTTCGCGGACAATCAGGTCCCGCCACCGAGCGAGCAGGCGCGCGGCCAGTTGCTGCGGGCGATGGCGAGTGACGCCATCCGCGGTGCCCTGCAACGGCACTTCGGGGTCAAGCTGGCCTTCCAGAACTGCCACCGGGTGGCGGTCTTCGGTCCGGGCTACGAGGCCGAGGAGCGCCACCGGCGGTTCACCTCGGTCCGGGCCCAGTTGCTGAACCAGTCGCCGGAACTGCGCGACTGTTGAGCCGTCAGCGCGATCGGCCGCCACGTTTCGTCGGTGGCGGCCGATCGCGCTGACCGGCCGTCAGAGCGGCCGCTCAGCTCAGCTGGGGCAGCACCTCGGCACCGAGCCGGGCGATGTTCTCCAGGGTGCCCACGTGGTCGCCCGAGCCCTCGGCGAGCAGCGCGAAGCGCCGGATCCCGGTCCGCTCGGCGGTGCTGAGCAGCCGGTCCGCACACTGCCGCGGGGTGCCCACCGCGTGCAGGTCGCAGAGCAACTCGGTGTACGCGTGCGGATCGCGCATCTTGCGCTCCCGCCCGTCCACCGTGCGGTGCGCGCCGAGCCCGTACTCGAACCAGCCGGGCATCGCCCGCAGCAGGGTGGCCCGCGCCGCCGGGGTGCGGTCGGCCACCTGCGCCACCCCGGCCGCCACGTGCTCGCGCTCCACCCGGGCCAACTGCTCCTCGCCGCGCCCGCAGGCCCGCCAGGCGGTCCGGTAGGCGCTGAGCATCAACTGCTTGTCCTCGTCCCCCGAGTGCATCCCGAGCAGCATCGGCAGCCCGCGCCGGGCGGCCAGTTCGACGCTGGCGGGCGAGGTGCAGGCGACCACCACGGGCGGCCCGGCGGCGCTCGGGTCACCGGCCGAGGGGGCGGTGGACTGTTCGGTGCGCTGGCGCGGGAAGCGCAGCGCGGGCTCGGCCTGCAGGCCCAGCCAGTCGGCCAGTTCACGCCCGCCCAGCCGGGTCGGCTCCACCGCCCGGGGGACCACCGGGACCTCGGGGAAGTTGAACTGCGGGCCGTCGCCGCGCACCCGGGAGCCGCGCAGGAAGTTCAGCAGCAGGTCGAGGCGCTCGGCGAAGCCCTCCTCGTAGGCGGCCACCCCGCCGCCGAAGACCGCCAGGTCGATCCAGGGCCCGCCGCGCCCGACACCGACGGTGAAGCGGCCGCCCGAGGTGAGGTGCAGCAGCGCGGCCTGCTCGCCGAGCGCCACCGGGTGCGTGGTGGAGAGCACGCTCACGGCGGTGCCGAGCTGGATCCGCCGGGTCCGGCCGAGCAGCAGCGCGGCCAGGGTGGCGGCGTTCGGGCAGACCCCGTACGGCACGAAGTGGTGCTCGGCCAGCCAGACGGCGTCCAGCCCGGCCCGTTCCGCGGCCATGGTGGCCGCCACCGTCCGCTCCAGGGCCTGGGCGTGGCACTGGCCGGGGAACTGGGCCGACAGCAGGAAGGCACCGACCCGGATGGTGTCCTGGGCCGCCGGATGGCTGCCACCGCGCTCGGCGGCGGGTGCCGGGGGCAGCGTGAGCGGCCGGTCGGCCAGGGGTGTCCGGTGGCCGCGGCCGGTCCGGTCGGTGCGTGGCGCGTGGTCGGCGTCAGGGCCGGGGTGGACGCCGGCGGTGGCGCTGGTCTGGGTCACGGAAATGCCCTCCTCGGGTGCGCGCAGGCTGTTGCGAGCCCCGCTCTGTCTCCACGTGAGTAACCCATGTCATGTGCCATTGGCACTCAACTCGGCCTATTTCACTGAAGAACGGGTGGATCTCACCGAAATCCCACCGGTGGCCGACCGGGCCGTGATAAAGGTCGCTGTGCGTCCGGGGGCGACGCGCTGCCGGTCCCTCCGCTCGCCGACCGTAATCTGGAGAGTGAACCGCGTCCCCACCGAGAGGTGAACATCGTGTCTCCGCGCCGCAACCGGACCAGCAGCTCCGCCGATCGGAGCGTCGGGCAACCGGCCCCGCTCGGCGGTTCGCTGCGCCGGACGGAGAGCTACCAGGGCGAGGAGTGGGTGGTCCAGACGGTGGCCGGCACCCCGGGTCGGTACTACCGCTGCCCCGGCTGCGACCAGGAGATCCCGCCCGGGACGGGCCATGTGGTGGCCTGGCCCGACCACGGCGGTGGGGTGGAGGACCGCCGGCACTGGCACCGGGCCTGCTGGGGCGCCCGCGAGCGGCGCGGCTCGGCGATCCAGCGCGGCCGCGGGGCGCCCCGCTACTGACCGGCCGTCAGGCGTCCCGGCCCTTCAGCACCGCCGCGCCGCCCAGCAGCGCCGCCAGCGTCCAGGCGCCGCAGACCAGGAAGCCGCCCACCCAGCCGTAGGGCGTGTTCGCCTCCGGGAAGACCGTCAGCATCTGCCGCCCGGCGTAGTCGGGGAAGTAGTGCGCCACGTTCTTGACCTTCGGCACGGCCGACAGGATCGGCGAGAGCAGGAAGAAGAACGGCACCAGGATGCCCAGCGCCAGCGTCTGGTTGTGCAGCATGGCCGTCACGCCGGCCGAGAAGAGGCAGAGCATGGTCAGGAAGATCGCGGCCCCGAAGACCGCGCGCAGCACGTGCGGCGAGCCCAGCGTGGTGCGGTGGTCACCGAGCAGCGCCTGGCCGAGGAAGAAGGTCACGAAGGCGGTCAGCAGCGAGACCAGCAGCGCCAGCACGCCGATCACCAGGGCCTTGCCGGTCAGCAGGGTGCCGCGCTGCGGCACGGCGGCCAGCGAGACCCGGATCATCCCGCTGCTGTACTCGTTGCCGATGGCCAGCACGCCGAAGACGATCATCGCGATCTCGCCGAGCGCGATGCCGGAGAGGCTGGTCGCGGTGGCGTCGAACGGCGTGGTCGCGTTCTTGCGGAAGTCGGCGAAGTTGTTCTTGGTGAGCAGCGAGAGCAGCGCGCCGAGCGCGGCCGTCACCAGGAAGACCAGGACCAGGGTCCAGACGGTGGAGCGGACGGTACGGATCTTCGTCCACTCGGAGCGCAGGATCGCGGGGAAGGAGCCCATCTCAGTTCGCACCCTTCTGCTGCTTCTTCTCGGATCCGCGGCCGCCGGCCGGCTGCCACTGCTCACCCCAGGTGCCGGTGGCGCCCGCCGCATCGACGCCCGGGCGGGCGGCGGGGCCCGCGTGGTACTCCACCGCGTCCGCCGTCATCTGCATGAACGCCTCCTCCAGCGAGGCCCGTTGCAGGCTCAGCTCGTGCAGCGTCACACCGTGCGCGGCGGCCAGGTCGCCGAGCTGGGCCGGGTCGCCGCCGGACACCTCGAACGAGCCGTCGGGGCCGGGCACGGCGGTGATCGACTGCCGGGTCAGCGCGTCCAGCAACTGTTCCGGGTGCGGGGTGCGCAGCCGGACCACCGAACGTGAGTTGCGTTCGATGAACTCGGCCATCGGCAGGTCGGCCAGCAGCCGGCCCTTGCCGATCACCACCAGGTGCTCGGCGGTCAGCGCCATCTCGCTCATCAGGTGGGAGGAGACGAAGACGGTCCGGCCCTCGGTGGCCAGTCGCTTCATCAGATTGCGGATCCACAGGATGCCTTCGGGGTCGAGCCCGTTGACCGGCTCGTCGAACATCAGGATCTCCGGGTCGCCGAGCAGCGCCGAGGCGATGCCCAGCCGCTGGCGCATGCCGAGCGAGAAGCCGCGGGCCCGCTTGTGCGCCACCTCGGTCAGGCCGACCAGGGCGAGCACCTCGTCCACCCGGCCGACCGGGATCCGGTTGCTCTGGGCCAGCCAGAGCAGGTGGTTGTGGGCGGTCCGGCCGGGGTGCACGGCCGTCGCCTCCAGCAGCGCGCCGATGTACTTGAGCGGCTCGTTGAGATGGCCGTAGCCCTTGCCGTCGATGGTGACCCGCCCGCCGGTAGGGCGGTCCAGGTCGAGGATCAGGCGCATGGTCGTCGACTTGCCGGCGCCGTTGGGGCCGAGGAATCCGGTCACCACGCCGCGGGGCACCTGGAAGGTGAGTCCGTCCACGGCGAGCTTGTCGCCGTACCGCTTGGTCAGGTCGTGCAGCTCGATCATCGGCGCTCCTGCTTCCTGATTCTCATACATCGTCAGGTTATGACGAATCAGACATAAGGGTCCGGATTGTGCGACCCTTCGGGATGCCGCCTACGGTGGGCGCCATGACCGATCTCGCTCTTCGTGACCGCGGCGCGGGCACGCCGCTGCTCCTGCTGCACGCATTCCCACTCAACGCCGGGATGTACCGCGCCCAGCTCGACGGAGCGCTCGGCACGGCCCGGGTGCTGGCACCCGACCTGCCGGGTTTCGGGGACTCACCGGCCCCGGTCGGCGAGCCCTCGCTGGAGCGCTGGGCGGACCAGTTGGCCGGGCTGCTGGACGCGGCGGGCGTGCGCACGGCGGTGGTCGGCGGGGTCTCGATGGGCGGCTACCTGGCGATGGCCTTCGCCCGCCGCCACCCGGACCGGCTGGCCGGGCTGCTGCTGGCCGACACCAAGGCGAGTGCGGACGCGCCGGCAGCGCTGGCCAACCGGGAGCGGATCGCCGCGGCGGTGCTGGCCAGGGACAGCGTGGCGCTGCTGCTGGAGGAGAAGACCGAGGACTCGCTGCTCGGCCCGGACTCCACCGGCGAACTGATCGCCGAGGTGCGGGCGCTGATCGGCGCGGCCGGCCCGGCGGGGGTGGCCTGGGCGCAGCGCGCGATGGCGGCCAGGACCGACTCCTTCGCGACCCTGGAAGGGCTGCGGGTGCCGGCCACGGTGGTGGTGGGGGAGTACGACGCGCTGACCCCGGTGGCGGACGCGGAGGCGATGGCGATGGCCCTGCCGGACGCCGAGCTGACGGTGATTCCGGGGGTGGGGCACCTGAGCGCGCTGGAGGCCCCGGCGGCCTTCAACGCGGCGGTGACGGCGCTGCTGCGGCGGGTGTAGCGCTGGGCACAGCAGAACGGCGCCTGCCCCGTGGAGACGGGGCAGGCGCCGTTCTGGCACTGCATCAGCGGTGCCGCTGGGTCAGCGGGACTGCTGGGCCGGCACGCCGAGGGCGTCGTCGCCCGGCAGGGTGGCCGCGGCGACGGCGGCACCGGTCAGCGTGGCCAGCATCTCGCGGACGTTGGTCAGCTGGGCGTTGATCGAGTCGCGGCGGTTGGTCAGCGCCGCCAGCTCGCGCTCGGACTCGCTGCGGATCCGGTCGGCCTTGGCGTTCGCGTCGGCCACGATGTCCTCGGACTGGCGCTGGGCCGTCTCGACCGTCTGGCGGGCCCGGCGCTCGGCGTCGGTGCGCAGCTTCTCGGCCTCCAGGCGCAGCTGCTCGGCCCGGTGCTCGATCTCGGCCAGGCGCTTCTCGGCCTTGGCCTGACGGGCCGCCAGGTCGCGCTCGGACTGCTCGCGGCGCTTGGCCAGGTTGGTCTCGAACTCCAGCGCGGCCTGGGCGGCCTTGGTGCGGGTCTCCTCGAAGAGGGCCTCCGCCTCCTCACGCTTGTTGACCGCGTCCTTGTTGGCCTCGGCGCGCAGCTGGGCGGAGTCGCTCTTGGCCTTGTCGACGATCCGCAGACCCTCGTCCTCGGCCTTCGCCTTGCGGTCCTTGGCGTAGTTCTCCGCCTCGGAGCGGACCTGCTGGGCGGCCGCCTCGGCCAGCTCGCGGTGCTGCTCGGCGGCGCGGTGCGCCTCGTCGCGCAGGTCCTTCGCCTCCTCCTCGGCCAGCCGCAGGATCTTCTCGACCCGCGCGCCGAGACCGGCGTAGGACGGCTCGGCGTCCGCCACCTGGGCCTGAGCGCTCTGCGTCTCGAGGTGGAGCTCCTCGATCCGCTTTTCCAGCGCGCTGATCCTGGTCAACGCGCTGTCGCGGTCGGCCACCAGCTTGGTGATCCGCTCGTCGACCTGGGCGCGCTCGTACCCACGGCGCACCAGGTCGAAGCCGTGAGGGGAGTGACTGTCGCTCATGGGGTTCTGGGCTTCCTGTCGTCAAACCGCTGATGAGGTTGAGGGAATCCTGACACGTTACCGGAGTGTCGTAGGCAAAAAGCCTATGGCTGACGGACAATGTCCGCTCAATCGGGTGGTGTCCCTCCGGACCTGCCACCACCCGATCGGGGGGCGCCCACTCCAGCGCCCGCCTTGGAGCCCCCGTTTGACCCCCCGTTGGCTCCCCCGCCGCGCTTACCGCCCCCGGACGAGTCGGCCGCCTCCCGGGCCGCCGCCTGCTGCACAGGGGACGGCGCCTCGAAGGCTTCCAGCGCGGACAGGACGTCCTGCACGCGCGAGATCTCGGTGTTGATGTCCTTGCGCCGGCGCACCAGTTCGTCCAGCTCGCGCCGGCCTTCGTCGGTGACCCGCTGGGCCTCGGTCCGGGCGTTGTTCGCCACCCGGTCGGCCTCCTCCTCGGCGAGCCGCAGCTGCTCGGCCGCGGTCTCCTCGGCGCCCCGCAGCCGCTTGGCGGCCTCGGCGGCGGCGGCCTCCAGCTGCTCCTCGGCCTCGTCCTGGGCCGCCTTGAGCCGCTGATCGGCCTCGGCGGCCAGCTTCTCGGCCTTGGTGGTGGAGGCGGCGAGCTTCAGCTCGGCCTCCTTCAGCAGGCCTTCGGCCTTGCGCACGGCGGAGATCCGGACCTTGCTGGCCTCCGCGGATGCTTCGGAGGTGAGCTCGGCGGCCCGCTCCTCGGCTGCCGCCACCAGCGCGGCCGCTCGGTCCTCGGCCTCGGCGACGGCGGCCACCGCCTGCTCCTCGGCCTCGGTGAGCTGCTCCTGAGCCGCCGTCACCAGCGCGTCCACCCGCTCGCCGGCCGACTTCATGGCCTGCGCGTTCTCCTTGCGGGCACGCTCGTGCAGCGCCTCGACCTCGGCCTCGGTGCGCTCGCGCAACTCTTCGGCGCGCTCGCGGATCGCGGTGGCGTCCCGGCGGGCCTCGGAGAGCAGCGCGTCGGCATCCGCCCTGGCCCGCTCGACCGCGGCCTGCCCGGCCGCCTCGCCCGTCGCGACCAGCCGCTCGGTCTCCTTGCGGGCGGCGGCCACCATGGCGTCGGCCTGCTCCTCGGCGGCGGCGGTGGTGGCCAGCGCGGTGGTCTGGGCCTCCTCGCCGAGCGACTCGGCATCGGCGAAGGCCTTCTCCAGCACCGAGGTCGCCTGGGCCCGGGTGGCGGTGTCGAACTGCTCGGCCTGCTCGCGGGTGCTCGCGTCGAAGGCGTCGGCCCGCGTGCGGGTGGCCACCTCGTACTCCTCGGCCAGCGTGCGGGTGGCCGAGGCGTACTCCTCCGCCTCGGTGCGCAGCCGGGCCGCGTACTGCTCGGCCTCGGCCAGGATCGCCGCGCCGCGCTCCTCGGCCTCGGCCACGGTGTGCTGAGCCCGCGCCTGCGCCTCGGCGTGCCGCCGGTGGGCCTCCTGCTGGGCCTCGGTGAGCTGGGTCTCGGCCTCGGCGCGCAGTGCGGCGTCGTAGTCGCGGGCCTCGGTGGTGATCCGGGCGACCTCGGCCTCGGTGTCGGCCCGCAGCTGGGCCGTGTACTGCTCGGCCTCGGCGCGCAGGCCGCTGTCGTAGGCGTCCGCCTCCGCCCGCAGCTGCTCGTGGTAGGTCTCCGCCTCGGCGGCGATCCGGGCCGCCTCGCGCTCGGCGGCCTCGCGCTCGGCCGCGGCCGCGGCGGTGGCCTGCTCGCGCAGTTCGGCGGCGTCCCGCTCGGCGAGGGCCCGCAGCTCGGTGCTCTCGCGCTCGGCCTCGGCGCGCAGGGCGGCGACCTCGGCGTCGGTGGCCTCGCGCAGCTCGGCCACCTGCTGGGCGGCGGTCTCGTGCAGCCCCGCCACCGACTGGCGGACGGTGGCCGCCTCGTCCTCGGCGGCGGACACCAGCTCGGCCGCCCGGGCGGTGGCGGCGGCCGTGGCCTCGGCGGCCTCCAACCGGGCCTGCTCCAGCGCCTCGGCGATCTCGACGCGCAGTGCGGCGGCCTCCTCGGCGGCGGCGGCCCGCAGGCCGGTCGCCTCCTCGGCGGCCTGCGCCACGGCCAGCTCGGCGCTCGCCCCGGCCTGCTCGAGCTGCTCGGCGGCCTGGGTCCGCAGCGCATCGGCGGCGGCCTCGGCCTCGACCCGCACCCGGGTGGCCTGCTCCTCGGCCGCGGCGCGCACCCGCTGGTCGTACTCGGCGGCCTCGGCCCGCAGCCGCTCGTCGAAGGCAGCGGCCTCGGCGCGCACCCGCTGGTCGAACTCGGTGGCCTGCTCGTGCAGTTCGGCGCTCGCCCGCTCGGCCTCGGCGCGCAGGGCGGCGACCTCGGCGTCGGTGCGCTCACGCAACTCGCCGGTCTCGCGCTCGGCCTGCGCCCGCAGCTCGGCCAGCTCGGCGTCGGTGCGCTCGGTCAGCTCCTCGGCGGCTGCCTGGGCCTGCTCCTGGGCCTGCTGCGCGGCGGTCAGCCGGGCGGCGGTCTCCTCGCGCTCACGGTGCAGGTCCGCGGCCGCCTGCTCGGCGGCCCGGTGGGCCTCCTCGCGCAGCGCGTTCGCGGTCGCCTCGGCCTCGGCCAGCAGCCGCTCGGCCTCGGCGACGGCCTGCGCCTCGCGCTCCTCGGCGGCCTGCTGGGCGGTCGCCTGGATCGCGCCGGCCAGCTCCTCGGCCTCGGCGCGCACCCGCTGGTCGTACTCGACCGCCTGGCGGCGCAGGTCGGCGGTCTCCCGCTCGGCGGCGGCCCGGTTCTCGGCGGCGGCGGCCTTGGCGGCGGCCAGCGTGTCCTTGGACTGCTGCTGGGTGCCGGTGACCAGCTTCTCGGCCTCGCCGCGGGCCCGGGCCAGCGTCTGCTCGGCCCGCGCCTGCATCTGCGCGGCCTGCTCCTTGGCCTCGGTGCGCAGCCGCTCGACCTCGGCGGCCGCGCCCGCGCGCAGCTCGTCCGAATCGGCCTTGGCCTTGGTGAGCAGCTCCTCCGCGCTCTTCGCGGATTCCTCTATCTGCGCCACGGCCTGCCGACGCGCCTCGCCGCGCACCTTCTCGGCCTCGGTGGCCGCGCCGGTGCGCAGCTCCTCGGCCTCGGCGCGCAGCCGGGCCGCCTCGTCCTGCATGGCCTCCATCCGGGCCCGGATGCCGGCGGCGTCGTCCAGCGCGGCGTTCTGCGCCTGCTCGACGGCGGCCTGCGCCTGCTCGCGCAGCCGCTCGGCCTCGGCGGCGGCCTCGGTCCGCACCCGCTCCGCCTCGGCGGCGGCCTCGGCGAGCGTGGCCTGCGCGTCCTGGGTGGCCCGGGCGAGCGCCTCCTCGGCGCTCTTGGCGGCCTTGGCCAGGTGCACGGTGGCGTCCTTGGCGCCCTCGGCCCGGCCCTGCTCGCGGGCATCGTTGCGCAGCGCCTCGGCGGCGCCCTCGGCCTGTGCCCGCAGCTCGGCGGCCTCGGCCAGCGCCGCGGCGCGCAGCTCGGCGATGGCGGCCTCGGCCTCGGCCCGCAGCTGGTTGGCGACGGTCTCCGCGGCGGTGCGCAGCCGGTCGTTCTCGTCGTCGGCGGCCGCCTTGGCGGCGGTCGCCTGGGCCATCGCGGTCTGCGCCCGGTCGAGCAGCTCGGCCGCGGCGGCCTTGACCCGCTCGGCCTCCTCGGTGGCCCGGCCGACCATCCGGGCGACCTCGGCCTTGGCGGTCTGCGAGCGCTGCTCGCTGGCGGCCTCGCCGTCCGCGACCCGCTGCGTGGCGGTGGCCACCGCCTCCGCCTGCAACTGCTCGGCGGCCTGGGTGGCCTGCGCGCGCAGTTCGGCGGACTCCTGGCGGGCCCGCTCGGCCTCGGCCTCGGCCTCGGTGCGCAGCCGCTCGATCTCGGCCTGGGCCCGGGCGGCGGCGGCCTCGGCCTGCCGCTGGTCCTGCTCGGCCCGCTGCTTGAGTTCGGTGATCTCGGCCTGGGCGGCGGCCACCCGCTGCTCGGCGGCGGCCAGCGCCTGGGCCTGCAGCTGGGCGGCGGCGGCCTGCGCCCCGGCGAGCTGCTGCTGGGCCTCGGTGGCCGCACTGCCGCGCAGCTCCTCGGCCTGGCCGACGGTCTGCTGGGCCTGCTCGGAGGCGGCGCGCAGCAGTCGCTCGGCGTCGGTCTGGGCCCGCAGCAGCGCGGCCTCGGCGGCGGCCTGGGCCTCGCCGCGGGCGGCGTCCACGTCGGCGGCGGTCTGCGCGCGGGCCTGGTCGGCCAGCGCCTCGGCCTCGGCCCGGGTGGCGGCCATCATCCGCTCGGCCTCGGCCCGGGCCTCCTGCAGCAGGCGCTGGGCCTCCTGCTCGGTGCCCGCGCGGGTCTGCTCGGCCCAGTTGACGTTCTCGTTGACGTGCTGCTCGGCGGCCCGGCGCAGCTCGACCATTTCCTCTTCGAGCTGGCGGCGGCGGGCCTGCAGCTCGGCTTCCAGCCGGGCGGTGCGCTCGGCGGCCTCGGCCATCAGCCGCTGGGTGGCCGCCTGCGACTCGCGCAGTTGCCGCTCGGCGTCCGCGCGCAGCTGCTGGGCCTGCAGCTCCGCGGTGCGCAGCAGCTGCTCGGCCTGCCCGGAGACGGCGTCGAAAGCGCGCGGCTGAGCCAGCTGCCGACGGGATTCGTGCAGCTTGGCCCGGAGCACCTCCACCTGGTAGGCGAGGTCCTCGGAATGCTCGACGGTCTTGTCCCGCTCCTTGCGAAGCCGCTCCATCTCGGCCTCGAACTGGGAGAGGTGATCATCAACCTCGTAGCGGTCGTTGCCCCGCACTGCGCGGTCCCATCCATCTCCTGGTCGCGTCCTCGACCCAAGCGGCCGTGCCGACCCCGTCGGGTCGGCCGGCAGCAACGGTCCTAACATCCGCGGCCAGTCCCGGACGGGGCCGGGACTGGGGGACGGCCCAGGGGTTCCTGGAGCCGTCCGCCGCGGTCGGAGCCATGGTCCGGTGGGGCGCGCGGTGGACCGCGCTCCGCCGACCGGGTGGACTCCTGAGCGAACTCTTGCCTTCTGGAGAATGGTGACAGATCAGAACAGCGTCTGTTCAGCCGTGCCCTGGCTATGGACTCCCCGCGACCCTGGGCAGTGTAGTGGGCCGGGGTGAACCTGTAACCGCCGAGGTCGTCACTGGCGCAGGTTACCGGCCGGTCGGGGCGGCGCTCAGTGCTCCTCGTCCGACTTGGCCGCAGTGACCAGCTCGGTCAGCACGCCGCCGCAGTCCTTGGGGTGCAGGAAGGTGATCCGCGAGCCCATCGAGCCCACCCGCGGCTCCGGGTACAGCACCCGGACGCCCTTGCTCCGGACGTCCGCCGCCACACCGTCGACGTCCGCGGTGCCGAAGGCGATGTGGTGCACGCCCTCGCCGTTCTTCGCCAGCCACTTGGCAACCGTGGAGTCCTCCCGGGTCGGCTCCAGCAACTGCAGGTAGGAGGCGCCGCCGTCACCGGTGTCGTTGATCTTGAGCATCGCCTCGCGGACGCCCTGCTCCTCGTTCACCTCGCTGTGGAACACCTCGAAGCCGTACGTGGCACGGTAGAACTCGACGGTCTTGTCGAGGTCGAAGCAGGCGATGCCGATGTGGTCGATCCGGGTCAACACGCTGAGCCTCCTGAAGCTGGGGTCGGACCAGTGCAGCGCAGATGCGGGGCGTCGCGCCACCGGGCCGCGTGCGAGCCTGATCACACCGTTGCTCCGGTGACGCCCGGGTTACGGGTCAGTACATTGAGCTGCATCCTCCCCCCGGGCCCTGTCGCCGTGCTCGATCCCGGCAGGACTCGCTGGCCAAGACGTGCGAAGGGGCTCGTTCCATGCCTACCGCTTCCACCGCTTCCACCTCCGTGATCGTCGCGGGCGCCCGTACCCCGATGGGTCGGCTGCTCGGCTCGCTCAAGGGATTCTCCGGCGCCGACCTGGGCGGCTTCGCGATCAAGGCCGCGCTCGAGCGGGCCGGCGTGACCGGTGACCAGGTGCAGTACGTGATCATGGGTCAGGTGCTGCAGGCCGGCGCCGGCCAGATCCCGGCCCGCCAGGCCGCCGTGAAGGCCGGCATCCCGATGAGCGTGCCGGCGCTGACCATCAACAAGGTCTGCCTCTCCGGCCTGGACGCGATCGCGCTGGCCGACCAGCTGATCCGGGCCGGCGAGTTCGACATCGTGGTGGCCGGTGGCCAGGAGTCGATGACCAACGCCCCGCACCTGCTGCCGAAGTCCCGTGAGGGCTACAAGTACGGCGCGATCGAGCTGCTCGACGCGATGGCCTACGACGGCCTGACCGACGCGTACGAGAACATCCCGATGGGCGAGTCGACCGAGAAGCACAACACCCGCTTGGGCATCGGCCGCGAGGTGCAGGACGAGATCGCGGCCCGCTCGCACCAGCGGGCCGCCGCCGCGCAGAAGAACGGCGTCTTCGAGGCCGAGATCGTGCCGGTCGCGATCCCGCAGCGCAAGGGCGAGCCGGTGCTGTTCAGCCAGGACGAGGGCATCCGGGCCGACACCACGGTCGAGGGCCTGGCCAAGCTGCGCCCGGCGTTCAGCAAGGACGGCACGATCACCGCCGGCACCTCCTCGCAGATCTCCGACGGCGCCGCCGCCGTGGTCGTGATGAGCCGGGCCAAGGCCGAGGAGCTGGGCCTGAGCTGGATCGCCGAGATCGGCGCGCACGGCAACGTGGCGGGCCCGGACAACTCGCTGCAGTCGCAGCCGTCCAACGCGATCAAGCACGCGGTGGCCAAGGAGGGCATCGCGGTCGAGGACCTGGACCTGATCGAGATCAACGAGGCCTTCGCCGCCGTCGCCCACCAGTCGATGCTGGACCTCGGTGTCACCGAGGAGAAGGTCAACGTGAACGGCGGCGCGATCGCGCTCGGCCACCCGATCGGGATGTCCGGTGCCCGCGTGGTGCTGCACCTGGCGCTGGAGCTGGGCCGGCGCGGCGGTGGGATCGGTGCGGCCGCGCTCTGCGGCGGCGGCGGTCAGGGCGATGCCCTGATCATCCGGGTGCCCCAGGCCTGATCAGGCGTCAGTGACCGGCGCCCCCTGCACGCAGGGGGCGCCGGTCGTTCGGGTTTCGAGTGAGGAGACTCCATGATCGACGTGCCGACCCTGGTCGAGCAGGCGCGCGCCGGCCGCCCGCGGGCGGTGGCCCGGCTGATCTCGCTGGTCGAGAACGCCGCGCCCGAGCTGCGCGAGGCGATGGCCGCGCTGGCGCCGTACACCGGGCGGGCCTACACGGTGGGCCTGACCGGCTCGCCCGGGGTCGGCAAGTCGACCTCCACCTCGGCGCTGGTGGCCGCCTACCGGCGGCTCGGCAAGCGGGTCGCGGTGCTCGCGGTGGACCCCTCCTCGCCGTTCTCCGGCGGCGCGCTGCTCGGCGACCGGGTGCGGATGCAGGACCACGCCACCGATCCCGAGGTCTTCATCCGCTCGATGGCCACCCGCGGGCACCTGGGCGGGCTCTCCTGGGCGGCCCCGCAGGCGCTGCGGGTGCTGGACGCGGCGGGCTGCGAGGTGATCCTGGTGGAGACCGTCGGGGTCGGGCAGTCCGAGGTGGAGGTGGCCGCGCAGGCGGACACCACGGTGGTGCTGCTGGCGCCCGGGATGGGTGACGGGATCCAGGCCGCCAAGGCGGGGATCCTGGAGATCGGCGACCTCTTCGTGGTCAACAAGGCCGACCGGGACGGCGCGGACGCCACCGCCCGGGAGCTGAGCCACATGCTCGGGCTCGGCGAGGCGCGCGAACCGGGGGACTGGCGCCCGCCGATCGTCAAGACGGTGGCGGCCCGTGGCGAGGGCGTCGACGAGGTGGTCGAGGCGCTGGAGAAGCACCGCGCCTGGCTGGAGGAGCACGGCGAGCTGACGGCCCGCCGGCAGCGCCGGGCGGCCCAGGAGATCGAGGCGATCGCGCTGGCCCGGCTGCGGGCCCGGATCGGGGACCTGAGCGGCGACCGTCACCTGGGTGCGCTGGCCGAGCAGGTCGCGGCCGGCCGGCTGGACCCGTACGGCGCGGCCGACGAGCTGGTGGCCGGGCTGACCGACCGCCAGGGCGGCTGACCCGAAGGTCAGACCCGGCCGCGCAGCGCCCGCAGGTGGTCGGCGATCGGGCCCAGTGCCTGGAACATGGCGTCGAGCTGCTGCTCGTCGAGGCGGTCGATGAAGTGGGCGCGGACGCTGCGCACGTGGTCCGGCGCGGCCCGGCGCAGCGTCTGCCAACCCGCCTCGGTGAGGTGGGCGTACAGGCCCCGGCGGTCGCCCGGGCACTCCTGGCGTAGCACCAGGCCGGCGCTCTCCATCCGGGTGATCTGGTGGGAGAGCCGGCTCTTGGACTGCAGGGTGGCGGTGGCCAGGTCGGTCATCCGCATCCGGTGGTCGGGGGCCTCGGAGAGCACGACCAGGATCTCGTAGTCGTTGATCGCCAGGTCGTGCTGCTGCAACTCGCGGCTGAGCTGGTACTCCAGCAGCCGGCTGACCTCCAGATGGGCACGCCAGAGCCGTTGCTCCCGGGCCGTCAGCCAGGGAGCGTCCGCGGTGGTGGGCTCGGCCGGGACCTCGGTCGGCTCGGTGGCGTTGGTGTCCATACCGACCATGGTACCCGATATTGTTCAACTTTCTACAATATTGTAGGACCGGCCAGCGGGACCGACTGGGCGTGGGCGGGCTGCACTCCAGCCGCCTGCTCGACCTCGAGCAGCGAGGCCGAGTGCCGCTCCGCCTCGAAGGCCTCGACTCCGCCGCGCAGCCCGAACAGGCGCTTGGAGAGCAGGATCCAGAGCACCGCGAGCACGTTGACCACGGTGGTGGCGATCTTGATCGCACTGGCGTGCTCGTGCAGCTCGTACCCCTCCAGCGGGAGGAAGGCGGCGGTGGCGATCACCGCGAGGTACTCCGCCCAGCGCTTGCCGAGCCACAGGCCCACGCCCTCCACCGCCTCGATCAGCGAGTACGCCAGCACGCCGCCGGCCACGTAGACCAGCGTGTTGTGCTTGTAGTCGAAGGTCTTGCGGATGGTGTCGACCACCGAGGCGTGCTCCAGGTCCCAGTGGAAGTGGTCGGCCACCGGCTTGAAGATCGTGAGGTCCTGGTCGAAGAGCTGGTGCAGGGCGTCCTGGCTGTTGGAGAACTTCCACACCGCCCAGGCGATCAGGATGCCCAGCACGCCGCGCACGCCCCGCTCGACGGCCAGCAGTCGCAGCACGAACAGGTCGCGCAGCGCCTTGCCGCGCATCACCAGCGGTGCGCCGGTGGCCGGCCCCGAGCCGTGTGGCGCGCCGAGCGTGAAGTCGCCGCAGCGCAGGCAGCGCCAGGCCTCGCCGGCCGCGGTGGCGGCGTGCAGCCGCCCGCGCAGGGCCGGTTCGCTCGGCGCGTAGGTGATGTGGCCACGCTTGGCGCAGGTGCGCCGGTTCCAGTCCCGCTTCGCCATGGTGGTGGAGCTCCCCCGATCGGTACGGGCGCGCCCGGCCGCCGGGTCGCGCGGCAGCAGGATAGCGAGCGGCGCCGACGGTCCGTCAGGGGTGTCGGGTCGGGTGCCGGGTCGGGTGTGAGCTCGGGCACCCCGGTCCCGTTCGCGGCGCGTCCTGCGCACATAATGGGCGTCGGCTTGTGCCCCCGTTCACAAGCGACACCGTCACCCGTGAGGTACTCCGTCATGCAGCACAGCGCCGCCCACCGCCTGCGTCTCGTCTCCGGCCCCGAGGGCCTGTCCTTCATACTTCTGCTGGTCGGAATGATCTTCAAGTACAACACCAGCTTCAACCCGGTGCCGGTGCTCGGCATGATCCACGGGATGCTCTTCCTCGCCTACGTGGCCTTCCTGGGCCTGGCCTGGCAGAAGCAGCGCTGGGACCTCAAGCGGGTGGCGCTGCTCTTCGTCCTGTCGGTGCTGCCCACCGGCGGCTTCTTCGCCGAGCGGATGCTGGCCAAGGAGGAGCGCGGCGAACTGGCGCCCGCCGTCGCCTGATCCCACTGATCCCACGATGCGGGCCGTCCGGCGAGCACCGGGCGGCCCGCCGGTACGGTGTGGGACGTGGCCAAACCCCTCGCGCTCGACTTCGACCCGATCGCCCGTGCCGACGAACTGTGGGCCCGTCGCTGGGGCGAGGTGCCCGCGATGGCCGCGATCACCTCGGTGATGCGGGCTCAGCAGATCCTGCTCGGCCGGGTCGACGCGGTGGTCAAGCCGTACGGGCTGACCTTCGCCCGCTATGAGGCGCTGGTGCTGCTCACCTTCAGCCGCACCGGCGAGCTGTCGCTGTCCAAGATCGGCGAGCGGCTGATGGTGCACCCGACCAGCGTGACCAACACGGTGGACCGGCTGGAGAAGGCCGGCCTGGTCTCCCGTCGTCCCAACCCGCTGGACGGCCGCGGCGTGCTGGCCGCGATCACCGCGCGCGGTCGCGAGGTGGTCGAGCAGGCCACCCGGGAGCTGATGGCGATCGATTTCGGTCTGGAGTCCTACGACGAGGAGCAGTGCCGACAGGTGTTCGAGCTGCTCAGGCCGTTGCGGGTGGCGGCGGGCGACTTCGCCGAGCCCCCGGCGCAGTCCGGGTGAAAACTGCGGCTACCCTCGGATGAGCCGTCCGACCCCCGTGACAGAACGAAGGCTGGCCCGAACATGAAGCAGAGTGTGCTGACCCGCTACCGGGCCCTGGCGTATCTGACCGGTGTGCTGCTGATCCTGCTGACCATCGGTGTGATCGCCAAGTACCTGCTCAAGGTCAACGGGGCGGACGGGTTCGTCACCGTCGTGGGTATCGCGCACGGCTGGCTGTACGTGGTCTACCTGGTCTTCGCCTTCGACCTGGGCAGCAAGGCGAAGATGCCGCTCGGCAAGCTGGCCTGGATGCTGCTGGCCGGCACCGTGCCGACCGCCGCCTTCTTCGTGGAGCGCAAGGTCTCGCGCGAGCTCGCGCCGCTCTTCGCGCCGGCCGAGGGCAAGCAGCCGATCAGCGCCTGACCCCGGTCGTCCGACCCCTCGTCGCCGAAGGCCCCACCGCACCGGTGGGGCCTTCGGCGTTTTCGCGGCCGCTTCACGTCGGGTCGGCATCGACAAGTAGTAGGACGTCCGAGTAAATTTCCAGAACGTCCTACCATCGAGAACCGAGCGGGAGCTGAGCCCCATGGACGCCGAGGACATCGAGCGCGGCAGGCAGCGTTGGCAGCAGCGCTTCGACAGCGCCCGCAAGCGGGACGCCGACTTCACCACCCTGTCCGGCGACGCGGTGGAGCCGGTCTACGGCCCGCCGGCCGGTCAGGCCTACGAGGGGTTCGAGCGGATCGGCTGGCCGGGCGAGTACCCGTACACCCGTGGCCTGCACCCCACCGGCTACCGCGGCCGGACCTGGACCATCCGGCAGTTCGCCGGCTTCGGCAACGCCGAGCAGACCAACGAGCGCTACCGGATGATCCTGGAGGCCGGCGGCGGCGGCCTCTCGGTGGCCTTCGACATGCCGACCCTGATGGGCTACGACTCCGACGACGCCCGCTCGCTGGGCGAGGTCGGCCACTGCGGGGTCGCGATCGACTCGGCCGCCGACATGGAGGTGCTCTTCAAGGGCATCCCGCTGGGCGAGGTCACCACCTCGATGACGATCAGCGGCCCGGCCGTGCCGATCTTCTGCATGTACCTGGTGGCCGCCGAGCGGCAGGGCGTCGACCCGTCGGTGCTCAACGGCACCCTGCAGACGGATATCTTCAAGGAGTACATCGCGCAGAAGGAGTGGCTCTTCGCCCCCGAGCCGCACCTGCGCCTGATCGGCGACCTGATGGAGTACTGCGCCGAGGGCATCCCCGCCTACAAGCCGCTCTCGGTCTCCGGCTACCACATCCGCGAGGCCGGGGCGACGGCCGCGCAGGAGCTCGCCTACACGCTGGCCGACGGCTTCGCCTACGTCGAGCTGGGCCTCTCCCGCGGCCTGGATGTGGACGTCTTCGCCCCCGGTCTGTCCTTCTTCTTCGACGCCCACCTGGACTTCTTCGAGGAGATCGCCAAGTTCCGCGCCGCGCGCCGGATCTGGGCCCGCTGGCTGCGCGAGGCCTACGGCGCCAAGACGGACAAGGCGCAGTGGTTGCGCTTCCACACCCAGACCGCCGGGGTCTCGCTGACCGCCCAGCAGCCCTACAACAACGTGGTGCGCACCGCCGTCGAGGCGCTCTCGGCGGTGCTCGGCGGCACCAACTCGCTGCACACCAACGCGCTGGACGAGACCCTCGCGCTGCCCTCCGAGCAGGCCGCCGAGATCGCGCTGCGCACCCAGCAGGTGCTGATGGAGGAGACCGGGGTGGCCAACGTGGCCGACCCGCTCGGCGGTTCCTGGTACGTCGAGGCGCTGACCGACCGGATCGAGGCACAGGCCGAGGAGATCTTCGCGAGGATCCTGGCCAAGGGCAGCCCGGACCACGAGATCGGCCCGATGACGGCCGGCATCCTGCGCGGGATCGAGGACGGCTTCTTCACCGGCGAGATCGCCGAGGCCGCCTTCCAGTACCAGCAGGCGGTGGAGAAGGGCGAGAAGCGGGTGGTCGGGGTCAACTGCTTCCCGAAGTCGGTGACCAGGGAGCTGGAGATCCTCCGGGTCAGCCACGAGGTGGAGCGCGAGCAGGTGCGGGCGCTGGGCGCGCGCAAGGCCGGGCGGGACGAGGCGGCGGTGCGGGCCGGTCTGGACGCGATGCTGGCGGCAGCGCGCGAGGGGTCGAACATGATCCCGCCGATGCTGCGGGCGGTGCGGGCCGAGGCCACGCTCGGCGAGATCTGCGACGCGCTGCGCGCCGAGTGGGGGGTCTACCGGGAGCCGGCCGGCTTCTGAACCCCCGGACTGTTACCGGCCGGCCGCGAAGCCGCCGGGTGCGGGATGCACCCGGCGGCTTCGCCGTCTTCGCCGTCCGCCCCGCCCGGGCTCAGCAGCTCTGGTACAGGCCGGGGTTGAGCAGCAGGTCGCTGAAGCGGCGGATCCACCGCGGGGTGACCGGCTCGCCGATCACCAGCATCCGGTGCTCGACCGCGCCTGCGATGGTGTCGAAGATGACGTCGATCTGCTCGGCGCCGGCCACCGGGTCGGCCTCGGCGGTCAGTTCACCGCGGGCCAGCGCGTGCGCCAGGCCCTGGTGCACCAGGACCTTCTGCGGGTCGACGATGTGCTCGCGGATCCGCTGCCGCAGCTGCGGGTCGCGGCTGCCCTCGGCGAAGACGGCGAGCAGCGCGGCCTGGCTCTCGGGGCGGGCCAGCACGGCGGCGAACTGGGCGACCACGTCCTCGATGTCGGCCTGCAGGCTGCCCAGGTCGGCCACCGCCAGCTCGTCGAAGAGGCTGGCCACGGCGTCGACCACCAGCTCGTTCTTGGACGGCCAGCGGCGGTACAGGGTGGTCTTGGCGACGCCGGCCCGGATCGCGACGTGGCCCATGGTCAGCCCGCCCCAGCCGAGTTCGGCCAGCGCCTCCCGGGTCGCGTCGAGGATCGCCTGGTCCGCGGCGGCGCTGCGCGGGCGGCCTTTGGTGCGGGACGGGACGCGGGACGGGACGGGGGACTGGGCCGGCTGCTGGGTGGGGGCCACCGGGCCTCCTTGCATGTACTGACGAGTAGCTTGGGTGGGGACTGCAACCGTATCGACAGTTGGACCACAAGAAAAGTGGCTCACATCACGTGGTTGACAGGCAAGCGGGGCTTGCATCGTGGGGGCGTGGGCCAGATACGCTACGACCTGTAGCGAATAGAGCGGCGACCACGCGCCGGCCCTGTGGGAGGGGCGGGTGCGGGGCGCGGGTGGGGATCCGCGCCGCTGAGGAGATCGACTACCGGCCTGCCGGCTCCGCACTGTAGGGGAGCGGAGCCGGCGCAAGGCGCTTCAACCGGGGCTCGGCGCGGGTTTTCCCCGCGGATGGCGCCCGGCAGCCGCGCGGACGGGGGAGGATGGTGCCATGCAGCCACGGAACACGCATCTGAACAGCTCCGCCCTGCGCGGCGCGGTCGACCTCGCCGCGGTGAAGGCGGCCGGCGAGGCCGCGCAGAAGGCCGAGCAGGCCCGGGCCGAACGCGCCCGTCAGGCATCCGCCGCCGAGGCCGCCGGGGTGGCGGCCCCGAGTGCCGGCTACCAGCTGGTGATCGACGTCACCGAGGACACCTTCGAGGAGGAGGTCGTCCAGCGCTCCACCGAGGTGCCGGTGGTCGTCGACTTCTGGGCTGAGTGGTGCGGCCCCTGCAAGCAGCTGAGCCCGATCCTGGAGCGACTGGCCGAGGAGTACGCCGGCCGGATCGTGCTGGCCAAGATCGACGTCGACCAGAACCAGCTGATCGCCCAGCAGTTCGGCATCCAGAGCATCCCGGCCGTGATGGCCGTGGTGGCGGGCCAGCTGGTGCCGCTCTTCCAGGGCGCCGAGAACGAGACCAACGTCCGCAAGGTGCTGGACCAGCTGATCGCGGTGGCCGAGCAGCGCTTCGGCATCGTCGGCGGCGCGGAGCCGTCCGCCGACGGGGCGGGCACCGAGCTGCCCGGCCTGCCCGAGGATCCGGCGCTGGCCGCCGCGCACGAGGCGCTGGACCGCGGCGACCTGGGCGGCGCGGTCCAGGCCTACCAGAACGTGCTGGCCGACCAGCCGGGCAACGTCGAGGCCCAGTTGGGCCTGGCCCAGGCCGAGCTGCTGCGCCGGGTCCAGGAGTTGGACCCGCAGGCGGTGCGCACCGCCGCGGCGGCCGATGCCAAGGACGTCAAGGCCCAGCTGGACGCGGCCGATCTGGACCTGGTGGGTGGCCATGTCGAGGACGCCTTCGGGCGTCTGGTGGACACGGTCGGCCGGACCGCCGGGGCCGACCGCGACACCGCGCGCCTGCGCCTGCTGGAGCTCTTCGGGGTGATCGGCCCGGACGACCCGCGGGTCATCGCGGCCCGCTCGGCGCTGGCCCGGGTCTTGTTCTGACCGGCCTGTTCTGATCGAGCCTGTTCTGACCGAGCCTCTGCTGACGCGACCTCGGGTGCCGCTGATGGCACGGCGGGTGACCTGCGGTGTCGTCGATGATCGGCAGTGATAAACCGACATTCGTGTCAACTCCGTGAGGGTTTATCAAATCTTGACAACACCGCCGCGCGATCACCTCTGGTGACCGCGCGGCGGTGTTTCCTTCCTGTTTCCAGGAGATTTCTGCGGGGCGGTGGCCGGTTTTCGTCACGCTGCGTTGATGTCATGCTCAACTCATGATCATCACCCACGGGTATTGGATTACCCGTCAGTAACGCACCCCTTGTGCTTCGGCCGGGATTCCAGCACGATCGGCCTCGCCTGGTCCCTCACTTCACGCTCCGGCAGTCTGCCGGACATGTGCGGTACGGGATCCCCACCAGGTAACCGCCGGCGCCGTCCGGCGGTTGAGGGCAGGGGGGTGTCCGCGTCCCACCGCGGTTCCTGTCCTCGTCGGACCGCGCGGCCCCGTGCGGTCGCTTGGTTGTCGCTCGGGGGTGATCGCCCGTCGTCAGGTTGTCCTGCTCGACGACGGTGCTATCGGCTACCGAGGACGTAGCTCTTCTCCCATCCCAGGACGGGATCCGCGCAGCGTGTCGGACCCGACCGGAGATGTACGTCCGAGAAGGAGGACACGCATGTCCCAGACTTATGGCAAGACCCGCTGGAAGCGCTTCGCCCTCGTCATGGTGCCCAGCATCGCCGCCACCGCGGTGGTCGGGGTGAGCATCGCGCAGAGCGCGCTGGCCGCCTCGTTCAGTGTCTCCGGTCAGCAGTTCAAGGTGACCGCCGACACCCTGCACGGCACCAACTTCGCCCAGTTCGGCTCGGTCGACGTGGGCTCCGACAAGAGCCCGCACGTGGTCGCGATCTCGGCCTTCGACAAGGCCAGCATCCACAACCTGTGCCAGTCGGTGGTCTACAACCTGGGCCCGCTCGGCACCTACACCCTGCAGCTGCACGCCGGCACCGACCCGGTGTCCGGTGACATCTCCACCGACGCGCGCCAGGTCCAGGCCTCCAACCTGCTGATCGACCTGAACCAGCTGAAGGCCGACGCGACGTTCCAGAACATCGACATCGGCCGGGACGCCTCCACCCTGAGCGGCAGCGCCACCAACGGTTGGAAGGCCGCCGACGGCAGTGGCCTGCCGAGCGGCGCCACCGGCTTCGCGCAGTCCGCCCAGACGGCCGACCTGTCGGGTGTCCAGCAGACCGCTTGGGCCACCTCCGCGGGGACCTTCGCACTGCCTGGCCTGAACCTGAACATCGTGTCGGGCGACAAGGAGTGCTACTGATCCGCCCCTGACGGTGCGTCCGGCCCAGCCGCGCACCCGGTACGGATGAACGGATGACCCGAGGCCGCCCGAGCGGTCCCGGCGGCCAGGGGGCGGCGCGATTCGAGCCGTCCCCTGGCCGCACACCCCAAGCTCCCCCCTCGGACAGACCCACGAGGAGTTCCATCGTGACCAGCGCAACTGCCCCCCTCTGGCCCGACGGTGCCGGCCTGTTCACCCGGGTGCGGCTGAGGTTCCGCGCCTGGCGCCGGACCCGGCCGTTCTGGGGCGGCCTGGTGTCGATCGTCGGCGGGGTACCGATCCTGTACTTCCCGTACGCGCACCTGACCCTCTCCGGGGTCACGATGACGATGTCCACCACGGCCGGCTCCGGCTCGCTGGTGATCGGCCTGCTGATGATCGCGCTCGGGGTCTCGGCCTGGTTCCAGCCGGCCACCAGAGTCTTCTGCGGCATCGCCGTCACCATCCTGACGCTGATCTCGGTCCCGGTCTCCAACCTCGGCGGGTTCGGGATGGGCCTGATCCTCGGACTGCTCGGCGGCGGGCTGCTCTGCTCCTGGGCGCCGCTCAAGGAGCCGATTCCGGTGGCCGAGGCCGCGGTCGACCCGGGTGTGGCGATGTCCGTCCCCGCGCAGGCCGTGGCGGAGCAGGCCGTGGCGGAGCAGCCGGGCGAGCCCGCTGCCGAGCCCACCGAGCAGACCATGCGGCTGCCCGAGCAGCCCGGCACGACCGAGCAGGCGGGAGAGGTGCGGTGACCGGCAACGGGGGAGAGCAGGCGCAGCAGCCGACCGAGGGGCCGCGGCACGCCGCGCCCCGGGTGAGCGGCCGCAAGCGGGCCCGGCTACTGGCCTTCACGGCCGTCCCGACGGCCCTGCTGATGGGCAGCACGGTACTGCCCGAGCTGGCCTCCGCCGCGACGACCGCCGGTACCTCCTGCGCGCCCGCCGCGAACGCCCCGGTGACCATCACCCAGGTCCCCAAGAGCCAGCTCACCCCGGTCCCGAACCCGAGCCCCACCACGGCGTCGGCGAGCCCCACCACGGCCCCGACGAGCCCCACCAAGACGGCTGCGAGCCCCACCAAGGCGTCGGCGAGCGGCACCGGCCAGGTGGCGAGCGGCACCGGCCAGCAGGTGGGTGCCGCCTTCGTCCCGCCGACCGCGGGCCCGACCGCGAGCCCGGGCGCGCAGCAGCAGGCCGCGGCCGCCGTCACCAGTCACGTGGTGCAGGCGGACGACAGCAGCGGCAGCGGCGGCGGCCTGCTCGGCGACATCATCAACGGCATCACCGGGATCTTCGACCCGAACCACCAGAACCAGCCGCAGCCGAAGTCCACCCCGAGCACCCCGCCGCCCGCCGCTCCCCAGGTCGGCGCTCCGGTCACCCCGAGCACCCCGGCCACCGCCCAGCCCGGCACGCCCGCAGCCGGCACGCCCGCGGCTCCCGTGACCCCCGCCCCGGCCACGCCGAGCGGTACGCCGTCCAGCACGCCCTCCAGTACCACCGGCAAGACCCCGAGCGCCTCGTCCAGCGCCTCGCCCTCCAGCGCCCCGAGCACGGCCCCCAGCGGCTCCCCGGCGCCGAGCGGCGCCGCCGGGCCCGCCGCGGTCGCCTCAGCCCTGGCGAACGGCGACACCCGCCCGCTCTGCCCGGTGGACACCAGCAAGGTCGCGGCCGCCACGGTCCCGGGCGGCCAGGTGGTGCCGGACCAGAACTGGACCCTGAAGACCACCAGGCTCGCGCTGCACGGTGCGGTCTTCGGCGGCGTCTACGAGGTGCACTCGCCGACCGGCACCAAGCGGGTGCTCAAGTTCACCGTCAGCGCGGTGGACATCGACAATCTCGACATGTCGACCCTCGAGAACACCGGGTACGGCAACACCCCGCCCCAGACCTTCCACGTCAAGGGCGCCCCCGGCAGCACCTCGACCATGGTCAACGGCCCGATCACCATGTACGTCGAGAGCCTCAGCGGTGAGCTGTCCGCCCTGTACGGCATCCCGCTGCCGCCGCTGGGCACCATCACGCTGACCCCCGACACGCTGCCGACCTGGCTCTACGACCTGATCGGCCTGGTGCCGATCCCGCTCGACATCACCATGACCGGGGTCACCGCCGTCCAGGCCGGCCAGTTCGGCGGCACCCTGACCATCCCGGGCATGCACATGTACAACGACAACGAGCCCTACCCGTACGGGCACTGACGTCCCGACGGCAAGCCGATGGGCCCCTCCGAAGCGCAGCAGCTTCGGAGGGGCCCATCGGCTTGCCGACGTCGCCTCAGAGGCCGACGCGGGACCCCAGGTGATGCACCTGCACCATGTTGGTGTTGCCGGGCACGCCGGGCGGCGAACCGGCGGTGACGATCACCGTCTCGCCCTCGCTGAGCCGCTTCATGCTGAGCAGCTCCTGGTCGACCTGCAGCACCATCTCGTCGGTGGTGGCCACCTGCTCGGTCACGTACGCCTCGACGCCCCAGCTCAGCGAGAGCTGGTTGCGGGTGGCCGCGTCCGGGGTGAAGGCGATCACCGGGATCGGGGAGCGGTAGCGGGACAGGCGGCGGGCGGTGTCACCGGACTTGGTGAAGGCCACCAGCGCCTGGGCGTTCAGGAAGTCGCCCAGCTCGCAGGCCGCGCGGGCCACCGAGCCGCCCTGGGTGCGGGGCTTGCGGCCCGGGTTGAGCGGCTGCAGGCCCTGGGCCAGCAGCTCGGCCTCGGCCTGCTCGGCGATCCGGCTCATCGTCTTGACCGTCTCGACCGGGAACTTGCCGACGCTGGACTCGGCGGAGAGCATCACCGCGTCGGTGCCGTCCAGGATCGCGTTGGCGACGTCGGAGACCTCGGCGCGGGTCGGGCGCGAGGCGTGGATCATCGACTCCATCATCTGGGTGGCGACGATGACCGGCTTGGCGTTCCGGCGGGCCAGCGTGATCAGCTTCTTCTGGACCAGCGGCACCTTCTCCAGCGGGTACTCGACGGCCAGGTCGCCACGGGCGACCATGATCGCGTCGAAGGCGAGGACGATCTCCTCCATCGCCTCGACCGCCTGCGGCTTCTCGATCTTGGCGATCACCGGGACCCGGATCCCGACCTCGTCCATCACCTTGTGCACGTCGTCGATGTCACCGGCGTTGCGCACGAAGGAGAGCGCGACCATGTCGACGCCGAGCCGCAGCGAGAACCGCAGGTCGTCCTTGTCCTTCTCGGACAGCGCGGGCACGTTGACGGCCGCGCCGGGCAGGTTGATGCCCTTGTTGTTGGAGAGCACCCCGCCCTCGATCACCACGGTCTTCACCCGCGGGCCGTCGACGCTGACGACCTCCAGGGCGATGACGCCATCGTTGATCAGGATCGGGTCGCCGGGCTTCACGTCGCCGGGCAGGCCCTTGTAGGTGGTGCCGCAGCTGTACTGGTCACCGGGGACGTCTTCGGTGGTGATGGTGAACGTGTCGCCGTTGTCAACGGTCACCGGGCCGTTGGCGAAGGTCGCCAGACGGATCTTTGGGCCCTGCAGGTCGGCCAGCACACCGATGGTGCGGCCGGTGTCCTGGGACACCTGGCGGACCTTGCGGTACCGCTCCTCGTGCTCCGCGTGGGAGCCGTGGCTCATGTTCAGGCGGGCGACGTTCATCCCCGCTTCGACGATGGCCTTCAGCTGTTCGTAGGAGTCCGTGGCCGGACCCAGGGTGCAGACAATTTTCGCTCGGCGCATATGGATGATCCTATCCGTACGAGTTATTCCCGGGGATTGGGACGAACCTCCGACAACAGCTGTTAACTGTTTCGGACCAGCGTGTACGCCTGCTGGGCGATCTCCAGCTCCTCGTCGGTGGGCACCACGGCCACCGTGACCCGGGCGTACGGGGGCGAGATCACCCGGGCCTCGGTGGAGCGGACCGAGTTCAGCTCCGGATCCACCGCGATCCCGAGCGCCTCCAGGCCGGCGGTGGCCGCCGCGCGCACCGGCGCCGCGTTCTCGCCGACCCCGGCGGTGAAGGCGATCGCGTCCACCCGGCCGAGCACCGCGTAGTAGCCGCCGAGGTACTTGCGCAACCGGTGGACGTAGGCGTTGAAAGCCAGCTCGGCGGCCGGGTCGCCGGCCTCGGTGCGGCGCATGACCTCGCGCATGTCGTTCTCCCCGCACAGGCCCAGCAGGCCGCTGCGCCGGTTCAGCAGCTCGTCGATCTCGTCGATGGACAGGCCGCCGACCCGGTGCAGGTGGAAGATCACGCCCGGGTCGATGTCGCCCGAGCGGGTGCCCATCACCAGCCCCTCCAGCGGGGTCAGCCCCATCGAGGTCTCCACGCAGACCCCGCCGGCCACCGCCGAGGCGGAGGCGCCGTTGCCCAGGTGCAGCACGATCATGTTGAGCTCGCTCGGCGCCCGGCCGAGCAGCCGCGCGGTGGCCCGGGACACGTACTGGTGCGAGGTGCCGTGGAAGCCGTAGCGGCGCACCCGGTGCTCGTCGGCCACCGCCGGGTCGATCGCGTAACGGGCCGCGTGCTCGGGGATCGTGGTGTGGAAGGCGGTGTCGAAGACCGCGATCTGCGGCAGGTCGGGACGCAGCGCCCGGGCCACCTCGATCCCGGTGATGTTGGCCGGGTTGTGCAGCGGGGCCACCGGCACCAGGCGGCGGATCTCGGTCAGCACCTCGTCGTCCACCACGGTCGGCGCGGTGAACCGCTTGCCGCCGTGCACCACCCGGTGGCCGACCGCGGCGAGGTCCGGGGAGTCCAGGCCCAGGCCGTCGGCGGCCAGTTCCTCGGCCATCGCCTTGAGCGCGGCCGCGTGGCCGGGGAAGGGCCGCGTCGACTCGCGCCGCTCGCCGCCGTGCGGGGTGTGCAGCAGCCGGCCGCCGTGCTCGCCGATCCGCTCCACCAGGCCGGCCGCCAGGCGCGTGCCGTCCACCATGTCGATCAGCTGGTACTTGACCGACGAGGAGCCGGCGTTGAGCACCAGGATCCGGGTCGCCTCGGTCATGCGCTCTGCTCCTTGTGCTCCGACAGCTCCGGCGGCTCCGACAGTTCCGGCGGCTCCTGTTGGGCGCCCTGCTCCCGCTGCGCCTGGATGGCGGTGATCGCCACGGTGTTGACGATGTCCTGCACCAGGGCGCCGCGGGACAGGTCGTTGACCGGCTTGCGCAGGCCCTGCAGCACCGGGCCGACGGCGACCGCGCCGGCCGAACGCTGCACGGCCTTGTAGGTGTTGTTGCCGGTGTTCAGGTCCGGGAAGATCAGCACGCTGGCCCGGCCCGCCACCGTGGAGCCCGGCAGCTTGGTGGCGGCCACATGCGGGTCCACCGCCGCGTCGTACTGGATCGGACCGTCCACCAGCAGCTCCGGACGCAGCGCCCGGACCAGCTCGGTGGCCTTGCGGACCTTGTCCACGTCCACGCCCGAGCCGGAGGTGCCGGTGGAGTAGGAGAGCATCGCCACTCGCGGCTCGACGCCGAAGGCGGCGGCGGTCTCGGCGGACTGGATCGCGATGTCGGCCAGTTGCTGGGCGTCGGGGTCGGGGTTGACCGCGCAGTCGCCGTAGACCAGCACCCGGTCGGCCAGGCACATGAAGAAGACCGAGGAGACGATCGCGGCGCCCGGCGCGGTCTTGATCACCTCGAAGGCCGGCCGGATGGTCGCGGCGGTGGAGTGCACGGCGCCGGAGACCATGCCGTCGGCGATCCCCTCCTGCACCATCAGGGTCCCGAAGTAGCTGGCGTCGGTGACCACGTCGGCGGCCAGCTCGACGGTCATGCCCTTGTGCGCGCGCAGCTCGGCGTAGCGCTCGGCGAAGCGCCGGCGCAGCGGGCTGACGGCCGGGTCGACGATCCGCAACTGGGCCCGGTCGCCCCCGTCCTCGGGCTGCGGCAGCGTGATGCCCAGGCTCGCGGCCTTGCGGCGGACCGCGTCCACCTCGCCGAGCAGGGTCAGGTCGCAGATGTTGCGGCGCAGCAGGATCTCGGTGGCCCGCAGCACCCGCTCCTCGGTGCCCTCCGGCAGCACCACGTGCCGTCGGGCGCCGCGGGCCCGCTCCAGCAGCTCGTGCTCGAACATCATCGGGGTCACCCGGTCGGACCGGCTCAGCTCGATCCGGCTGGTCAACTCGGCGGTGTCCACGTGCAGTTCGAAGAGGCCGAGGGCGATCTCGGCCTTCCGAGGGCTGTCCGAGCCGAGCTTGCCCTCCAACGGGGTGAGCGCGGCGGCGGTCGGCCAGCTGCCTTCGGGGACCACCGCGACCGGCGTGCCGGGGGCCAGCCGGGAGGCCAGCGCCAGCACGTCGGGGCCCGGGTGCTGAGCCAGCGTCAGCAGCACCCCGGCGATCGGTGGCGCACCGGCGGCGTGCGCGGCGAGCGAGCCGATCAGCAGGTCGGCCCGGTCGCCCGGGGTCACCACCAGGGCCCCCTCGGTCAGGGCCGGCAGGAAGGTGGGCAGCATCGCGCCGCCGAAGACGAAGCCCCGAACGTCCCGGGCCAGCCCCGCCGCGTCGCCGAGCAGCACCTCGGCGCCGGTCGCCTCGACCAGTTGGGCCACGGTCGGCGCGGCCAGCGCCGGCTCCTCGGGGATCACGTAGGCGGGCACCGGCAGCTTGCTGGTCAGCCCGCGCAGCACCGGCTGCTTGGCGCCGGGGGCCACCCGGTTGGCGATCATCGCCAGGATCGAGCAGCCGAGGTCGGTGTAGGCGCGGTGGGCGCCCAGCACCTCGGCGATCACGGCCGGCGGGTCCTGGTCGTGCCCGCCGACCACGGGCAGCACCCAGGCGCCGAACTCGTTGGCCAGGCGGGCGTTGAAGGCCAGCTCGTCGGGGATGTTGGTGTCGGCGAAGTCGGTGCCGAGCACCAGGACGGCCTGGCACCGGCGCTCCAGCGCCCGGAACCGGTCGACCAGCGCGCCGACCAGCTCGTCCTGACCCTGGGCGGCCTGCAGCGCGGCGGCCTGCTCGTAGGTCAGCCCGTACAGCTCGGTGGCCGGCAGGTCCAGGCGGTAGCGGGCCCGCAGCAGCTCGACCACGTGGTCGGTGCCCGGCTCGCCGGGGGCGTGCGCGTGCACCAGTGGACGGAACACCCCCACCCGGTCCACCTGGCGGGTGAGCAGCTCCATGACCCCGAGTTCGACGGCCTGGCGGCCGTCCCCCCGGCCGATGCCGGTCACGTACACACTGCGCGCCACGCGTGTCTCTCCGTCCGTCGCGGTCCGTCTCGGTCCGTCGCGGGTAGCCTTCGACGCCCTGCGGGGCCGATCATCGGTTCGACCATACCTTCGCAGTTCGAAGCCGCTGTCGCAGGACGACGTGCCCGGCTGCGCCCGGCCGCGCCCGGCCCGAGCAAGAGCCGAAGGCCCCGTCGGGGCGGGCCGCAGGGCCCGCCCGCGGTGGCTGCTACGGCGCCGGGATGAGCTTCGAGAGCCACTCGAAGGACGGCGCGACCAGCGGCTTCCAGGTGCTGATGAGGTGCGCCCCGGTGGTCTCGAAGGTGGTCACCGCCGTCGGCGATTTGGCGGCCTGCTGGAGCGCCACCGCGTCCTCCAGCCCGTCGCCCTTCTTGCCGGTCTCCCAGAGGCCGATGTTCGGCGGCGTCTGGGCGTGGGTCAGCATGTAGAGGGGGTTGTCGATCACGCGCAGCTTGGGGTCCTGGTAGGTGAGCGAGGCCTTCTCGCCGATGGGGTCGTTGTAGCCGGACATGGCGATCGCGGCCCGGTAGCGGTCGGGGTGGCCGATCGCGAGCCGGTTGGCGCAGTGCGCGCCGGCCGAGAAGCCGGCCAGCGCCCAGCCGGCCGCGGTGTCGTCGGCCCGGAAGTTGTCGATGACCATCTGCGGCACGTCGCGGGACAGCCAGGTGTCGGCGTTGACCTTGCCCGGCACGTCGGCGCAGCCGGTGTCGGCGTTGTTGAGCAGCTGGACCCGGGGCGAGACCAGGATGAACGGGGTCACCTGGCCGGACTTCATCAGCGCGGAGAGCTGGTTGGTGACCGCCATGTCGCCGAACCAGGTGCTGGAGCTGCCGGGGTAGCCGGCCAGCAGCTCGACCACCGGGAAGGTCTTGTTCTGGTAGGCCGGGTCGTCGTACTGCGGCGGTGTCCAGACCAGCACCTCGCCCTCCACCCCGGAGAGCTGGCCCTTGAGGTCGGCCTGCTTGACGTCCTTGGGCACGGCGTCGGAGCTGGCCGGCTTGAAGGTGAGCACCTGCTTCTGCCGCGGCGCGGCGGAGCCGGCGGCCCGGTCACCGGCCAGGCCGTTGTCCTTCGGCGGGACCGGGACCGCTTGGACGTGGCTGGAGGTGCCCAGCAGGTCAGCCCAGTTGTCGTAGAGCTGGTTCTCGTTGTTGACCACGACGAAGACCATCGCCACTGCGGTGACCTGGCAGAACAGGATGGTCGTCAGGTACCCGACGGCCTGCAGCGGCCCGCCGCCGGCGCTGCCACCACCGGCCCGGCGGCGCCGGCTGCTGCCGCGGACCGCACTGCCCTTGCCCCGCGCTCGGAACTGCGCCATGGCCAGCGCGATCGAACCCACGAAGAGGACGATCGTGAGGATGAAGAAGGGGGTGCCTGTCAGTGCCATCGTGCTCTTCGGTATCCAGCTCCTGTGCCGCCCGGACCCGCTGCCCGGCGCGAGCTATGACACTAGGGCACGGGTGTTCGGTTGCATTCGATCGGGGAGAGAGCTGAGCAGGGCTCAGCACCGGTCGCCAGGGGCGTGGGTGGGCCGACCGCCCCGGGTGTGGGGCGGTCGGCTGGCGGTGTCGTGCTCAGGCTGGGCGCAGCCAGAGGGTGGCCAGCGGCGGGATGATCAGCTCGGCGCTGCGCGGCTGCCCGTTCCAGGCCGCCGGCTCGGCCTTGATCAGCGCGGGGTTGCCCACCCCGCTGCCGCCGTAGCTCTCGGCGTCGGTGTTCAGCGCCTCGGTCCAGAGCTGGTCGGTGCCGCCCAGGCCGGGCAGGCCGACCCGGTAGCCGTGCCGGACCACCGGCGAGAAGTTGCAGACGGCCACCAGCGGCGGTCCGTCGACCGGGTACCGGACGAAGGAGAGCAGGTTGTCCTCGGCGGCGCCGCCGTCCAGCCAGCGGAAGCCGTCGGGGCTGGTGTCCTGCTCCCAGAGCGCCGGGGTGGCGCGGTAGACCCGGTTGAGCTCGCCGACCAGCCGTCGCACGCCCTGGTGGTCCTCGGCGGCCGGCCAGCCCTCGTCGAGCACCCACCACTGCGGCCCTTCCTCGTGGTGGAACTCCGCGCCCTGGGCGAACTCCTGGCCCATGAAGAGCAGTTGCTTGCCGGGGTGGGCCCACATGAAGCCGAGGTAGGCGCGGTGGTTGGCCCGCTGCTGCCACCAGTCGCCCGGCATCTTGGAGACCAGCGCGCGCTTGCCGTGCACCACCTCGTCGTGCGAGATCGGCAGCACGTAGTTCTCCGAGTAGGCGTACACCATCGAGAAGGTGATCTCGTTGTGGTGGTACTTGCGGTGCACGGGCTCCTTGCCGATGTACACCAGCGAGTCGTGCATCCAGCCCATGTTCCACTTCAGGCCGAAGCCGAGCCCGCCGCCGTCGGTGGGGCGGGTGACGCCGTCCCAGGCGGTGGATTCCTCGGCGATGGTGACCACGCCGGGGCAGCGGCGGTAGACGGTGGCGTTCATCTCCT
>NZ_JBGCCO010000012.1:0-229092 GCF_041262605.1 Kitasatospora sp. GAS1066B
ACAGCCCGCAAGACAGGCACGACGAAGCCAGCAGCGAAGAAGACGAAGAAGTCCAACACCCCTCGCCCCCGCCGCACAGGTTAAAGATCAAGCTAAAGGCTGTCTCGTAACTCCGTAGGCTGCGTGGCGCTGGTCTGGGTGTGCAGGTGCTGTCGGCGGAGCGTCGTGAGCTCATCGAGGTGCTCACCGGGCTACGCCCGGCCCAGTTCAGGCGCTTGGGTCCAGGCGGTGAAGTACCGCGGCGGCCGGGCACTGGACCCATCCAGGCCGGGCCGGCCGTGGGCGCTGTCCCTGGAGGACAGGGTGCTGCTGGTCGCGGTCTACTACCGGACGAACCTGACGATGCGCCAACTGGCACCGCCGTTCGGTGTCTCACCGACAGCTGCCCACCGGATCATCGATCGGCAGAAGGACGCCAACCGCTCCCACCGCCGAGTACGGGCACGGGTCGAACACGCCGTCGGAAGATCCTCCGCGCGTGCCGGCGTAGAGGCCCGGCCGTCTACTGGGCCGCCAGCCGCGTCGCCCGCATGCACAACCTCGCGCTCGCCGACTGAG
Organism: Kitasatospora sp. GAS1066B; assembly: GCF_041262605.1. NCBI lineage: Bacteria > Bacillati > Actinomycetota > Actinomycetes > Kitasatosporales > Streptomycetaceae > Kitasatospora > Kitasatospora sp. GAS1066B. Next base: position 559 of record NZ_JBGCCO010000012.1, read on the forward strand.
GTCAGAACACTCGGCCAGGCGCATGCCCCAATGCTGCCAGCCGAGTTACGAGACAGCCTTGAGTGCGTTATTGTCACACGGCTCGGGGCCCCGTGCGTTCTCCGCCACTGATCAGCGCGTGGAAAGCGACTGATCTTGGGGTTGCTGAGGGGCTAGCCGGACGAGCCCCCTCAGCAACCTCGCTCCGGCCTGCGTGGCTCAACACGTTGACTTGGCAGGGAAGTCATCAGCCCGGACCCGCTCCGCCATAGCCGGCCCGGACGACCCCGGCCGCTACTGAAGTTGAATTCGTGATGTCGGTCAGCTGCCCATGGTCAGACCAGTGCTGGCGAGGTAGCCGTCGACTGCCCGCCCTGGCACCGCCGCACGGAAAACCGGTGTCGCCGACAGCTGAGCCAGCCCTACCGTTCTGGCTCATGGATGACACCACCGCCCCGCCGCGGCTGACCCGGCTCACCTTCCACGGCCCGCTCTCCGAGGACCGGGCCGCCAGGATGATCCGCCGGCTCAGCGCCCAAGCCACCCCGGTCACCGTGCTCGACATCGGCTGCGGCTGGGGCGAGTTCATGCTCCGCCTCCTCGAGGCGACGCCCGGTGCGACCGGCGTCGGCATCGATCTCAATGAGGACGACCTCGCCCGCGGGCGCGCCAACGCTGAGGCCCGCGGGCTGGGCGAGCGCGTCCGCTTCGTCCAGGAGTCCGCCGTCGACACCGCCCATGGCCCCGCCGACCTCGTTCTCTGCTTCAGCGCCAGCCACGCGCTCAGCGACGCCCAGCCACCTGAGCACACGACTGCCGCCCTGCGCGCTCTTCGCCGCCTGGTCACCCCGGGCGGCCGTGTCCTTCTCGGCGAGAGCTTCTGGCAACGCACGCCCACTCCAAGCGATTTGTCGGCCATGTGGCCCGACGCCTCCCCCGCTGAGTTCCACGACCTCCCCGATCTCGTCGACCTCGCCATCGCCGCGGGCTTTCGCCCCGCCTGGATCGAAACCGCGAACCTCGACGAATGGGACGACTTCGAGTCCGCCTACCAGTCCGACGTCGAGGAATGGCTTGCCGCCCACCCCGACCACCCCCTGGCGAAGGAGACCCGCAACCGTGTCGACCGCCACCGCGCCATGTGGCTCCGGGGCTATCGCGGCGTCATGGGCCTGGCCTACCTGACCCTCGTTCCCGTGAGCTGAGGGGCGAGCAGCCTCGGCTTCCCAGCGTGGTGGTCTACCGACCGATCGTTGAGGTTGTCGAGGTGCCGCACGTACTCACGCCGGTCCGGTCCCACCCGCGACGCGGACTCGACGCTGTAGGTGCCAAGAACCACGTCCGTGCTGGTCAGTTGACGTATGGACACTGTCGCGAGGCCGGCCGGTCGAGTGACAGCGGAGGTCTCGCTCGGTGTTTGCCAGCTGGTTCCGGTCGGTTCCAGGATGGTCCGGTGTTGCTGCGACTGCCCTACCTGGCCTTGACAAGTGTGTTCATCTTGATACGGCTCCTGCCGATGAGCGACCGCGACAAGGACGCCGCCTCCACCGTGTGGAACATTCTCAAGGAGCACGGCATCGACCCCGCACCCGAACGCGACCACACCACCTGGGCGCCGTTCCTCCGCTCCCAAGCCCACGCCATCCTCGCCGCCGACTTCTTCGAGACCAGGACACTGACCGGGGCGACTGTGACCGTCCTCGCGGTGATCGAGCATGCCACCCGGCGCGTGCGGGTCCTCGGCGCGACCGCCCACCCGACCGCGGCCTGGACGACCCAGCTCGCTCGGAACATGGTCATGGACCTTCAGGACACGGGCACCAGGGTGAAGTTCCTGATCCGGGACCGGGACGTCCGCTACCCAGCCGCTTTCGACGCCGTCCTGCGGGCCGAGGGCATCGAGGTCGTCCAGACCGGCATCCGAATGCCGCGGATGAACGCGATCATGGAGCGCTGGGTGCGGTCCTGCCGAACCGAGCTCCTCGACCGCACCCTCATCTGGAACCAGAACCACCTACTCCACGCGCTACGCGAGTACGAGCAGTTCTACAACACGCACAGACCCCACCGCAGCCTCGCCAGCGCCGCGCCCCTACACCCACTGCCCGAACCCGTCGCCGAACCCGACCGGGCTCACCCACCTCGACGTCCGCCGACGCGAGCGCCTCGGCGGCATTCTGCACGAATACCAACATGCAGCGTGACCAGCACGGACGTGGTTCTTGGCACCTACAACCTCGCGCTGGCGCCCCACCGCACCGCTGGGCAGCCATGACGCCGCCGCAGCGACGCGGGCCCGTGCCGGACCTGCCCTACGCGGGGCCGACGTGCGCCGCGATGACGCGCCATCCGCCGCGGGGCGTGTGGACCCAGGTGCGCGTGTAGCGCACGCGCGCGGTGAACTCCCGTCCCTCGAAGGTTCCGGCGAGCGTGCCGAGGAACCAGGTGACACCGGTCGGGCCCACGACCAGGACGGCAAGGTCCTCCTCGTCGACACGGGTGAGGCGCTGTCGGCCGCTCCGCTGGAGCTCCAGGTCGTCGTCCTTCGCGTACGTGCGCCCGTCCGGTCCGGTGAAGACCAGGCGGTCGTCGAGCAGGGCGTCAAGTGCGGTGACGTCGGCGGCAAGTTGCGCGGCCTGCAGACAGCGTTCGGCGGAGCGCAGGTCCTCGGTCGACGCACTGGCCTGATCGGTGTCCATGCCAGGCACAGTACCCGAGCCACCCGGGTGCGAGCCGCTGCTCGCGGCCCGCCCACCGTCGCCAGCAGGCTGCCGACCAGGACGGCAATGTTTCCGGCCACGCCGCCCTCGGCGGTGGAGGACTTCAGCTACCCCGGGGCGGCGCAGATCCTGGCCTCCCAGAACATCACCCTCAAGTCGGGTGACGGGCACATCCTGCTCACCGACTGCGCGTCAGGTGGGAACCTGGTGCAGCTGTACAGCCGGACGGCGACGACCACGCCCTGAAGGCCACCCTGAACACCGCGGGCACCGTCACCAGCGTCGACATCGCCAAGAACGCCTGGACCCCGGTCGGCGAAGGCACCTCCACCGGCGCCCACCACCCTGCTGGAGCTCAACGCCACCGGCGGCCCGGCCGCCACCGCCCCCACCAGCTCCGTTCCGGCCGTCGGCACCATCACCGTCGGCCAGCCCCGCCACCCCGGCTCGCGCTCCTGCACCGCCACCCTGGTCGCCCCGCAGTGGCTGCTCTCCGCGGCCAGCTGCTTCGCCGACAACCCCGCCGACCTCAGCACGGTGCCCTCGGGCGCGCCCAAGACCGCGACCACGGCCACCATAGGCAGCCACACCCTGGCCATCGCCGAGCTCGACCCCCGCACCGACCGCGACCTCGTGATGGCCCGGCTCGCCCAGCCCGTCACCGACGGGGCCCCGATCGCGGTGTCCAGTACCGCGCCGAGCGCGGCCGAGAGCCTCCAGGTCGTCGGCTTCGGCCGCACGAAGACCGAGTGGCTGCCCAGCAGTTCGCACAGCGCCGTCTTCACCACCGGCGCCGTGAACCCGACCAGCATCACCCTCTCCCCCGGCACCCCCGCGGACGTCACCGTCTGCCAGGGCGACGCCCGATCTGGTCGGCTCGGACGGACAGCCGATAACCTCCCTGGGCAAGGTCTACAAGAAGGTGCCCGTCAACGGAGTCGACACCGTCGGCATCGTGGACGCCGGCACCACGGTCCGGGTCCAGAGCAGGCTTGACCCGACCGACAAGAAGGGGTGGATCGTCGCCTCGATCTTCCCCCTGGCCAAATAGCGAGGAGGAGCCATGACGGAGCGATACCGCGAGCTGGACTTCGGTCTCAGCAACCTGATCAGGACCTTCCAGCAGGGCTGGCGGGAACGAGGGGGGAGCGACCTCGACCTGCTGAGGGCCTACGCCGTCGGCAACCCCCCGGAAGTGGTGCAGGCCCTGCTGGTCGACGCGCTCCGGCTGGCCGACTCGGCCGTGCCGACCTGGGCGATCGAGGCGCTCTGGTCGGCTGCCACCGACCGCTGTCACGACCTGGCGGCCGAGGGCTGGGAGGGCCGTGACTGGCTGCGGCAGATCGTCGAGCTCTGTCAGGAGCGGCTCCTGAAGGAGGACCCGACCTACCGGGCGAGCGTTCCACGGGACGCCTACGCCCACCTGACCGGGGCGGTGCTGGACGAGATCATGCTGGTCTCGACCGGCATGCTGGCGGGGGCGCTGCGCGCGAACTGGCACTACGTGCCCGGCGTCGTGCCCGCGCTCAACCTGGTGGCGACCCAGGTGTCGTGCGAACTCGCCTTCCGCCTGCTCCTGCTCGAACTCACGGCCTACGGGCCCGGGATCACCAGGGCCCAGTACGACCGGTACGTGGCGCTCGGCGCGAAGTTCGAGTACGGGGAGCTACTGGTGGAGGGTTACGAGCACCTGGTGGAGTAGCGGGGCGCGGATGCCCGCCGCTACTCCACCTTGCCCGACTCGAACTCGCCCGCCGGGGGCCACTGCTGCGCGAGGTCGAAGAACGAGGGCTCGTCGCCGGAGCGGACGACGACCGGCGACCGGCGACGGCCGGACCGTCACCCAGCTGCGGGTTCCCGACCAGACCAGCGAAATCACGTGTTTCGCCTCGCTGCTGGAACCCTACGACCTGACCGGGTCACCGTCACGGCAGACGCCCCGCACACCCAGCGCGCCCACGCGCGCTTCCTGGTGGAGGAGAAGAAGGCCCACTTCCTGCTGATGGTCAAGGCCAACCAGTGCGCCACAAAGCGCTCTGACGCATCCCCGACGCAGGCGGGACAGACTCGAAGGGAGGTCTGCTGGGTCCGAGGGCTTACCTGGAACCGAAAGGCGAAGGGGACCAGAGCATGCCAGGAACGGTGGCCGGGCCCAGGTGCCTGGGACGCGTGCCGGGGGACCCGCGCGGTATGGCGAAGGCTTGATTGCTTGAACCCCAATCTCCGGCGGCAGCAATTTGCTGCGACCGGAACGGCACCTGAAACCGGTGCCCGCCGTGGCCGGGGCGTCCTGCTTCGCCCCGACCACCCTTCGCGGCGGGAGCGATGCCCAGTGAGAGAGGACCGGCCGGAGGCATGCGGCTGCCGGGAACGCGCGCTCCTCACCCGCTACGCTGCCGTGTTGGGTTCAGCGTGGTGCGTTCACGGGCGCCGTAGGCGCGGGGTGGGGCAGTAGCGCGTGCCGCCTTCGACTGCAACGGTTGGCCCGGGGGCGATCTCGGTGAAGCCCGCGTCGTGCACCAGCGGCAGCCGTCCGTCGCTCAACTCGCTCCAGCGCGCTGGCTCCGCGGTGCGCACCGCCAGCGCGAAGCCGCTCTCCGCCCACTCCTTGCGCTGCGCCTCGTCCAGCCGCCACCAGGCGAGCTGGGCCGCGTGGCCGGTCTGCGCCATGGTCTTGCCGGCGCTCATCTCCAGCTCGGGGTTGAGCCAGAGCACCGGCAGGCCTTCGCCCGGGGCCGCGAGCACCACGTCCTGCGGGTCGCTCAGCTCGGTGCCGGAGACCTGAAGCTTGGCCAGCTCCTTGGGCCAACCGTCCAGCGGGACCGGCGGGAAGACCCGCACCTCGGCGTGCTCCCCGGTGACGGTGATGCCGGGCAGCTCCCCCGTCTTGCGCCACTCGCCACCGCGCGCCCGCCGGACCACCTTGCGGATCCGGGCGTCCTCCCAGGCGTGCACCAGCTCCGCCCACTCGCCGTCGCCACTCGCCCTGGGGTCGGCGAGCAGGGTGAGCACCGCGCGGGCCGAGGTCTCCAACGCGTCGGTGCGGGCCGGCGGGTCGGCCTTCTCCAGGTGGACCACCAGCGGCAGCACGTACTGCGGCCTGGCGTCGCGGTCCACGGGGGCGGCGGCCGGGCTCGGGGGGTCGAAGGGCTCGGAAGGTGAGGTGGTCACCCCGACAGGCTACCCGCGCTGCTCGGCCGTCCCGTCGGCTACCTGCGGTAGCCGCGGCCCGGCTCGCGCTCCTCCGCCTCCTCGTACGGGAGGAACCAGCCCTCGGGGTGGGTGGCGGAGAGCAGCGTGTCCAGCCGCGCCGAACTGTCCTCGTCCGAGTCCGCTCCGGCCAGGTCGTACACCCCGAGCAGTTCGTCGGAGCAGCCTTCCCAGTCGTAGTCGTACAGGTCGGCGGGCAGGTCGCCCATCAGGTCGGCCACCGCCTGGGGTTGCGAGCCCAGCAACGCGCGGGCGTCGGCCAGCGCCAGGCGCAGCGCCAGCTCCTCGCCCGGGCAGCGCGGCAGCGGCCACTCGCCGAGCCCGAGGTCCTCGGCCAGGTCGTCGAAGGCCCGGGCCATGGCGCGGCGCCAGGACCGGTGCATGCCCCAACTGGCCTGTGGCAGGCGGGCGAAGATGGCCCAGTCCTGGTCGTCCTCGTCGGCCACCGGCTCGTCGCCGTGCTCGTCCAGATCGTCGTAGGCGGCGTCCGCCAGGGCCAGCAGCTGGGTGTGCAGCAGGCACGCGGTGCGCGGGGTGAGGGTCCAGTCGCCCGGCTCGCCGTCCTCGCCGTCCAGCGGGAAGAGTTCGGCGAAGTCCGGCGCGAAGTCCTCGGTGGCGCTGATCTCCAGGGTCCCGCCGATCGCCTCGATCCCGGGCACCGCGCCGATCAGCCGGTCCGGATGCAGCAGCGCGCCGAGCGCGGCGTGCGGGTCCTCGGAGACCTCGCGCAACAGCTCCATCCGCTGACTCGCGGGATCGATCCCGGTGAAGTCGAACTCCTCGACGGCCGCCACGGCCGCGGCCCGCAGTGCCGGCCAGTCCGTCACCCGGATCCCGAGCACCACGGTCGCCTCGACCTCCAGCGCCCCCGGATTGTCGGTCGCGCCCGGCCCCTGCGGATGATCACGTCGCTCGCCCATGCGCCTACGGTACGGCTTTTCGCTGCGGCACTCACCGGTGCGGTGGAGGTTTTCGGGCGCGGTTGCCGGACGTGGCGGGACCGGGCCCGCAGGATGGGGGGATGAGCAATCTCGATGAGTACGGTGGCGGGCCCGGGCCGGGTGCCGATGTGCTGGTGGTCACCACCAACGACGTGCCGGGGTACCGGGTGGAGAGGGTGATCGGGGAGGTGTTCGGACTCACAGTGCGAAGTCGGCATCTGGGGACGCAGATCGGCGCCTCGTTCAAGTCGATGCTCGGCGGCGAGCTGCGAGGGCTGACCAAGACGCTGGTGGAGAGCCGCAACCAGGCGATGGAGCGGCTGGTCGAGCAGGCCAAGGCACGCGGCGGCAACGCCGTGCTGGCGATGCGCTTCGACGTGACCGAGGCGGCCGACCTCGGGACGGAGATCTGCGCGTACGGCACGGCGGTGGTGATCAGCCCGACCGGCTGACGGGAACATCCGGTGACGCCCGCGATGTTTCACGGACGTGACTGTTGAAGGCGCAACCGAAGTCGACGTGGTCGTGATCGGCGCGGGCCAGGCGGGCCTGTCCGCCGCCTACCACCTGCGCCGACGCGGCTTCGCCCCGTTCGACGGCTTCGTGGTGCTGGACGCCGACCAGGCACCCGGCGGAGCCTGGGCGCACCGCGCGCCCTCGCTGCGGATGGCCACCGTGCACGGCTTCCACGACCTCCCGGACTTCGAGCTGCCGCCGGCCGATCCGGGTGCCCCCGCGCGGGAGGTGGTGCCGGGGTACTTCGCCGCGTACGAGGCCCGCCACGCGCTGCCGGTGGTACGCCCCGCCAGGGTGGGCGCGGTGCACAGCACGGGAGACCGCTTGCTGGTGGAATCCACCGCCGGGAGCTGGTCCGCCCGGGCCCTGATCAACGCCACCGGCACCTGGACCCGCCCCTTCCTCCCCCACTACCCCGGCCACTTCGGCGGCCGCCAACTGCACTACGCCGACTACCGGGAGCCTGCCTCGTTCGCGGGGCAGAAGGTGGCCGTGGTGGGCGGCGGCGCCTCGGCGATCCAGCTGCTCGCCGAACTCGGCGAGGTCGCCGAGACGGTCTGGGTGACCCGGCGCGAACCGGCCTTCCGCGACGGCCCGTTCAGCCCGGAGGCAGGACGCGCGGCGGTCGCCCTGGTCGAGGAGCGCGTGCGCCAGGGACTGCCGGTGCGCAGCGTGGTCAGCGTGACGGGGCTGGGCCCCTCGGTGGCACTGCAGCGGGCGCGCGAGTTGGGGGTGCTTCAGCGGCACCCGATGTTCGACCACCTGACCGAGCACGGGATCGCCTGGGGCTCGGAGGAGACCCCGGTCGACGCGATCATCTGGGCCACCGGCTTCCGCCCCGAGGTCAGCCACCTGACACCGCTGGGCCTTCGCGAACCGGGCGGCGGCATCCGCCTCGACGGCACGCAGGCGGTCGCCGACCCGCGCGTCCACCTGGTCGGCTACGGCCCGTCAGCGAGCACCATCGGCGCCAACCGGGCGGGACGGGCGGCGGTCAACGGGCTCGTGAAGCTGATCGGCACGCCCGTTCTTCAGCCCGGATAGGGCTGCTCCCGACCCCGGCCGTCCAGGACTCCCCCGGACAACCCGGTACGTGCTCAGGCGTCGTAGTCCACCGTCACCTTGTCCGTCACCGGCCGCGCCTGACAGGTCAGCACATAGCCCGCCGCCAACTCCTTCTCCTCCAGGGCGAAGTTGCGGCGCATCTCCACCTCGCCCTCGGTGACCAACGCCCGGCAGGTGCCGCAGACGCCGCCCTTGCAGGCGAAGGGGAGGTCGGGGCGGGAGTGCTGGGCACCGTCCAGCACGCTGCGGTCGCGCGGCAGGCGCAGGGTGCTGCGGCGGCCGTCGAGGACGACGGTGACCTCGCTGCGGCCCTCGGCGGACGGCTCGTCGTCCGCGCGCTCGGTGATCGGTTCGTCCTCGGCGTGGAAGAGTTCCTGGTGCACGGTCTGTGGCGGGACGCCCAGTGAGCCCAGCAGTTCGCGGGTCTCGGCGACCATGGCGAACGGGCCGCAGAGCCACCAGTGGCCGACGGCGGGGACGTCCACCAGGGCGGCCAGCAGGGACTTGACCCGGTCGGTGTCCAGGCGGCCGCTGAGCAGTTCGGCGTCCCTGGCCTCGCGGGAGAGGACGTGGAGCAGCTCGAAGCGGTCCAGGTAGCGGTCCTTGAGGTCGGCCAGCTCGTCGGCGAACATCACGGTGTCGCTGCGCCGGTTGCCGTAGAGCAGCGTGACGGTCGACGAAGGGTGGGCGGCCAGCACGGTGGCGGCGATCGAGACCATCGGGGTGATGCCGGAGCCGGCGGCGATCAGCACGTGACGGGCCGGGACGCTCAGGTCGGCGGTGAAGGCGCCGCTGGGCGGCAGCACCTCGACGGTGTCCCCGACGGCCGCGCGGCGCACCAGGTGCTCGGAGAAGAGCCCGCCGGGCACCTCGCGCACGGCGATCCGCAGCGGGCCGCCGGCCGGGGAGCAGATCGAGTACGAGCGCCGCTCATCGGCGCCGTCGGCGAGTTGACGGAGCGTCAGGGTCTGTCCTGCCCGGAAGGCGAAGTCGGCGGAGAGGCCGGAGGGCACCTCGAAGGTGACGGCCACCGCGTCGTCGCAGAGCCGGTCCAGCGCGGCGATCCGCAGGGGGTGGAACTGCGCGCGGCGGGTCGCCATCAGATCTCCTTCATGCGTTCGAACGGCTCTCGGCAGGCCCGGCAGCGCCAGAGCGCCTTGCAGGCGGTGGAGCCGAACCTGGACAGCTCCTCGGTGTCGGCCGAGCCGCACTGCGGGCAGTCGACGGCAAGCCTGGTCCGCCCCAGCTGGAGCAGCCCCGGGGACGACGGGCCCGGCGGGGCGATCCCGGCGGCGGCGAGCTTGGCCCGGCCGGCGGGGGTGATCAGGTCGGTGCTCCACGGCGGGTCGAGCCGCAGCCGCACCCGGACCTCGGTGAAACCGGCCGCGCGCAGCCGCAGTTCCACGTCGGCGGCCATCTCGGCGACGGCTGGGCAGCCGGAGTAGGTCGGGGTGAGCCAGGCGGTCACCGCGGCGCCGTCCTGCTCGACCTCCGACAGCACGCCGAGGTCCGCCAGCGTGAGCATGGGCAGCTCGGGGTCGGGCACGGCGCCCGCGATCTCGGCGGCGTGCCGGGCGGCCAGGGTGCTCACCATGTCGCCCCCGGGTGCTCGCGGGCCACGCTCTGCAGCTCGGCCAGCAGCGGCCCGAGCGCCTCGGTGTGCACGCCCTCGCGCCCGGCCTTGCCGCCGATCCGGGCCAGCGGCCCGGCGGTGGGCACCGTCAGTTCGGCCTCGGCGAGCACGGCGGCCAGCTCGGCCAGCACCGGCTCGCGCAGCTCGGCCGGGTCGAGCCCGAGCCGCAGTTCGGCCTCGTGGGCGGTGAACAGCTCGTCGAGCAGCGGCCAGACGGCATCGAGGCCGGCCTGCATCCGCGCTGCCGAGTACGCGGTGCCGTCGCCCAGCCGCACGGTCCAGGCGGCCGCGTACTCCTGGTGGTAGGCCAGCTCCTTGACCCCGCGGGCCGCGACGGCGGCCAGCACCGGGTCGGGCGAGGCGGCGGCCAGCCGCTGGTAGAGCGCGCGGCGGGCGGTGGCGAAGAGCAGCAGCCGGGCGATGGAGAACGCGAAGTCGCCGTTGTCCAGCTCGACCAGGCGCACGTTGCGGAACTCGTGCTCGGCCCGCCAGTACGCGAAGTCGTCCTCGGTGCGCCCCGTGCCGTCCGCCTGCCCGGCCCGGGAGAGCAGCAGGCGCGCCTGGCCGAGCAGGTCGAGGCCGAGGTTGGCCAGCGCCACCTCCTCCTCCAGCTCGGGCGCCTTGGTGCACCACTCGATCAGCCGCTGGGCGAGGATCAGCGCGTCGTCGCCGAGCAGCTGGCAGTAGAGCGAGAGGTCGGCTCCGTCGACGTCCGGCGGCACCGTGGTGTCGACGCCGAGCAGCGGGTCGGCGAAGCCGGTGCCGTACGCCCAGCGGGCCTCGGCCTCGTGGTCGCCCTCGGCAAGCGTCAGGTAGACGTGGTCATCGGTGGTCATCGGGTCCCCCGGATCAGATGTGCGGGACATCCTCGGGGATGTCGTAGAAGGTGGGGTGGCGGTAGACCTTGTCGCCGCTGGGCTCGAAGAACGGGTCGCGCTCGTCGGGCGTGGAGGCGGTGATCGCCGCCGAGCGGACCACCCAGAGGCTGACCCCCTCGTTGCGGCGGGTGTAGAGGTCGCGGGCGGCGAGCAGCGCCATCCGGTCGTCGGAGGCGTGCAGCGAACCCACGTGGACGTGGTTCAGGCCGCGCCGTGGCCGGACGAAGACCTCGTAGAGCGGCCAGGTGTGGTCAGACATGGGACTCCTCACGCTTCTTCGCATACGCCGCGGCCGCCTCGCGGACCCAGGCGCCCTCCTCGTGGGCGGCCCGGCGGCGGTCGATCCGCTGGGTGTTGCACGGGCCCTGGCCCTTGATCACCCGCATCAGCTCGGACCAGTCGGGCTCGCCGAAGTCCCAGCCGCCGCGCTGCTCGTTCCACCTCAGCTCGGGGTCGGGCAGGGTGATGCCGAGGTGCTCGGCCTGCGGCACCGTCATATCGACAAATCGCTGTCGCAGCTCGTCGTTGGTGTGGCGCTTGATCCGCCAGGCCATCGACTGCTCGGTGTTCGGCGACTCGGCGTCCGGCGGGCCGAACATCATCAGGGACGGCCACCACCAGCGGTCCACCGCGTCCTGGACCATCCGCCGCTGCCCCTCGGTGCCGCGCATCAGGGTCATCAGCAGCTCGTAGCCCTGGCGCTGGTGGAAGGACTCCTCCTTGCAGATCCGCACCATCGCCCGCGCGTACGGACCGTAGCTGCACCGGCAGAGCGGGACCTGGTTGCAGATCGCCGCGCCGTCCACCAGCCAGCCGATCACACCGACGTCGGCGAAGTTCAGCGTCGGGTAGTTGAAGATCGAGGAGTACTTCTGCCGGCCGCTGATCAGCTTCTCGGTCAGCTCCGCGCGGTCCACCCCGAGGGTCTCGGCCGCCGCGTAGAGGTAGAGGCCGTGGCCTGCCTCGTCCTGGGCCTTGGCGAGCAGGATCGCCTTGCGCCGCAGCGAGGGCGCCCTGGTCAGCCAGTTGCCCTCGGGCTGCATGCCGATGATCTCGGAGTGCGCGTGCTGGGCGATCTGGCGGATCAGGGTGGCCCGGTACGCGTCCGGCATCCAGTCGCGCGGCTCGATCCGCTGCTCGGCGGCGACCACCGCCTCGAAGCGCTCGGCCAGCCCGGCGGGCACCCCGGGCTCGGCGGTGTCGGCCGCTTGCACTGCCACCATGACGATTCCTCCCGACTGACCGTTCGGTCGGTTCCATTGTGTAGCCATCGGCCTACCAATGACAAGGACCCCTCCGCTGACCGGCCGAAACGGCGCGGGCACGGCCGGGAGAACGCCGAGGGCGGGCCCGACCTGCGGGCCCGCCCTCGGCAGGACGCCGGCACGGTGCCGGCGCTACGCCACGATGCCGGCACCACGCCGGCTCAGGACCGGCGCCGGGCCGGCCGCCGGCTCAGGGGCGCGGCCGCACCGCCTCGGGTGCCGCACCCGATCGCGGCCGCAGCCGGGGCATCGGCACCGCGAGCAGCCCGGCCAGCAGCGCGATCCGCGGCGCCAGCTGGTCCAGCTCGATGCGCTCGTCGCGCGCGTGCGGCCCGGCGCCGACCGCGCCCAGGCCGTCCAGCGTGGGCAGCCCGCGGGCGCCCGCCAGGTTGGTGTCCCCGGCCCCGCCGGCCGGGGCGCCGTCGACCTGCTGTCCGAGCGCGGCGGCCAGCGTGCGCACGTGATGCAGCAGCGCGTTGCCGCCGGAGCGTTCGGGCCAGGCCGGCCGGCTGGAGAGCACCTCGGTGGTGATCAGCGCACCCGGACGCAGCGCGGTCAGGTGGGCCAGGCTGTCCAGCGTGCTGCGCTGCGCCTCGGGGGTGGCGAAGCGCAGGCCCAGTTCGGCCTCGGCCTGCCCGGCGATCACGTTCGCCCTGGTGCCGCCACGGATCCGGCCGGTGTTCAGCTCGGTGCCCGGCTGGTGGCCCAACTGGTCGCGGATCTCGACGAGCTGGTCCACCAGCTCGTCGACCGCCGAGGTGCCGTCCTCGGGATGGTTGCCCGCGTGCGCCTCGTGCCCGGTGACGGTGAGCTTGACCCGGCTGACCCCTCGGCGCGCGGTCTTCAGCCGGCCGTCCTCGTGCGGCGGTTCCAGGCCCAGGACGGCGGCGGCGCCGGGGAACTGGCGCTCCACCACGCGGCGGCCGTCCGGGCTGCCGACCTCCTCGTCCGAGGTCACCACCACCCGTACCGAGTGGTACGGGCGCAGGCCGAGATCGGCGAGGAGGGCGAAGGCGCCTTCGAGGAGGGCCAGTCCGCCCTTCATGTCGAGCACGCCAGGGCCGCTGAGCACACCGTCGTGCTCGGTCACCGGCCAGTCCGCCAGGATGCCGGCGGGCCAGACGGTGTCGTGATGGCCGACGAAGAGCAGGTGCGGGAGGTCCTCGTGCTGGCCGCGCCAGTGCAGCAGCAGGTGGTCGCCGGCCGCGCCCTTCTCCCGGCTCACCTCGGCGCCGGTGGCCCGGTAGCCGGCCGACAGCTCCTCGGCCAGCGCGTTGAGCCGCTCGGCGTCGCCGCTCGGCGACTCGATCCGGGCCAGGTCCGCGCAGCGGCGGCGGACGGCGACGGAGAGGGTACGGGCCCGGGCGGTGAGGGTGCCCGGGAGCGTGGGGAGCGTCTCGTCGTCGGCGGCCGGGTCGGCGACGGCCGACCGGGAGGTGGCCACCGTGGCCGTGGCGGCAGTGGTGGCTGTGGCGGCGGTGGCTGGGGACGTCGAGGTCGTGGTGGGCGTCGTGGTGGGCGTCGTGGTGTGCGGACTCATCGGACACCTCCGCGGCCGCGGCCCGTACTCAGCGCACCCGGCGTCACCGGGCGGCCGCCTCGGCCGGCCATCACGGCGCGGGCCCGACCGGCGGCCGGCGGACAGCAGACCGGGGCGGCCGCCGGGCAGCGGCCCGACGGCCGTGGACCGTCCGACGACTGTGGACTGTCCGACGTGCGCCGGCGACCGGCCGGCCGCCGGCTCGCCAGCCGTACGACGGCGGGTGGCCGAAGGGTCTGTGGTGCGATGGAACGACTGCTCGACATACGTCCTCCTCGCTCGATCCGGCGGTCCCGATGCGGCCGGGACCCCCGTGGGCAGCGGCCTCCGGGTTGCGGTGCGGGTGACACCGTGGCAGGGGAAGCCGAAGTGAGCCTAGAAGAACGCGTCGGTTTCCGGCGAGGTGGCCCATGCCGCGGACCGGACCGGGGGCGTGCGCGGGCTCGCCAGCGGTGCTGGCGGGGATGTCGGGGCGCGGCTGTTGGCACGTCGCGGCGCACGGACCCGGACCGGCCGGAGCGGACGCGGTCACCGGATCGCGCCCACTCCTCCACGATGGACCCGCCGCGACGCTTCAGCATGGCGAATCGCCAACGGCGCACCGATCCACGCCGGATGGGTGATGGGCGGGTCGGCTGCTGAGCGGTTCGCGCGTCAGGGGTGGTGGGGCGCCCCCGGGGGGGGGGGGGGCCCCCCCCCCGGCCCCCCCGGGGGGGCCGCGCGCCCCGGGGGTAGCCCCGCGCCGCCCCCCCGTGGCGCCCGCCCCGGCGGCGGGGGGGCGCCGGGGGGGGGGCGGGGGGGGGGGGGCGGTGGGCGGGGGGGCGGGGGGGCGGGGGGGGGGGCGGGGGGGGGGGTGGGGGGGGGGGGGGGGGGGGGGGGGTGGGGGTGGGGGGGGGGGGGGGGGTGGGGGGGGGGGGGGGGGGGGGGGGGGGGGGGGGGGGGGGGGGCCCCCCCCCGGGGGGGGGCGCCCCCCCCCACCCCTGTTCAGCCCTGTTCAGCCCTGCTCAGCGCTGTTTCAGCCTCGCTCAGCCGACCTTGGCCAGCTGCCAGCTCTGGTTGGCGCCGCCGTTCGCCGGCCACTCGATCGCCTCGGCGCCCATCACCAGCGAGGCCCCGTTGATGTCGACCAGCTCCCCGTCCGAGCGCGACTCCAGGGTGTAGCGGCCGTTGCCGGCCGGGACCACCAGCCACTGCTGGTTGGTCCCGCCGTTCGGCGTCCAGAGGTCGAGCTGGGTGCCGGGCACCGGGCTGGTGTTCGGCACGTCGAGGGCCTTGCCGCTGGCCACGCCGGTGACGGTGTAGTAGCCGTCGCCGGTGGCGGTCAGCCGCCACTGCTGGTTGCTTCCGCCGTCACCCGGCCACTGGATGACCGGGGTGCCGTCGGCGGTGCCCTGGTTGGCGGCGTCCAGCAGCTGGCCGCTGTTGCCGTTGACCAGCTGGTAGGTGCCGTCCAGCGAGGTGCTGTCGCCCGGGGTGATGGACAGATTGCTGAACTGCGCGTTGTAGTAGCCGCCGGTGCCGAGCGCGATCTGGCCGGCGCCGTAGCTGCTGTCGGTGACGGTGGCCAGCGTGACCCCGTCGAGCCGGGCGGTGATGGTGCTGTCCTGGAACGACAGCTCCAGGTGGTGCCAGGTGTTCAGGCCGAGCGCGGCGACCTGGCCGGAGGCGAGGGTGGTGAAGGTCCAGCTCTGGCCGTCCTTCAGGATCGTCCAGCGGCCGTCGTCGCCGACCCGCAGGTTGTAGGCGTTCAGGCCGTTGTTGTTGCGGCCCTGGGTGCCGACCCGGCCGAGCAGTTCGGCGGTGCCGGACTGCTCGAGCAGGGCGTCGGCGCCGACGGTGTAGTTGGTCCAGCTCAGGTCGCCCATGGTGGCGTAGGGCTGGTCACCGCTCTCGTCGGTCCACCGGATCGGGGTGGTCGGGGCCTGCTGGCGCAGGCAGTTGCCGGCCCGGCCGCCGGCGCACGGCTCGGTCTCGAAGGCGCCGTTCATGCTGCTGAAGTAGCGGGCCTCCTGTCCGGTTCCGGTGCCGGCCAGGCTGTCCTGGTACGGCAGGGCGAGCACGCTGCGCTGCGGGGAGCTGGCGGCGCCGGCGCCCTGTCCGGTGGTGGTGGTCACGGTGTAGATCCGGCCGGGCTGCAGGGTCAGCCGGTAGCTGCCGTCGGCGGCCGGGGCCAGGTCCGGGCCCGGGACCAGGTGCGCGGTCGAGGAGTTGGAGGAGAAGTCGGTGGACCAGACGTGCAGCGCACCGCCGGGCAGGCCGCCGGTGACGCGCAGGGTCGCGGTCTGCGGACCGGTGGCGTCCATCGTCTCGAAGACGCTGCTCCAGGCGCTGCGGTCGGGTGCGGCGTAGCTGACGTAGCTGCCGTTGGCCCGGTCACCGGCCAGGTAGCCGGAGCCGGTGTCCAGGTACTGCCAGCCGGGCGCGGTGAACTGGGTGGTCTGCGCGATGGCCCAGGTGCTGCGGCCGACGGCGTAGGCGCCGGACCACGGCTGGTCGGCCGTGACCAGGCCCATGGTGTTGAAGCCGAGGTTGGAGTAAAGACCGGCGACCAGCGGCCAGTTGATGAAGGCGGTCAGCTTGGCGTCCAGGTAGCCGCGGTTGAGGGCGCGGGCGATCGGGGCGGCGCCGGTGTCGGCGTCCTCGGAGCCGTTCTCGCTGGCCCAGAGCTGTTTGCCGGTGGCCTGCGCGTCGGGCGTACTGCTGCAGCTGGTCATCGCCGACATGTAGCCGCAGGGGTAGTGGGTGCCGACGATGTCGACGGCGTCGTTCAGCGCCTGGTCGCTCCGCATCGCGGTGGCGATGTCCCAGGTGTCGTCGGCGCCGACCACCTTGGTCGCGCCGAAGCCCGTGGCGGCCAGGGTGGCGTGCAGGTTCTCGTACCAGGCGGCGTTGTAGCCGCGCTCGTTCCAGCCACCGAGGTAGTCGATGGTCAGGTTGTGCTGCCTGGCGCAGCCGAGCCAAGACATCAGGTAGTCGATCGTGTCCTGGGACCAGAAGTTGCCGTTGCCGATCCAGCCGGGGGCGCCCCAGGAGAGGGCGTAGAGCTTGATCCCCGGGTTGCGGGCCTTGGCCTGCTCCATCAGCCACCACTCGTAGCCGTTGTCGCAGTCGATGCTGCCCCGGGTGTGCTCGATGGAGGACTCGGCGCCGTCGGTGGAGTTGGTGTCGCCGCCGATCTCCACCTTGAGGATCTGCAGCGCGGCGCCGTGGCCGGGGGCGAAGAGGTCGTCGAGGATCTGGCCGCGCTGCGGCTCGGGGTAGTCGAGCAGCAGGCGCGAGTTGCCGCCGCCGCCGCTGATCGCGCCGACGCCGTCGAAGGTGCGGCCGGACGAGGTGCCGTCGACGGTGACGGTGGTGGGGGCGATCGCCGCTTGGGCGGCGGCGCGGGAGGTGGTCGCCGAGGCGGCGGGGGGCGGCGCGGCGGGGGCCGGCGCGGCCTGGGCGCGGCTGGTGAGCAGGGACAGGCAGAGCGCGAGGACAGCCAGGGTGGCCGGAGCGAGGCTGCGCGGTCGGGTGCGGGGGTGGGTTCGGGGGTGGGTTCGCATCTGGATGCAGTACTCCCGTGGTTCGCCGTGGGGGATTATGCGCGGGGGGTGCGGTGAAACGAACGCAACTGAGCAAAATCACACAGTAGGGACGGGATGACGCACCGTCAAGGATCGTGCGCGGGGTGACAGTTGGGCGCGTCCGGATGACGGATGACCGATGTCAGCGGACAGCTGACCGATGACAGTTATTGAAATCTGTCATCCGTCATGCCAAAGTTGTCTCCCAGGGCACCCGCCACCCGCCCCGCCCCGCACAACCCCGCCCACCCCCTCCCCCGGAGCCCCAGATGACCGTCATCGGCACCCGCAAGCTCGGCCGCACCGGCCCCACCACCTCCGCCCTCGGCCTCGGCGCGATGGGCATGTCCGACATGTACGGCCCGGCCGACGAGGCCGAGAGCATCGCGACCATCCACGCCGCCCTGGACGCCGGGGTCACCCTGATCGACACCGGCGACTTCTACGGCATGGGCCACAACGAGCTGCTGATCCACGACGCGCTGCGCGGCCGCGACCGCGAGTCCGTCCAGCTCAGCGTCAAGTTCGGCGCCCAGCGCGGCCCGGACGGCTCCTGGCTGGGCTACGACGCGAGCCCCGCCGCCACCAAGACCGCCCTCGCCTACACGCTGCGCCGCCTGCGCACCGACTACGTCGACGTCTACCGCCCCGCCCGGCTCGACCCGAACGTCCCGATCGAGGAGACCGTGGGTGCCATCGCCGACCTGGTGAAGGCCGGCTACGTCCGCCACATCGGCCTCTCCGAGGTCGGCGCTGCGACCCTGCGCCGGGCCGCCGCCGTGCACCCGATCAGCGACCTGCAGATCGAGTACTCGCTGATCTCCCGCAGCCCGGAGGCCGAGGTGCTGCCCACCGCCCGCGAGCTGGGCATCGGCGTGACGGCCTACGGCGTACTCTCCCGCGGCCTGCTCAGCGGCCACTGGACGCCGCAGCGCGAGCTGGCCGGCACCGACTTCCGCGGCCACAGCCCCCGCTTCCAGGGGGAGAACCTGGCCCACAACCTCGCCCTGGTCGAGGCGCTGCGCGCGATCGCCGAGGCGAAGGGCGCCAGCGTGGCCCAGGTGGCGATCGCCTGGGTCGCCGGGCGCGGCGAGGACGTCGTGCCGCTGGTCGGCGCCCGTCGCCGGGAGCGGCTGAGCGAGGCGCTCGGCTCGGTCGACGTGCACCTGGACGCCGCCGACCTCGCGGCCATCGAGGCGGCCGTCCCCGCCGATGCCGCCGCTGGTGAGAGGTACGCTGCCGCACAGATGGCCCACCTCGACAGCGAGCGGAGCGAGCACAGCGCGCCCCGCGAGCACTGAGTCGATCGGCGGTCTCCCGGGGCGGGCATCACCCCGGGAAGACCGCTCGGGCCTTCCGACAGCCCAGGCCGTCAGCCGTCAGCCGTCAGCCGTCGGCCGCATCCGCCGCACCAGATAGGACGTAGCGCTCCGTGACCAGCGACACCACCCTCACCCCCGAGCAGATCCTCAGCGCGGCCGAGGACGTGCTGCGGCGGTTCGGCCCGGCCAAGGCCACCGTGGTGGACATCGCGCGCGTCCTCGGCGTCAGCCACGGCAGCGTCTACCGGCACTTCCCCAGCAAGGCCGCGCTGCGCGAGGCGGTCACCCAGCGCTGGCTGGACCAGGAGCACGAGAGCCTGCAAGCGATCACCCTGGAGGCCGGCCCGGCCGGCGAGCGGCTGCACCGCTGGCTGGCCACGCTCTTCGCGGCCAAGCGCAAGAAGGCGCTGGACGACCCCGAGCTGTTCGCCACCTACCTCACCCTGGTCACCGAGAACAGCGGCACCGTCGACGCGCACCTGGACACGCTCACCGCACAGCTCGCGCACGTCATCCAGGACGGCATCTGGCAGGGCGAGTTCAGCGCGGTCCAGGTCGAGACCATGGCCCGTGCGGTGTTCCAGGCCACCGCACACTTCCACGACCCCGCGCACGCCGCCGAGTGGGCCGACGAACGCCGCTCGAGCGCCGACTTCGAGGCACTCTGGTCCCTGCTGCACGCGGGCCTGCGCGGCAAGTGGGGCAACGGCGAAGCGAAACCGCGCCCCGCGAAGAAGTGACGCGAGAAGTGACGCGAAGAAGTAACGCAGAGAAGTGGCGTGGAGAAGTGACGTAGAACTGACGGTACGTCAATCCGACGGGCGGCCGGTTTTCCGCGAACACCGCCACTGATCAGCCAAGTTGAGGATTTCATCCGTGTAAAGGATCGCTCCCGTGCCTTGCCGCCGATCCTGACCGCGCACTAGCGTCAGCCCCACACCAACCCGCGCCATCGCGGTCGGGTGTGGGGCTTTCTGCTGTCAGGTACTTGACATCCCATCAGATGTCATGCCCCTGCCAGTGATGGCTTCGCAGTCTGCGCTCGCTCCCCCACCCGCGTGCGCGGCCCCCGGCAGGCGGGCCGGTCACGCCGTACCGATCAGCGCATCCGCACCGCCCGTGGCACGTGCACCGCCCGCGCCACGCGCACTGCCCGTGCTCTCCGCACCGCCCGTGCCATCGCATCGCCCGTGCTCTGCGCACCATCCGCGCTGCCCGGTGTCACCCGTGTCACCCGTGCCATCCCGCACCACCCGTGCCACCCCCACTGCCCGCACCGCATGCGGCATGCACCCGCGTGCGGTGCGTCGGCCCGCGGCCACCAGCCGTCGGGCCATCCGCACGTGCCGAGATCCACCAGCACGGGCCCGTCCCGGTCCCCGGCCGTACCCCAGGCCGGCCAGGCGCGGCCCCGACCCCCACGGAGGGTTCTCCCTTGCGCACCCATACCTCGGCCGGCCCACGCCCGCGCAAGCTGCGCGCGCTGACCGCCGTCCTGCCGTCCACCGCACTCGCCGCCCTGGGCCTGCTCGCCCCGACCGCCCACGCGGCCGACGCGCAGGGCCCCGCCGGCGACCAGGTCACGGTCAAGCACGTCTGTGCCGCCCCGACCCACCCCGGCGAGATGGCCTGCCTCGCGCTGGCCCGCACCAACGTGACCCAGCCGCACGCCTTCGCGCTGCACGCCGTCTCGCCGAACGCCACGCCGTCCGGCTACGGCCCCAGCGACCTGCAGAGCGCGTACAACCTGCCCGCCAACGGCGGCGCCGGGCAGACGGTGGCGATCGTCGACGCGCAGGACGACCCCAACGCCGAGTCGGACCTGGCCACCTACCGCTCCCAGTACGGCCTGCCGGCCTGCACCACGGCGAACGGCTGCTTCAAGAAGATCGCCGAGGACGGCAGCACCAACTACCCCACCGGTGACACCGGTTGGGCCGGCGAGATCTCGCTGGACCTGGACATGGTCTCGGCCGCCGCGCCCAACGCGCACATCCTGCTGGTCGAGGCGACCTCGGCGAACATGAGCGACCTGGGCACCGCGGTCAACCAGGCCGTCTCGCAGGGCGCGAAGTTCGTCTCCAACAGCTACGGCGGCTCCGAGGACTCCACCGACACCAGTTCGGACAGCCAGTACTTCAACCACCCCGGGGTGGCCATCACCGTCTCCGCCGGTGACGGCGGCTACGGCGCCGAGTACCCGGCCTCCTCGCAGTACGTGACCTCGGTCGGCGGCACCGCGCTGACCAAGGACTCCAGCGCCCGCGGCTGGAGCGAGAGCGTCTGGAACACCAGCAGCACCGAGGGCACCGGCTCCGGCTGCTCTGCCTACGACCCCAAGCCGAGCTGGCAGACCGACTCCGGCTGCAGCAACCGCACCGTCTCCGACGTCTCCGCGGTCGCCGACCCGGCCACCGGCGTCGCGGTCTACCAGACCTACGGCGGCTCCGGCTGGGCCGTCTACGGCGGCACCAGCGCCTCCTCGCCGATCATCGCCAGCGTCTACGCGGACGCCGGCACCCCGGGTGCGAGCGACTACCCGGCGTCCTACCCGTACGCCCACACCTCGGCGCTGAACGACGTGACCAGCGGCAACAACGGCAGTTGCTCGCCGTCCTACCTCTGCACCGCGGGCACCGGCTACGACGGCCCGACCGGCTGGGGCACCCCCAACGGCCTGGCGGCCTTCACCGCGGGCGGCAGCACCGGCGGCAACACCGTCACGGTGACCAGCCCCGGCAGCCAGACCACCGCCGCCGGCGGCGCGGTCAGCCTGCAGGTCAAGGCGAGTGACAGCGCCTCCGGCCAGAGCCTGACCTACTCCGCCAGCGGCCTGCCGACCGGCCTGTCGATCAGCTCCTCGGGTCTGATCTCCGGCACCGCGAGCACCGCCGGCAGCTACAGCGTGACCGTCACCGCCAAGGACACCACGGGCGCCACCGGCTCCACCACCTTCGGCTGGACCGTCAGCGGCTCCGGCGGCGGCTGCACCGGCGGCGGCCAGCTGCTCGGCAACGCCGGCTTCGAGACCGGCAGCGCCTCCCCGTGGACCGCGACCTCCGGCGTCATCAACAGCGACACCGTCAGCGAGCCCGCCCACTCCGGCAACTACGACGCCTGGCTGGACGGCTACGGCTCCTCCCACACCGACACCCTGGCGCAGACCGTCACCATCCCGACCGGCTGCTCCGCGAACTTCAGCTTCTGGCTGCACATCGACACCAACAAGACCGGCACCACCGCAGCCGACAAGCTCACCGTCACCGCCAACGGCACCACCCTGGCCACCTACAGCAACCTCAACGCCAACAACGGCTACACCCAGATCAACCTCAACCTCTCCTCCTACGCGGGCAAGAGCGTCGCCCTGAAGTTCACCGGCGTGGAGAACTCCTCCTCCGCACAGACCAGCTTCGTGATCGACGACACCGCACTGAACGCCAGCTGACGCTGCGTCAGCCAGTCTGATACCGGGGGCCGTGGCCGTGTGCCACGGCCCTTCGGGCTGTCCGAACGAGAAGATCGACCTGAGTGGTCCGACCAGGCTGCACATCGAGCCATCGCGTGGATACTGTGCGTGCCCGAGCATCGCGATAGGGTCGTACCGCGATGAGGGAGGGCACTTGTGGGTGCGGAGAAGCCGTCGTCACGCCTGTACGAGCTGCTGATCGCCGACGAGGTGAAGAGTTGGCTCCACGACCTGCGCCGCGACGACCCGAAGCTGCTGCGCGCGGTCAGCGAGGCAGTGACAGCACTGCGACGGGAAGGCCCTGGCCTCGGCCGGCCGCTGGTGGACCGGCTGGAGGGCACGTTGCCGCATATGAAAGAGCTTCGGCCTACGATGTCGACGCGGATCTTGTTCGCATTCGACCCGAAACGCCGCGCGGTACTGCTGGTGGCCGGTGACAAGCGAGACCGCTGGCAGTCCTGGTACCGGGAGGCGATTCCGCTGGCTGAGGAGCGCTACGCGCGACACTTGAAGGCGATGACGGAGGAGGACAAGCGATGAGCGGCTTCACCCACTACACCGGCGAAGACGACTTCCTCGCCGAGTTCTACGACGACCCGGCCGAGCGGGAGGAGATCAAGCGGGGCGCTGACCTCCTGGTCGCTGAGAACCGTGGACGGCGGCTGGTAGAGCTCCGCGAGCGCGCGCGGGCCACCCGCGAGGATGTGGCCCGGCATATGGGCGTAGCCCTGGAAGAGGTCGCAGCCATAGAGGGTGGCTTCGCCACGGTGCGGGACCTGGCCGCGTACATGAGCGCTATCGGTGGGGAACTGGACCTGGTACTGGTCGCTGCGGACGGCAGCTTGCACGTGGTGGAGGCGAACCGGTGGCCCCGGGTGGACGTCGCCGACCGGGCGAGCCTGCTACAGCGCCTGCTCGCGGACTCGCCGGCCTCGAACGTGATCCTGCTGTCCGCCGAGGACGATGCCCGACTCGATGATCACTCCCGGTACGTCGATGTACAGGTCGTAGCGGAGCTGGACGGGCTGCGGACGACGGTCGCCTGACGATCGGATCAGCGGTCCCGCTCCGCCACGAAGACTGTCCGGGGGTGCGGGCACGGCTGTGCCGATGTCGATGAGACGCGTACGCCCCGGCCGACAAGCCGCCCCAGGCCCCCGCCGGGAAACCCTCAGCGGCGCGAGTTGCCGAAGAAGATCCGGTAGAGGATCAGCAGCACCAGCGAGCCCGCGATCGCCGAACCCCAGGTGGCGAGGTCGAAGAAGTGCGTGGCGACCGGCCGGTGCAGGAAGCGTGCGGAGAGCCAGCCGCCGACGAACGATCCCGCGACGCCGATCAGGGTGGTGACGATGATGCCGCCCGGGTCGCGCCCGGGCAGCAGCAGTTTGGCGATGGCCCCGGCCAGCAGGCCGAGCACGATCCAACCGACGACGCCCATGCTGTCTGCCCCTCTGCTCCGCTGCCCTGGCTACGTGGCAGTCTGTCGCTCCAGACGCTCGGCGCCGCCCGCCCGGTTGCGCGGCAGCAGGCTGAGCGTCGACTGGGCGCTTCCTGAGCGAACTCTCATCGACGCGTGCGACCGTGGGCGGCCCGTCGAGCAGTGCGGGAAGAGCAGCACGGGAAGCGCAGCACGGAAGAGCAATGCGGGAAGAGCCGTGCAGGAAGTACGAGGAGCGCCGATGACCAGCGGTGAGAGCAGCGGCCGGGTGCTGGTGGTGGACGATGACGACACGATCCGCCGCTCGCTGGAACGCGGGCTGCGGCTGAGCGGATTCGCCGTCCGCTCGGCCGGCGGCGGCCGGGCGGCGCTGGAGCTGATCGCGGCCGAACCGCCGGACGTGCTGGTGCTCGACGTCTCGATGCCGGACCTGACCGGCACCGAGGTCTGCCGGATCCTGCGGGAGCAGGGCAGCGACACCCCGGTGCTGATGCTCTCCGCCCTCGACGAACTGGCCGATCGGGTCGCCGGGTTGCAGGCCGGGGCCGATGACTACCTGGTCAAGCCGTTCGCGTTGGAGGAACTGGTGCTCCGGCTGCGCGCCCTGCTGCGCCGGCGTCCGCCGGTCACCGACGACGTGCTGCGGGTCGGCCCGCTGGAGATCGCGCCCAGCACCCGCGAGGTGCGCCGGGACGGCGAGCCGCTGCGGCTGACCCGCCGGGAGTTCGAGTTGCTGGAGCACCTGGCCCGCAACGCCGGCCTGGTGCTGACCCGGGACCAGTTGCTGGACCGGGTCTGGGGCTACGACTTCGACGTGCGGACCGACGCCGTCGACACCTTCATCAGCTACCTGCGCCGCAAGTTGGAGGACGGCGGACGGCCGCGCCTGATCCACACCGTGCGCGGGGTGGGGTTCGTGCTGCGGATCCCCGGACCCGAGGCCGGAGCCACCCGACCCGAGGCCGGAGCCACCCGATGAGACTAGCCACCCGGATCGCCATCTGGGCCGCGGTCATCCTCCCGGTGCTGGTGCTGGGCACCGGCGCGCTGCTGCTCGGCCTGGTCACCCACGACCTGCGCAACGAGCAGGACGCCAAGCTGCGCGACCGCGCCGAGCTGGAGCTGCCGTACGTCCGCGCGTATCTCACCGCCGACCGGCAGGGCCGGCCCAAGGTCGAGCAGAGCCAGCACCAGAAGGTGCTGTCCGCCGCACTGGACGTCGGCCTCCAGGTCGACGACGCGAACGGCCAGGAGCTGCTGGCCGAAGGTCAACTCCCCGGCCCCGCCGCGCTGCCGGTGCCCACCGGCGCCGCACTCGGCCCGCTCACCGTGCGCTCCGGCGGGCAGTCCTGGCGCGTGCTGGCCCGCCAGGTGAACGGTGCCAACCCGGGTACGCTCTGGGTCGCGGTACCGGCGTCGGCGGCGAATCCGCAGGTCAGCGCGGTGCGCGGGCGGATCATCCTGGTCGCCCTGCTGGCCGCACCGCTCTCCGGGCTGCTCGCCTTCGGGCTGGCCCGCCGGGCCACCAGGCCGCTCAGCCGGCTCGGCCGCCGCGCCGCCGCGCTGGATCCCACCGCCGGTGCCGCCGACTTCGGCCACCAGCGCAGCGGCATCGCCGAGGTGGACGAGCTGGCCGCCGCCCTGGAGAGCGCGCTGGCCCGCTACGACGGTCAGGCCGCCCGGACCACCCAGGCCCTGGAGACCGCGCGCTCCTTCTCGGCCGCCGCCTCGCACGAGCTGCGCACCCCGCTGATGGGGCTGCAGACCAACCTGGACGTGCTCAGCGCCCACCCCGACCTCCCGTCCACCGAGCGGGCCGAAATCCTCGCCGACCTGCGCGCCGACCACCGCCGGCTGCTCGACCTGCTCACCGCGCTGCGCACGCTCGCCCGCGGCGACCTGGTGGAGCAGGAGGCGTTCGGACCGCTCGACCTGGCCGAGCCGGCCACCGCGGCGGTCGCCGAACTGCGCCGCCGGCGGCCGGAACTGGACCTGCGGGTCGACCTCCAGGCGCTGGAGGGGACCGGCGGCCTGCGCGTGTACGGCTGGGAGGCCGGGCTGCGGATCGTCTGCGACAACCTGCTGCTGAACGCCGCCGTGCACGGGCACGCGCCCGACGGCCCGACCCGGATCGCGGTCACCCTGCGGCCGGACGGCGACGCGGCGGTAGTGACCGTGGACGACCAGGGCCCGGGCATCCCGCCGGCGGAGCGGGCCGCCGTGTTCGACCGGTTCCACCGGCGTCCGGACAGCCCCGGCTCCGGGCTCGGCCTGACCCTGGTGGCCCAGCAAGTGGCCCTGCACCGGGGCACCGTGACCGTGTCGACGCCGCCGAGCGGGCACGGCTGCCGGTTCGAGATCCGGCTGCCGCTGATCGCCGCCGACGCGCCGACGCTGCCGCTGCCCGCCCGCCCCGACTGGATCGGCGCGACCGCCTGACCCCTCGGCGGCACGGCTTGCGAGGACTCACAAGGAATCCACAAAGAGCCGCTCTACCGTCCTGCTCAGCCGGACCGCCCATCGGTCCGGCGAACCAGCCATCCCCAGGATCTGGAGGACCCCGTCATGCTCTCCTACCGCAAGGCCGGCGCCACCCTCGGCGCTCTCGCTCTCGGCGGCACGCTGCTCGCGGCCGCCGCCCCCGCCCAGGCCGCGAGCCCCTCGCCGCTGCCGGTCCCGAAGGGCGACGGCGCCAAGAGCATCTGCAAGCGGCTGCCGAAGACCGAGGCCCGGATCCAGAAGGCGCTGACCCGCCTGAACGGCCCGGACACCGAGGCCGGCTCGGTGGCCCGCCTGGAGCAGCGGGTGGGCAACGCCAAGACCGCCGGCCAGACCGCGATCTACACCTACCTCAACGACCGGCTCACCTTCCGCAAGAGCCTGATCCCGACCCTGACCACCCGTCAGAACGACCTCACCGCAGTGGCGAGCTGGTGCTCCTCGCAGGGCCTCGGCGCCTCGTCCGCCCCGTCCCAGTGAGCAGGGCACTGCGCGCGGCCGGCCTGACGGCGGCGGCCCTGGTGGCCGCCGTCACCCTGACGGCGTGCGGCGGCTCGGGCTCGGGCGCGACGCAGCCGCCCGCGCCGGGGCCGAGCGCCACCGGCTCGGCGGGCGCGGGGGCCGGCACGGCCGACCAGCAGCTGAAGGACATGCAGCAGAAGCTCGACGCGGCCGACAGCGCCGCTGCCGACGCCGACTCGGATGCGGCACAGAACAACTGACGACACCTCGGCACCACGCCTTCGGCGCCGGTACGGACCCTCGGGTCGGCACCGGCGCCGAACGCATTGGTGCTGCAGGAAACCGAAGCCGCAGACCGAAGCAGGAGAAGGTCCACGGGAGTCCCCCTTCTGGTCGTATACGACCTCGACCGCGACTCGCGGCGCGCTCGAAACGAGAGCCGTCGGGCCTGACCCGCCAGGCCCGATTGGCGAGACCCGCCGGACGGCGGCTTGACGGCGCCGCAACCGATCAACCACTATCTCGACCATGGACCACGGCACCGCTCTCGTCTGCCGCCTGCACGTCGATCTGCGACGCCAGGCGAGCGACATGTGTGCCTGTTGACCGGTTGAGCCTGCGCTCTCCCGCTTCGCCGCAGCCGACCCTGTGACCACCTGCCAGGGTGCGCGGCCGTCTTCACCCCCGTTTCCCCCGTTGCCGTTCACGCGCGCTCCGCCGGCCCGTCCGTTCTTCGTCCAGGACCGGCGTGCGTCAGCGCACCCCGAGCTTCCGTGAGGACTCCCCATGAGTACCGACGCGAGTACCACCGCGAGTACCGATGTGAGTACCACTGCGAGTACCGAGATCCCCCCGCTCACCCCCGCCGCCCTGCGCGCCCTGGTCACCGAGCTGGCCGAGCGGCCGCAGGAGTGGATCCACAAGGTCCGCCTCTCGGTCGGCGAGCGCTGGTACGAGCGGCTGAGCCTGACCGAGGACCACGAGGTCTGGCTGATCAGCTGGCTGCCGGGTCAGTCCACCGGCTTCCACGACCACGGCGGCTCGCGCGGCGCCTTCACCGTGGCGCTCGGGGAGTTGGAGGAGTTGTCGATCGGCGGCGCGGACGGCGAGTTGCGCACCCGGCGGCTGCCCACCGGCGCGGCTCGGGCGTTCGGGCCCGAGTTCCTGCACGATGTGCGGAACACGACCGGCGGGCCCGCGGTTACCATCCACGCGTACTCGCCGCCGCTGGACGAGATGTCCCGGTACGAGCTGCGCGCCAGTGGCCTGCGGTTGACCGCGCGTGAGGGGAAGGAGCAGTGGTGACCACAGTCGAGGACTTGGTGGCGCGCGCCCGCGCGGGCGTGCACCGCCCGGGCGCGCGCGAGGCGTACCACGCCCAGCAGGCCGAGGCGGCCCTGCTGATCGACATCCGGCCGGCGACCCAGCGCGGCGTCGAGGGGCAGATCCCGGGTGCCCTGGTGATCGAGCGCAACGTGCTGGAGTGGCGGCTCGACCCGACCGGCAGTCACCGGATCGCCGAGGCCACCGGGTACGACCTGCCGGTCGTGCTGGTCTGCTCGGAGGGCTACGCCTCCAGCCTGGCCGCTGCCTCGCTGCGTGAGCTGGGGCTGCACCGCGCGACCGACCTGGACGGCGGTTTCGTCGGCTGGGCCGCCGCCGGACTGCCGACCGTCCCGGGGCCGCAGAACACGTAAAGCGCACAAGCACTGCGCACAATCGGTCTATTGTCGACCGAATCTCACCCGGAATCTGACATCACACCAGGTCCGCACGGCGTGTCGGATCCGTCACCAATCACCGTTCAGGGTTTCCCTTGGTCCTGGCGGGGGCAGGCAGCGACGGGTGTCAGCCCTGACCACGCTTCACCCGCCGTACCGACGACGGTGCTCCGGCACCCAGCTTAGGAACTTGTCCAGTGATCAGATTCGACGGCGCCGGAAAGCGCCACCCGGACGGCACCATCGCCGTCGAGGGCCTCGATCTCACCGTGCCCGCCGGCCGGACCACCGTGCTGGTGGGACCGTCCGGCTGCGGCAAGACGACCATCCTGCGGATGGTCAACCGGATGGTCGAGCCGACCTCGGGCCGGGTCCTGCTGGACGGCACCGACGTCGCGCAGTTGGAGGCCGCCAAGCTCCGCCGGGGGATCGGCTACGTGATCCAGCAGGCCGGGCTCTTCCCGCACCGCAAGGTGCTCGACAACATCGCCACCGTGCCGTACCTGCTCGGCTGGGACCGCAAGCGGGCCCGGACCCGGGCGATGGAGATGCTGGAGTTGGTGGGGCTGGCGCCGGAGACGGGGAAGCGCTATCCGTACCAGCTCTCCGGCGGTCAGCAGCAGCGGGTGGGGGTGGCCCGGGCGCTGGCCGCCGATCCGCCGCTGCTGCTGATGGACGAGCCGTTCAGCGCGGTCGACCCGGTGGTGCGGGCGGGGCTCCAGGAGGAGCTGTTGCGGCTGCAGAGCGAGCTGAACAAGACGGTGCTCTTCGTCACCCACGACATCGAGGAAGCGGTGCGGCTCGGCGACCAGATCGTGGTGCTGCGCGAGCACGGCCGGATCGGCCAGGTCGCCGACCCCGCCACCCTGCTGAACGCGCCCGCCGACGAGCAGGTCAGCGCTTTCCTCGGCCGCGACCGGGGTCTGCGCGGCCTGGCGCTGCGCCCGGCGGCGGGGATCCCCCTGGTGCCGCACGCCGAGCCGTTCGAGGGCTGGACGCTGACCGTGGACGAGCACGGCCGCCCCAGCGGCTGGCAGCGCGCGGCAGCCAGCGAAACGGTCCGGCAAGTGGCCGTCTTCCAGCCGGGGGTGGACACCCTGCGCACGGCGCTGGACAGCGCTGTCCTCTCCCCCGCGCGGGCGGCCGTGGCCGTGGACGGGGACGGCCGGGTGCTCGGGCTGGCGCCACGCGCGGCAGTGCTCGACGCGCTGGACGCGGCCGGCCCGCAGGCGGCCGCGCTGACCGACGAGGCGGCCTGGGAGGTGGCGGAAGCCGCCGGCGAACCCGCCGGCATACCCGCCGACCGCGTCCCAGACCCCGGCCAGGACCCCGGCCAGGACCCGGGCTCGGCCCCAGACCCGGACTCGGACCCGGCCCCCGACCCCGCTCCCAGCGGCAGTGGAGCCGGCCATGGACGGTGAACCCCTGGTCCGCTGGCGCTGGATCGGCGACCACCTCGGTTACCTCTGGGGCCTGCTCCGGGACCACGCGGTGATCTCCCTGGTCCCGGTGCTGATCGGGCTGGCCCTGGCCCTGCCGCTCGGCCTGCTCTGCACCCGCTTCCCGCGGCTCTACCAGCCGCTCGCCGCCGTCTTCAACGTGGTCTACGCGCTGCCCTCGCTGGCCGTCTTCGTCGTGCTGATCCCGTACACCGGGCTGGCCACCCAGGCGACCGTGATGATCCCGCTGGCCTGCTACGCGCTCGCCGTGCTGCTGCCCACCACGGTGGACGGGCTGCGCGCGGTGCCCGAGCCGGTGCGACAGGCGGCCACCGCGCTCGGCTACGGGCCCTGGCGACGGCTGGCGGCGGTCGAACTGCCGTCCGCCGTGCCGTACCTGGTGGCCGGCCTGCGGGTGGCGGCGGTCTCCAGCATCTCGCTGGCCAGCGTGGGCGCGCTGGTCGGGCGCGGCGGCCTGGGCTACCTCTTCATCGACGGGTTCCAACGCACCTTCCCGACCCCGATCGTGGCGGGCATCGTGCTGGTGGCGCTGCTCGCGCTGGTCACCGACGCGGTGCTGCTGCTGGCCCGCCGGCTGCTGGCGCCGTGGGCGGTCCGGGAGACGGTGGTGGGACGATGAACTGGTTCAGCTGGCTGTCGACGTTCTTCACCGACCCCGACCGGCTGCACGGCCCGGACTCGATCGTGCACCGGGTCGGCGAGCACCTGATCCTCACCGGCGAGGCGCTGGGCCTGGCGATCGTGCTCGCGGTGCCGCTGGGCCTGCTGCTCGGCTACACCGGACGGGCGGCCGCGCTGGTGACGGCGCTGACCGGCGCCGCCCGGGCGCTGCCCACCCTGGGCCTGGTCACCCTCGCGGTGCTGCTGGCCGGGGTCGGCGACACCGCCGTGCTGGTGCCGCTGGTGGCGCTGGCGGCGCCGGTGCTGCTGGTCGCGGCCTGCGAGGGGGTGCGCGGCACCGACCCCGATCTGCGCGACGCCGCCCGCGGCATCGGCCTGACCCATCCTCAGGTGCTCTGGCAGGTCTGCGTGCCGTGGGCGCTGCCCGCACTGCTGGCGGGCCTGCGCACCGCCGCCGTCCAGGTGATCGCCACCGCCACGGTCGCCGCCTACGTGGGCCTGGGCGGTCTCGGCCGCTACGTGGTCGACGGGCTGGCCACCAAGGACTTCCCGCAGACCCTCGGCGGCGCACTGCTCGTGGTGCTGCTCGCGGTCGCCACCCAGTTGCTCTTCGCGGCGCTGAACCGTTTCGCGCTGCCCGCCGGCCTGCGCCGGCGCTGAGCCTCGTCTTTCACCCTTACTCATTCACTCCGAAGGGACCCTTCCCATGTCTTCGCGTTCGCGCGCCGTCAGCTCCGCCGCCCTGCTCGCCACCGTCGCGCTGGCCGCCAGCGCCTGCTCCGGTTCCTCGTCGAGCGATCCGCTGAGCGGGAGTTCGAAGGCCGCCGACAACGGCTCGACGGTGGTGGTCGGTTCGGCGAACTACCCCGAGAACGTGCTGCTCGCCTCGATCTACTCGCAGGCGCTGCAGGCCAAGGGCGTCAAGGTGACCGAGAAGTTCAACATCGGCAGTCGCGAGCTGCTCTACGGGCAGATCAAGGACGGCAACCTGACCGTGCTGCCGGAGTACAACGGCGCACTGCTCGCCTACCTGGACAGCAAGTCGACGGCGGCCACCGAGTCCGACGTCAACACGGCGCTGACCAAGGAACTCCCCAGCAGCCTCGGGATCCTGGACTCCGCCGCAGCCGAGGACAAGGACTCGCTGACGGTCACTCAGGACACCGCCACGAAGGACAACCTGAAGACCATCGCCGACCTGGGCCCGCAGGCCGCGAGCTTCACCGTCGGCGGGATGCCGGAGTTCAAGTCGCGCCGTGAGCAGCAGTTCAAGGACGCCTACGGGCTGACCTTCAAGGACTGGAAGCCGACCGCGGACACCACCGCGAACGCGATCAAGGACGGCACCGTGCAGGTCGGCGACGTCTTCACCACCGACCCGAAGTTGCTGCAGCTGGGGCTGGTGTCGCTGGCCGACCCGAAGAACGTGTTCGGCGCGCAGAACGTGACGCCGCTGGTCTACAAGGCGGGGGTGAACGCCACGGCCGCCGCGGCGCTCAACGCGGTGTCGGCGAAGCTGGACACCGCCGGGCTGGTGGCGCTGATGAAGAAGGTGTCGATCGACAAGGACGACCCGCAGGCGGTGGCCAAGGACTGGGTCAAGGCCAACGGGCTCGGCTGAGTCCTCAGCCGCGGCTGAGGTCGCGGCCTTGGTCGCACAGCACGCCGCGGGGCCGGCACGGATCTCTCCGTGCCGGCCCCGCGGCGTTCAGCGACTCAGTACCAGCGACTCTTCGGCTTAGTACCAGTGGTGGGCCTGCCACCACGACCAGGCGGCGTTCGGGCTGCCGTAGCGGTCGTTCATGTAGTTCAGCGTCCACTTGATCTGGGTCACCGGGTTGGTGCGCCAGTCCGAGCCGGCCGAGGCCATCTTGCTCGCGGGCAGCGCCTGGCCCAGGCCGTAGGAGCCGGAGGACGGGTTGGTGGCCGTGTAGTTCCAGCTGCTCTCGTGGCTGACGATGCTGGAGAAGGACGCCCACTGGCTGGCCGGCACCATGCTCTGGGCCAGCGCGCGCAGGCCGCTCGGGCTGGTGTCGGTGGCCACGGTGACGGCCGGCTGCGGCGCGGGGGCCGGAGCGGGGGCCGGCGCGGGCTGCGGCTGGGGGGCCGGCGCGGGAGCCGGGGCCTGCGGCTGCGGCTGCTCGGCCGGGGCGGGCGCCTGCTGCTGCGGGGCCTGCTGAGCCTGCTCGGCCGGCTTCGGCTGGGCGTCGGCGGCCGGGGTGGCCTGCTGCGGCTGCGCCGGCGTGCCGTACGGCGCGAAGGTCGCCAGGTGGCCGGTGTTCTGCGGGGCGGCCGGCTGCAGGTAGGAGGCGGCCGCGATCGGGGTGGCCGCGTGCGGCGTGCTGGTCGCGGTGATCCGCAGATCGTCACCGTGCGCACCAGCGGTCTCGCCGGCGGCGTGGCCGACCGCGACCGGGGCGGCGACGGTAGCGGCGTCGGACGGCAGTGCGAAGGCCACGGCGGAGGCGACGACGGCGGTGGCCAGGCCGGCCGAGGCCAGAACCACGGAGGATCGTCGACGAACGGTGGTCATCAGGGCACTGCGCATGCTTGGTCTACCTCGCTTGATTGGCCGGTCTCCAGGCGCACGGCGACAGCGCGGCAGCAGGCCGCTGGCTGTCGAAGGCAGTGGTGACCGTGGGCACCCCGATATCGGTCGGTGCCGTACGGAAAGCGCTTCACCGCAAAGAGCGGCACCGGGCCGGAGCCCGGTGCGGGTGGCGCGCTTGGCGACTCGTCCAGGTTTAACCCGGTTCAGGATGGGGCAGCAAGCAGCGCCAGTACGACGGTCGATCGTTGACAGGGGTGCGTTCTGACCGTTTCGGCCTCATTTTTCGGGGTGCGGCGGCTACGACGGTGGACCGTACTCCCGATCCGCCTGTGGTCGTTGTCACCAGCTTCGCGACTGCGAGTACCTGGGCGACCACCGAAGGAAGGCGTTTACCAGCCCGATTCGGCCCAGTCGGGCCTACAGATCATGACGGACTTCCCCGCCCCCGAGCGCGCCCCCGAAGTCGCGTGATTGTTAGGACTCTTGACAGACAACTGGTCTAGTCCAACCATGAGGTCTGTCCATCTCCGACCGGGATGCACTGTGGGGGTGACCACCGGCCGGCA
This sequence comes from Kitasatospora sp. GAS1066B, assembly GCF_041262605.1. Lineage (NCBI taxonomy): Bacteria > Bacillati > Actinomycetota > Actinomycetes > Kitasatosporales > Streptomycetaceae > Kitasatospora > Kitasatospora sp. GAS1066B. Next base: position 33,981 of record NZ_JBGCCO010000012.1, read on the forward strand.
GTGACGTGCCCTGCCCTGCCCTCCTTCACCCACCGCCCCCTAGCGATCTCCCGACGACACGACGCTCGCGCGCCGCTCGTTGTCATGCGCAAACCCGCACCCCCGAACCCCCACCTCCCCCACCCGTTCACGTCTGCTGGAGCACTGATGCGACTTCACAGATCCGTCCAGGCCGCGCTGACCGCCGCCGCCACCCTGGCGGCCTCGGCCGGCCTGCTGGTCGGCGCCACCACCGCCGCCCACGCGGCGACCGCGCCGCTGCCCGCGCACGTCTTCGCCCCGTACTTCGAGGCCTACAGCAGCGACGACCCGGCCGCGTTGGCCTCGCAGTCGGGCAACAAGTACCTGTCGATGGCGTTCCTCCAGGCCCCCTCCGCGGGCTCCTGCACGGCCGACTGGAACGGCGCCACGAGCACCCCGATCTCCAGCTCGACCTACGGCAGCCAGATCAGCTCGCTGCAGGCGAACGGCGGCGACGTCGTCCCGTCCTTCGGCGGCTACGCCGCCGACCACGGCGGCACCGAGATCGCCGACAGCTGCACCGACGTCAACCAGATCGCGGCGCAGTACGAGAACGTGATCACCACCTACAACGTCAACCGGATCGACCTCGACACCGAGGACAACTCGCTGACCAACACCGCCGGGATCGACCGCCGCAACAAGGCGATCAAGCTGGTCGAAAGCTGGGCGGCGACGAACGGGCACAACGTCCAGTTCTCCTACACGCTGCCGACCACCACCAGCGGCCTGGCCAGCACCGGCCTGAACGTGCTGAAGAACGCGGTCAGCAACGGCGCCCGGGTCGACGTGGTCAACATCATGACCTTCGACTACTACGACGGCGCCAGCCACGAGATGGGCACCGACGCGGAGAACGCCGCCAGCGGCCTGTACAACCAGTTGGCGAGCCTCTACCCGAGCAAGACGCCCGCTCAGCTCTGGGGTTCGATCGGCATCACCCTGATGCCCGGCATCGACGACTACGGCGCGGCCGAGACCACCACCGTCGCGGACGCCGCCAACGTGGCGAGTTGGGCCACCGCCAAGGGCGTCAACACCCTGGCGTTCTGGGCCCTGGAGCGGGACAACGGCGGTTGCGTCGGGACGGGGGGCTCGGACACCTGCTCCGGCATCGCCCAGAACACCTGGGACTTCAGCCACGCGCTGGAGCCGTTCACCTCCGGCAGCGGCGTGCCGTCCAACGACTTCTCGCTGAGCGCCTCCCCCGCGAGCGGCTCGGTGCAGCCCGGCGCCTCGACCAGCGCGACGATCGGCACGGCGGTCACCTCGGGCAGCGCGCAGAGCGTGGCACTCTCGGTCTCCGGCGCCCCGGCGGGCGTCACCGCCTCGCTCAGCCCGAACAGCGTCACCGCCGGCGCCGGTTCGACGCTCAACATCAGCACCACCACCGCGGCGACCCCGGGCAGCTACCCGCTCACCATCACCGGCACCGCCGCCTCCGGCAGCCACACCGCGAGCTACACGCTCACCGTCACCGGCTCCGGCGGCGGTGGCAGCGGCCTGGTCAACGGCGGCTTCGAGACCGGCAGCCTGGGCCCGTGGACCTGCCAGCCCGGCGGCGCGGTGGTCGGCTCGCCGGTCCACTCCGGCAGCCACGCGCTCCAGGTCGCGCCGACCTCCAGCCAGACCGGCGAGTGCGACCAGAGCGTCACCCTGCTACCCAACCACTCCTACACGCTGAGCGGTTGGGTCCAGGGCAACTACGCGTACATCGGCCTGGCCGGCGGCAACTCCACCTGGGTCTCCGGCAGCGGCTGGACCCAGCTGAGCGTGCCGTTCACCACCGACTCGACCGGCAAGGCCTCCGTGTACGTGCACAGCTGGTACGCGCAGGGCAACGTCTACGCGGACGACTTCGCGATCAACTAGCGGGCAGCCGACCAGCGGTGGTGGCCGGATCCCGGGCCGCCGGGGCCCAGGGATCCGGCCACCGCGGTGATGCGCGATGATCGGCGGTGCGACACCAGCGGTGATCAGCGATGATCAGCGCTGCCGCACCGCCGAACCCTGGTCGGCATTGAACTGACGCCGCGTCACTTCAACGCGCTCAGCCGAGCAGCTTGCCCGGGTTCATGATCCCCTGCGGGTCCAGCGCCGCCTTCAGCGTGCGCAGCAGGGTGAGTTCCAGCGGCGAGCGGGTGGCGGCCAGCGCCTCCCGCTTGAGCACGCCGATCCCGTGCTCGGCGCTGACGCTGCCGCTGAACTCGCCGACCAGCCGATAGATCACGGCCGAACTGTCCTTCTGGGAAAGCACGTTGAAGTGGACGTTACCGTCCCCGACGTGTCCGAAGACGTTCACCGGTGCGCCCGGGCAGGCCACCGCGACCGCCGCCCGGGCCGCCTCGACGAAGGCCGCGACGCTGCCCAGCGGCACGCTCACGTCATGCTTGACCGCGCCGCCCGCACGCTTCTCGGCCTCCGGAAGCGCCTCGCGCAGCGCCCAGAACGCGCGGGCCTGGGCCTGGTCGAGGGCCGGGACCGCGTCCGCCGCCAGGCCGCGCTCGGTCACCTCGGTCAGGAAGCCTTCGAGGAGCGCGGCCAGCGCGGCCCCGTCCCGGGTCGCGGTGGCCTCGACCAGGACGTACCAGGGGTGCGGACGGTCGAACGGGTCCCTGGCGCCGGTGAGGTGCTGGAGCACCAGGTCAAGACCGGTGCGACCGAACAGTTCCAGAGCGGTGAGGCGGTCCTCCAGCAGCTCCCGGGCCAGCGCCAGCAGGGGGGTGAGCGCCTCGAGTCCGGGCAGCGCGAGCAGCGCGACCGCGTGGTGCCGGGGCTTGGGGAAGAGCCGCAGGGTGGCGGCGGTGACGATGCCGAGCGTGCCCTCGGAGCCGATCAGCAGCTGCTTGAGGTCGTAGCCGGTGTTGTCCTTGCGCAGCGTGCGCAGCCCGTGCCACACCTGGCCGTCCGGAAGCACCGCCTCCAGGCCGAGTACCAGGTCGCGGGTCATGCCGTAGCGCAGCACGTTGCTGCCGCCGGCGTTGGTGGCGACCACGCCGCCGATCCGGCAGCTGCCCTCGGAGGCAAGCCGCAGCGGGAAGAGCAGCCCGGCCCGGTCCGCTGCCCGCTGCACGTCGGCGACCACGCAGCCGGCCTCGGCGGTGAGCGCGAAGTCGGCCGCCTCGACGCTGCGGATCCGATTCAACTCGCGCACGCTCAGCACCAGTTGGCTGCCAGTGCCGAGCGGCAGGGCCCCGCCGACCAGCCCGGTGCCGCCGGCGAACGGGACCACCGGCACCCCGTACCGGGCGCAGAGCGTGACCGCCGTGGCCACCTCCGCCGTGCTGCGCGGACGCAGGACGGCGGCCGGGTGCGCCGGCAGCACTCCGCGCTCGTCGCGCACGAAGCCGGCGGCGGCATCGTCCGGCGCGAGCACCCCGCCGGGGCCGAGCGCCCGGCGCAGCTCGGCGAGCGCCACGGGCAGGCCGCCGGCCTGCGGTGTTGCGGGTCGGGTCATGGAAACCACGGTATCCCCAACCGCCGGACCTCTGATTGGATTGCGCGCATGACCACCACTTCGCCGTCCACCGGCCTGTTCGAGCTGCTGAGCGCCGACGCCGTCCGCGATCTCGCCGAGTTGCGCGAGGTCTACGAGATGCCGGGCGCGGCCGCCGTGCACAAGCAGGTGGACCGGATCCACGAGGTGTCGCGGCGGCTGATCGGCTGCTCCTCCTTCGTGCTGGTGGCGAGCGCGGACGCGGCGGGCAACTGCGATGTGAGCCCGCGCGGCGGCCCGGCCGGCTTCGTCGCGGTGCTGGACGAGCACACGCTGGCGATACCGGACGCCACCGGCAACAAGCGGCTGGACTCGCTGCAGAACATCGTGGCCACCGGGCGGGCCGGGCTGCTCTTCCTGATCCCGGGCCGCAACGACACGCTGCGGGTGAACGGCCGGGCCTGCGTCTCGACCGACCCGCAGCTGCTCGCCCAGCTGACCGCCGTCGGCAAGCCGCCGCGCAGCGCGATCGTGCTGCAGGTCGAGGAGGTCTACGGGCACTGCCCCAAGTCGCTGATGCGCGGCGTCATGTGGAAGCCCGAGCAGTGGCTGCCCAAGGACACCATCCCCAGCTCCGCCGAGGTGACGCTCGCCCACCTCTCCGCCAAGCTCGACGGCCTGACCCTGGAGAAGATCGAGCAGAACGAGCGTGAGGCGCTGCTCTACCGCTACGAGTGATACGGGTCATCCACGTGAGGAGCTCCCAGCGGCGCCCTCACCCCTCGGCCCGCGCCAGCAGATCGGCGGCGTGGGCACCGTCGATGGACTGGCGGATCACGTCCGCATGGCCGGCGTGGCGGGCGGTCTCCTCGATCAGGTGGAGCAGCACCCAGCGGGCCGACCAGTGCGCCGCCTGCTCGTTGGCGCAGCCGACGCCCAGGTCGGGCAGATCGATGATGATCTTCTCGGTCTCCTCGGCGGCCTGCTGATAGGCCGTCAGCAGGACGCCGACGGTCTCCCCCTCGGCGCGGCGCAGGTCGGCTCCGGAGTCCTCGATCGGCCACAGCCCCGGCAGCGGGCGGCCGGCCAGGGCCGCGACCACCCAGCGGCGCTCGGTGACCGTGGTGTGTTTGAGCAGGCCGCCGAGCGACAGCTCACTGACGGTGGGCACCGACCAGACCTGATCCTCCGTCAGTCCCAGCACCGAATACCGCAAGGCGGACCGCTGCTGGGCGAGGAAGGCGAGCAGGGCGGTGCTCTCATCGGCGACGGGCGGAACGAAGCGGGGCATCGGAACCTCCTGCGAAGCGGCTCCTCTCACCATCGCACGCCCCACTGACAACCCGGCGCGACCGCCACGCGCACCGTCCGCCTACAGTGAAGGCCATGAGCGGAATGATCATCTTCTTGAACGGCACCTCCAGCTCCGGCAAGTCGAGCATCGCGCAGGAGTTGCTGCCGATCCTCGACGAGACGTACTTCCACCTGCCGGTCGACCGCTTCCACGCGATGCGGGCCAAGCGCGAGTACGCCGACGAGGCCGAGCTGCGCGCCGATCTGCTGCGGACCTGGTCGGGCTTCCACCGGGCGGTCGCCGGGATGGCGGCCGGCGGCAACAACGTCGTGGTGGATCACCTGTTCAGCGAGCGGTGGCGGCTCGACGACTGCCTGGCGCTGTTCCCGCCCAAGGACGTCGTGCTGGTCGGCGTGCACTGCCCGCTGCCGGAGCTGGAACGGCGCGAGCTGGCCCGTGGCGACCGCCGACCGGGAATGGCCGCCCGGCAGTTCGCCCAGGTGCACGCCCACGGCGTCTACGACATCGAGGTCGACACCAGCCTGGCCTCGCCGCTGGAGTGCGCCGAGCAGATCAAGAAGTTCCTGCCCGCGCGGCCGACACCGACCGCGTTCGAACAGCTGCGGGCGGCCGCGGCGGCCGTCTGACCGCACCACTTCCCACCGCGTCAGGACGAGACCCCGACCGCGTGCCGGACGGTCGCCGGATCGTCCAGGCAGGTCAGCAGCGCGTCGGCGACGTCCGCGCGGCCGATGCTCCGGCCGTTCGGGACGTTGCCCTCGACGACCTGCCGGTAGCTGCCGGTGTGCGGCCGGTCGAGCAGCCGGGGCGGCCGGATCACCGTCCACTCGGTGCCGCTCTCGGCGAGCACCCGCTCCATCACCGCCAGGTCCGCGTACACGTCGCTGAGCACGGTGCGCAGCACCGAGTACCCGGCCCGCAGCAACAGGCCCTCGCCCGGCGGGGTCGGGCCGAGCGGCGCGGCGCTGACCACGGCGAGCCGCCGCACCTCCAGCCGGTCCATCACCTCGACGATGGCCCGCAGCGCCGGGCCGGCCACCGGCGCCGCCTTGGCCTGCTTGCGGCTGCGCGGCCCAAGCGCGGAGACCACGGCGGACCGGCCCGCCAGCACCGGGGTCAGCGCCGCCGGGTCGGTCAGGTCGGCCACGGTCGCGACGGTGAGCCCCGGCCGATCCGGCACCGGCAGCCGGGCGGGGTCGCGCACCACGGCCGTGACCTCGTGCCCCGCGCCGAGCGCCTGCCGGACCACCTCGCGGCCCACACCGCCGGTCGCGCCGAAAACGGTGAGCTTCATGACCGTCTCCCGATTCTCGTCGGATCTGGTGGGTGAGTATTCACTCACCCCTCTTCCGCTAGAGTGAGTGAATGCTCACCTCCAAGTCAAGCGACCGGCCGAACCCGCCCACCCGGCAGCGCCTGCTGGACGCCGCCGAGCGACTGATGCGGACCGTCGGGCTGGCCGCCGCCACCACCAAGGCCATCGCCCGCGAAGCCGGCTGCTCGGAGGGCGCGCTCTACAAGCACTTCGCCAACAAGGAAGAGCTCTTCGTCTGCGTGCTGGTCGAGCGCTCGCCGAACGCTGCCCCGCTGATGGCCGAGCTGGCCGCCGACCCCGGCTCGCGCACCGTCGAGGAGCATCTGACGGCGATCGCCCGGCACGCCGCGCTCTTCTACGCCGAGGCCATGCCGGTCGCCGCCTCGCTCTTCGCCGACCCGCCGCTGCTCAGCCGCCACCGGGACGGGCTGCACGAGATCGGGCGCGGGCCGCACCTGGTGCTCGACGCGCTCACCGGCTACCTGGAGCGGGAGCTGGCGCAGGGGCGGCTGCGGCCCGACGCCGACCCCTACGCGGCGGCTGCGCTGCTGCTCGGCGCCTGCTTCCAGCGGGCGTTCTTCCTGCACTTCTCGGGCGAGTCGATGGTGCGCCCGATCGAGGAGTTCGCGCCCGCCGTGGCCGGGACCACCTGGGCCGCGCTGCGCTGAGCCGGCCTGGCGGCGCACCGGCCCGGCCCGCCGCTGAGTCGTCCGGCCCGCGACCGCAACGCCGGGCGCCGGGCGGCGAGTTTGCGCCATTACCCGCCGCCACCACGGGAGCGCGCACGGTGCTCGCCCGACGGCACGCACCTCGACCCGCACATGCCCGTGGCCTAGGCAGACCGCCGCCTGCCCGGACGCCGGACCGGCGGCGGCGTGCCGGGCGACCCGCTACGGCTGGCGCGGAATCGGACAGGTGGGTCGCACCGGCACCGAACTCACCCTCTGGTCCACGCGCCTGACCCTGCGTTAGCGTTCCCTCCGGTCGACGCCGCGACCCAGGGCCCCGGTGGCCACGTCGCGGGTACGACCGGGGGGTTTGCCGGGACGCGGGGGGAAATCGCGGCCAGGCGGGGGCCACCCGACGGGGGATCCACCAGAACATCCGCGCACGGGCCGACCCGTGCCCGCGGCGCGCTTCTGTCCGAGGTACTCCGCGGCTGCGGGGTGCCCCTCGACGTGGAGGAACCAATGGGCTTCAGCAAACGATGGGCCGCCGCGCTGGCCGCCGGCTCGCTGCTGGCACTGGGCGCGGCACCCGTCGCCGCCCACGCGGCCGGCACGACGCCCGCCTACCGCACCGACCTGCGGGTCCTGGTGATCGACGACGGCGGCCCCTCGGTCGCCTCGATCACCGCGGAACTGACCAGCGAGGGCGTCCCGTTCACCGACCTCCTGGTCGGCAACGCCAACCGGCCCACCATCAACGCGGCCTTCCTCACCGCGACCCTGCCGGACGGCTCCACCGAGGCCCAGTACCAGGCCGTGGTGCTCTCCAGCGCCGGCGCGCTGGGCGCCGGCACCGCCGAGTCGGCCGCGCTGCTCTCCTACGAACAGGCCTACAACGTCCGGCAGGTGGACGCCGACACCTACTCGCAGCCGTCGGTCGGCCTCAACTGGCCGCAGAACCCCGGCTACCTCGGCTCGCTGGACGGGATGGCCGCCGCCACCACCGCCGCGGGCGCGGCCGGCGCCTTCGACTACCTCAAGGGCCCGGTGCCGTTCGAGCAGCTCAACCCGAGCGTGGTGGAGAGCTACGGCTTCCTCTCCACCCCGCTGGCCACTCAGGCGGCCGGGGCCAGTTTCACCCCGCTGGTGGACGTGCCGATCCCGAACAGCACCGCGCGCGGCAGCCTGCTCGGCGACTACCACCACGACGGCATCGACGAGTTGGTCATCACCTTCGCCTACAACCAGTACCAGCAGCAGTGGCGGCTGCTGGCCCGTGGCGTGGTGGACTGGATGACCCAGGGCGTCCACCTCGGCTTCGACCGGGACTACCTCGCGGTCCAGGTCCAGAACGTGCTGAACACCGACAGCCGGTGGAGCACCACCCTCAAGTGCACGGCTGGCGACGCCGGTTGCAAGGTGGCGGCGGGCAGCCCCGACAGCGTGCCGATCCGGTTGACCGCGGCCGACGTGGACGCCGCCAAGGCCTGGGAGGCAGCCAACGGCATCACCCTGGACCTGGCCGTCGACGGCGCGGGCAGCGACGCCGCGGCCGCCGCCGCGACCACCCCGACCGCGCCCGGCACCGACCCGACCGCGGCTGAACTGGCCGCCAACGCCGCGTCCTTCCGCTTCGCGAACGCCACCTACGGCCACCCGTTCCTCGGCTGCGTGCAGAACACCACGGTGGTGCCGTGGACCTGCGCCACCGACGGCACCGGCGCGATCCAGTGGACCAGCCAGGCGGCGATCACCTCGGCCGTCCAGTCCAACCTCACCTGGGCCCAGGCCAAGGGCCTGCCGGTCGACCCGAGCGAGCTGGTCACCGCGCAGAACTCGGGCCTGGCGCTGGCTCCGCAGCAGACAGCCGACAACCCCTCGCTGGCTCCCGCGCTGACCGCGCTCGGGGTGACCGCGCTGGCCTCCAACGGCTCGGCGGAGTCCGCCTCGCGCCAGGTCGGCTCGGCGACCACGGTGCCCGGACACCCGAGCGACGTCTTCCACAACGCCGCGACCGCGGCCGAGGAGACCGACGAGTACAACTGGCTCTACACCTCCACCGCCCAGGGCGGCAGCGGCGCCTGCAGCACCTCGACCACCTCGACCTGCCTGGCGGCGCCGCTGGACACCACCACCGGCTTCGCGAGCAGCATCGTGCCGACCGAGGCCCGGATCGCGCTGGCGCGGGTCCTGGGCAACGACCCCACCCCCGAGGTGCTCTACCAGGGCAACTTCGCCGAGGACCGGATCGCCTACCCGGTGCTCAACCAGATCCTCAGCAGCTACCAGGGCTTCTTCAACACCAACACGCCGGTGGTCAACCTGCGGCTGAAGGACATCGCGACCCAGGAGCAGCACCAGGCGGCCTGGAACGCCGCGCTCGCGGCCGGCACCGTGACGGCCTACCAGAGCAGCGGCACCGTGACCGTCACGGCCCCGGCCGGGGTGCAGGTCCCGGTGACCGCGCCGAGCGGCACCGTCCAGGTCCAGCCGACCGGCACCGCGAGCACGACGGCCGGCGCGGCCTACGCCGGCGAGCTCTCCGGCTGGCTCGCCCCGGCCGCCGGGCAGAGCGCCGTCACCGTGCAGTTGCCCGCCGCCCCGGCGCAGCCGCCGGCCGGCCAGGCCGTGCGGACGGCGGCGGCCGCCCCGGTGACGGTGGCCGGCCCCAAGGCGCCGGCCACCGTGCGCGTCCCGCTGCCCTTCGGCCCGGGCGACACCACCAGGATCCGGGCGGACCGAGGCTGACGGTCCATCAGCTCCCCCCTGAACGCCCTGCCGGTTCTCCCGGCAGGGCGTTCAGGCGTCCGGTGCGGCCGACGCAGAGCCGACGCAGAGCCGACGGCTACGATATGACCGACCGTCAGCACTGAACACGAGGAGTGACCTCATGAACGTCGGATTCATCGGCCTGGGCGCCATGGGGCGCGAGATGGCCGCACAGCTCGTCAAGGCGGGCCACCAGGTGCGGGCCTGGAACCGCTCCCCCGAGCCGGTGGCGGCGCTGGTCGCGCAGGGCGCCGAGGCGGCGGCCACACCGGCTGCGGCGCTGGCCGGCGAGGTGCTGGTCTCGATGCTCGCCGACGACGCGGCAGTGGAATCGCTGCTGCTCGACGAGGCGCTACTGGCCTCGGCCACCATCACGGTGCACGTCAACATGGCGACCGTGTCACCGGAGTTGGCCCGCCGGGCGGCCGAGCTGCACCAGCGGCACGGGATCGGTTATGTGGCAGCCCCGGTACTGGGCCGCACCGACGTGGCGGCGGCCGGCAACCTCAACATCCTGGCGGCCGGCGAGGCGGCGCTGCTCGACCGGGTGGCACCGCTCTTCACGGCGATGGGCCGGCAGACCTACCGGCTGGGCGAGCGCCCCGAGCTGGCCAACGTGGCGAAGATCAGCGCCAACTTCCTGCTGGTCTCGGCGGTCGAGGCGCTCTCCGAGGCGACCGCGCTGGCCGAGGCCAACGGGCTGGCCGCCACCGATCTGCTGGAGGTGCTCACCGGCACCGTCTTCCCCGGCCCGGTCTACACCGGCTACGGCGCCATGATCGCCGCCCGCCGCTACGACCCGGCGTTCCGCCTCTCCCTCGGCCTCAAGGACGTCGGCCTCGCGCTGAACGCGGGCGCCGCGGCGCACGTCCCACTACCGATCGCGAGCGTGCTGCGCGACGCCCTGCTGGAGAGCGTCGCGCACGGCGACGGCGAGCGGGACCTGGCGGCGCTGGGCGAGACGGCCCGGCGGCGCGCGGGGCTGGCGTGACGCGCCCCAACCCCGGTCAGGGCGGCGCCGACCGGCTGTGATCAACTGACGGTCGGTTACATTCCTTCGCAGATCGGCAGCCGACCATGCGCGCACGCAAGCTGATATCCACCCTCTCCGTCACCGGCCTCGCGATGCTGGGCGGCGTCGCGGCGGCCCCGGCCGCCCACGCCGGCTCCTACGGCTGCGCGGGCAACCTCGTGTGGTCCGGCATGGTGACCGACGTCAACGGCGGCACCGCCGGCTGGGACTACGGCTACTGGGACGGCACCACCAACTGCGCCGTCTTCGTCAAGTCGGAGTACGCGGGCACCAGGACGCTCACCGAGATCTCGATCACGACCTCGGCCGGCGTCCACGGTGGCTACGACGGCCAGCCCTACACCACCTACGCCGGCCCGGTGACGGTCAACGGAGTCGGCGTGTGCGTCCGGGAGCAGGTCACCGAGTTCGACCCCAACAACCACCAGATCGTCAACTGGAACTCCGGCCTGCACTCCGGCCCGGGCTGCTGATCCGTCAGATCCGTCAGACGCTCCGGCCGGCCCTTGGCGCCGCCGGGGTGGCGCCACGGGCCGTCCCGGTCCGTCGGCAGGCCGACGCGTGAGCATGGATCACCACATCGATATTCACGTTACGTGAGAATCTGGTCGCGCAGTGTAGTGTCCTGCGCGACGTGTCGATGACCATGGAAGTGGACCGCTCGCGATGACCCCTGACGCAACGCTCGCCCCATCGGCATGCCCGGATTCGGCCGAGCGAGCCGCCCAGCTGTTCGACACCCTCGGCCTGACCTATGAACAGGCCTACGGCCACCTGCCCGAGCAACTCGCCGCGATCGACTGGCTCGCCGCCCGCCTGCCGGCCCGGGCGCGCGTGCTGGACATCGGCTCGGGCACCGGCCGCCCCACCGCCGACCTGCTCGCCCGCGCCGGCCACCGGGTGACCGGCATCGACGTCTCCACGACCATGGTCGACCTCGCCCGCTCCCAGGTGCCCGGCGCCCGCTTCGAGCCGGGCGACGTGCGCACCGTGGCGTATGCGAGCGGGAGTTGGGATGCGGTCTGTGCGTTCTTCCCGCTTCTGCAGATGCCCCGCAGCGACCTCGACCGCACGCTGGAGCGGATCGCCGACTGGCTGGTCCCCGGCGGCCACTTCATCTTCGCCACCGTCCCGTTCGACGCGGAGAACCTGCCGGTCGAGTGGTTGGGCCACCACGTCACCGCCACCAGCTGTCCCGCCAAGGTCTACCTGGAACGCCTGCGGGACATCGGACTTGAGATCCTGCATGACCAACTGAGCTTCTTTCAACCCGACTTCCCCGCCATGGGCGTGGAGCAGCACCTGTTCGCCTACGCCCGCAGGCCTGGCCACCCGGCCTCCCCGGTCAGGCCGGGTGGTCCTGGTCGGCGATGATCCGGGCGTGAACGGCGCGCATCGCGTCGAGCGTGGCGTCGAGCGTCGCATCCAGCTCGTCCGGCGTGGTGCCACTGCGGTTCGCCACCTGCTGGTCGAGCTGCCGCCCGAGGGCGCGGAGCTCGGTCAGTGCGGCCCTGCGGTCGAACGGGCTTCGGGGGGTGGGGTTGCTCATCGTTCGTCGTTCCTTCGGATCTCGGAGCGCGCCCGCACCTTGACGCGCACGCGATGGACGTACCGCCCGGCCCGCTCGAAGCCGTCCACGCAGAACGGCAGCGCCATCAGGCCGCTGTCCGTGGCGATTTGAGGTCCGGGCGCCACCAGCGTCTGCCGGTCACAGCAGACGCACCACCCGAACCGCCACTGCCGCCGGGGCGGCAGGGGGACGGGAGCGGTGACAGCCTGCTGGGGCGTCACCGGGGCTCCCCGGTGACGCGGGCGGGGGTGCGGGCTGGCTGCAACGCCGGTTCCGTGGTGAGCGGTTGGATCTCACTGGCCGGGGTCTCCCACTCGCAGCCGCCGCGCTCGGGGCGCAGGTGGACGGTGGGGTGCTTGCCGTAGCCGGGGCCCATGTAGATGCCGTTGAGACCGTGCTTCAGGTCGCGGACCAGCTCCCCGACTTGAGGGGTGTAGAGCACCGGTGGGGGCGTTCTGCGGGTCGTCATGCCGACTCCGTTCTGTAGTCGTTCCGCTACAAGCATCGGCATCCGGGGCTACTATGGGAAGCAGTTCAATTCGCCACTTGACACAGGTTCAATTGGAGTTGACCTTGAACCGTCGTACACTTGATCCATCGTCATCTCCGCTGGCAGCCCTGGGTGTGCAGCTTCGCCGATCACGCGAGGCGCGGGGGCTGACACAGGTTGGATTGGGAGCACTGATCAAGTACTCGGGGGCGTACATCTCGAGTGTCGAACGCGCCAAGCGACCACCAAGCTTCAAGTTCATCTGCAAAGCAGATGCGGCTCTGAAGACCGGCGGCACGCTTGAGCTGATGTGGCGGCAACTTGAACACAGTGCGCTGATCGAAGGGTTCCCGGAGTACACGGGCAAGGAAGCCGAGGCGACGACTATTCGGGTGGTCGAGTTTCGAGTGATTCCTGGCCTGCTGCAGACGCTGGAGTACGCACAGGCCTGGGAGTCCGGGAATGTTCGGCGTGGCAGCGCCACCCAGGCCCAAGCCGACGAGCGCGTGAAGGTCCTTCGAATTCGCCAACGTTGCCTGGAGCGGAGCCCGGCGCCGATCATTCACGCGGTCCTGGACGAAGGATGCTTGCGTCGTCCGATCGGCGGTCGAGCAGCCATGACGCGGCAGCTCAAGCACCTGGAAGAGCTGGCCCAACGGCCAAACGTGATCCTTCAGGTTGCTCCGTACAGCTTGGCTGAAGACCACCCGTTCGCCCACGCGGTCGTGCTGCTTACGATGCCCACCCGCACATTGCTTGGGTACACCGAGACCATGAAGCGCGGCTATCTGGAGCGGGACGCCGAAACAGTGACGACCTGGGCCAAGGACTACGATCGGCTCCAGGTTGAAGCGCTCTCGCGAGCTGCGTCCCTGGCAGCGATCCGTAAGGCACGGAAGGAACTTGAAAGCCATGCATGATGACCTGAGCAACGCTCACTGGCGCAAGAGCACCCATAGCAATGGGAGCGGCGGCTGTGTGGAAGTCGCCGACGGCTTCCCCGACATAGTCCCCGTTCGCGACTCAAAGGACCCCAGCGGCCCCGCCCTCATCTTCACCGCCCACGCCTGGCAAGCCTTCGCCCACAGCACCGCCACCGGCGAGTTCGGCGCCATCTGACTACAGAAGGAGCTGGAACACCATGCAGGTTGACCTGGCCAGCGCCCCCTGGCGCAAGAGCACCTACAGCAACGGACAAGGCGGCTGCGTCGAAGTGGCCGACGGCTACCCCGACATGGTCCCCGTCCGCGACTCCAAAGACCCCAACGGCCCCGCCCTCATCTTCACCGCCCACGCCTGGCAAGCCTTCGCCCACAGCACCGCCACCGGCGAGTTCGGCACCATCGTCTGACCCCGCAGGGGCGGCCCGCGCCGCTCGGCGGATGCTGTTGCCTGATCCGGAACCTGCTCTGCCCCGTCGATCGCTGGATCGGCGGGGCGAAGCGCTGTGAACCGGGCCGCCGCTCATACAACGGCGAACCATGCCTGATGCGGCATCAGCTCGCTGGCGGGCAGCGCGGCTGGGGCCGCGACCGCGTGAGCCCGGACGTCGGACAGCAGGGGCTGGCAACCAACCGCTACGAGCTGGGGAGCTCAGCCCCGGACCGTCCGGTGCGTCCCGTCAGGTGCCAGCCGTAGGCCACCAGCATCAGGCCCGCGTAGGCACCGATCTCGATCTGGAGCAGCGGAGTCGGGTGGTAGGCGAGGACGTTGCAGAACCAGGGCAGCGTGGCCAGGAATGCGCCGGCGACGAGGGCGGGGTTCGACCGGGAGCGGGCGAGGGAGGCGATGATCACCACGGCCATCACGATGACGGGCCACGGCGAGCGATCGGACGGGACGAGTCCCGGAACTCCCAGGCTCCAGGCCACCGGTGGCAGCACGATCGCGGCTGCGGTGCCCAGCATGGCCCACCGGTTGCGGGGCGAGAGCGGCTGCAGGTCGAGCGGTGCGCACAGCAGCAGCACGACGACCAGCGCGAGGAACGGGATCCGCGCGGGCGCGACGTGCTGATGGGTGTCGATCAGAAGCAGCTGATCGCCCACCCGGATCCGCGCGGGCGCGACGTGCCGCCCCAGGGCAACCGCCGACGCCAGGAGCAGCGCCGTGCTGCTGAGCAGGGCCAACGGCCTTGCCCAGGCCCAGCGTCCGGCGACGGCACCGAGCAGAGCGAGCGCCAGCAGCGCATTGAGCACGATGCCGAGGGGCCCCAGCAGCTCGGACTCGGGGGTGTGGATGCTCGGGACGAGGCTGATCACCGCCGATGCGGCGGCGCCGACGAGCACGTACGGTGCGGCGGCGCCAAGTGCCTTGCCCGCCACGGTGGCGGACGAGATCCCCAGCCGGACCCGGGCCGCGTGGCCGAACAGGTCGAGGCTCTCCCGTGCGCGGGCCACCGGCCCGGCGGCCGCTTCCCGGGCCTCCCAGTGGAGGGCCGCGATCTCCTCGCCGTGCTGCTGCCGGTACGCGGCGGGGTAGAGGCGCAGCAGACGGCTGGGGGCCGGCGGCACCGGTTCGGTGCGGCCGGTTGCCGCTTCGCCCGGCTGGTCCGGGGAAGCGGCGGGGTGCTGTGGGTTCACGCGAAGGATTCCTTCCAACGGGACGTGAAGGGGCTGGCAAGGCGACGTTCGGCTTCCGCGGCGGTGGAGCGCAGGCGCTCGGCCTCGGTGGCGAGCACCACCCGCCCTTGCCCGGTCAGGCAGTAGCTGCGGCGGAGCCTGCCCGCCACGGTCTCCTCGCTGTGCACCTCGATGAGGTCTTCCAGGACGAGGCGTTCCAGGGCGCTGTACAGGGTGCCGGTGCGTAGCCGTACCCGCCCCTGAGAGATGGTCAGGACTTCCTGGACGATCGCGTATCCGTGTCGCGGCTGATCGGCCAGGACCGTGAGCATGAGCAGGGTCGGTTCCTGCAGTGCGCGCTGCGTCATGATCCGAAGCATAGGTAGATCATCGGCCCATGCACAACCCCCACGGAACCGGTTGCCCTGCCCGGACGTTCGCTCGACAGGCCTTTGAGGGAGGAGAACCCCCTTGTCGAGTTTGAGCTTCCCGCCGATACGGGCGCTGGGACGCGGAGCAAGCTGGTACCGCGGGGACTGCCATGTCCACTCCGTCCACTCGGACGGCGAACTCACTCCCGAAGAGTTGGCACTGCGGGCGCGGGACGCCGGGCTCGACTTCATCGCGACGACAGAGCACAACTCTGCCGCGGCACCCGATACATGGGCCCGGCTGGCTGCCGATGACTTCTTGATCATGCTGGGAGAGGAAGTGACCACGAGGACCGGGCACTGGCTCGCGCTCGGCACCACCCCCGGTCAGGTCGTCGACTGGAACCACGAGGTCAGGAACGGACTGATCGATCGGTGCCTGGATCAGGTCCATCAGGTGGGAGGCCTGTGCGTGGCCGCGCATCCCCACGCGCCCTATCCGTCGGGCGACTTCATGTTCCCTTTCCGAGGCCTGGACGTGGTGGAGGTGTGGAACGGGCTGTGGACTTCGGACCGGCCCTGGAATGCCGACAACGAGGCCGCCCTGGCCGAGTGGGGACGGAGCCTCGCAGCCGATGTCCGGACGGGCTCGTGGCGGCCGGCGATGGGCAACAGCGACACACACCTGGAGGGTCAGATCGGGATCCCGCACACCGTGGTCTTCGCCGAGGAGTTGAGCACTCAGGCGATCCTCGCCGGGATCCGCTCAGGCCGCAGCTGGATCGCCGAGTCGGCGCAGGTGGACGTGTCGTTCACCGCCAGCGTTGGTGGCCGCGTCGCCGGGGTGGGCGAACAGCTCGCAACTCATGGTGGGCGGGTCGAAGTGCAGGCAGCAGTACTCGGCGTGCCGGCGGCGGTCGTCAGCTTCCACACCGACAGAGGGAAGGTCCACCGCGTGCCGCTTCCCGGTGACGGAGCAGGTGCGGTGCAGTGGCACACGACGGCGGAGGACTCGACATTCGTCCGCATCGAGGTCCGCCATCCCGACGGACACGTCGCCGCACTCACCAACCCGATCGTCCTGACCTGACCGATCGCTTCAACACGAGGTGCACAGGCGGCGTGGGCAGATGGGGCTGCAGACCAGTTCGAGCAGGCCCGGGTGGAGGTCGGCGCGTCGTTCCTGGAGCCGCGCTACCGCGCGGGGTTGGCGATGCGGTCGAGCCACTCGCGCAGGAGAGCCCGCTCCAGGTCGGTCAGCGCGGTGGTCTGCGGCAGGACGGCGCGCAGGGCGACCGCGGCGGTGACCGGTCCGGGTGCCGCGGGGGCCGGAGCGTCGGTGGTGACGGCGGCGATGACCGCTTCGCGGGCCATGACCGACAGTTCCGGGTCGCGACGGTCCGCCGGCATGTCGATCAGCATCAGGGTCGTGCCGCGGCCGGCGGCCTGGACGAGGTTGGCGGCCCGCTCCTCGCTGACGCGCAGCCGGCCGGCCTCGGCGATCCGGTGGATGCGCGCGGTGAGGATCTCGAGGCCGGCGAGGGCCGCCGGCGGCGCGGCGGTCCCGGGCCGTCCCTGCTCCGACATGATCAGGTACAGGGCCGGGTTGGCCAGGCCGAAGTCGATGTGCAGGTCCCAGCCCGCGCGCAGGTCTTCCACCGGGTCCGCGATCGGTTCCCGGTCGGCCTTCCTGGCCAGGTAGGCCTCGAAGCCTTCGGCCGCGACCGCGTCGAGCAGGCCCCGCATGTCGCCGAAGAGCCGGTAGATGGTCGGGGCCTGCACGGCGGCAGCGGCGCCCACCGTGCGCGTCGACACGGCCTCCCGGCCGCCGGTGGCCAGCAGTTCGGCCGTGGCGGCGAGGATCCGTTCCCGGGGGCCGTGCCCGGCAGCCGGCAGGTCGCCTTCAGTCATATATCAACGATAACACGAAGCGGTTTGCACCTTTACGGTAGCGCTGCTAGCGTCATAGGCATTAGCAGTGAGTGCGGACCAACTGGAGGTCGTCATGATCGTCATCACCGGGGCCAACGGCACGCTCGGCCGGGGAATCGTCGAGCAGTTGCTCGGCCGCGTCCCCGCCGAGCAGATCGCCGTGAGCGTCCGCGACCCTGAGCAGGCGCGGGAGTTGGCGGTGCAGGGCGTCCGTGTGCGCCGGGGCGACTTCACCGACCCCGCGAGCCTGGCCCATGCTTTCGAGGGGGCCTCGCAGGTCCTGATCGTGTCCGCCGCCACCACCGGCGGGGCGGCGATCACCCAGCACCGGACCGCGATCGAGGCGGCCGAGGCGGCCGGCGCCCACCGCATCCTCTACACCAGCCACATGGGCGTGAACCCGTCCTCGCCGTTCCCGCCCATGGTCGACCACGCGGCCACCGAAGCGCTGCTGCGCGAGTCCGGCATGGCCTTCACCTCGCTGCGCAACGGCTTCTACGCGTCCACCACGCTGTGGCTGCTCACCGAGGCCCTGAAGACGGGCGAACTGACCGCACCCCAGGACGGGCCGGTCTCCTGGACCGCCCACGCCGACCTGGCCGAGGCCGCCGCGATCACCCTGGCCGAGGAGAGCTTCGACGGCCCGACACCGGCCCTGACCGCCGGCGCGGCCCTCGACCTGGCCGGGGCCGCGGAGCTCGCCGCCGAGCTGACCGGACGAACGATCCGACGGGTCGTCGTACCGGACGAGCAGTACCGGGCATCACTGCTCGCCCAGGGCCTGCCCGAAGCACGGGTGGAGCTGACCCTGGGCCTGTTCGCCGCAAGCCGGCAAGGCGAGTTCGCCCACGTCGACCCGGCACTCGCCCACCTCCTCGGCCGCCCGACGACGCCCCTGCGCGAGGTCCTGAAGGCGGGGCTCATACCGGCCGGGTGAAACGCCCGGCTTCCTGGCACAACCGGTGCAGGCGGCGAATAGCCTGACACGAGACGAAAGGAGCGCCCAGTGAGTCTGCCCGTGGACGACGGCGTCGAGCTCTTCCCCCGGCCCGAGAAGAACCCTGCCGCGCTCAAGGCCGCAATCGCCGTTGTCGCCGCGGACCGCCTGCCGGAGCTGGTCGACGGGCAGACCCGGGCCATGGCGGAGGCCATCAAAGAGGGCAGCGTCAACCCGATCCGTGCCTTCGTCGCCCACTGGGCCACCGTCGTGGAGATCGAACGGCACTCGCAGACCGCGAAGGTCTACCACCGGGCCAACTACCTGGCCAATCACGCCGAGAGCATCGAGGAGTGCCGCACGCACGCCGTCGAGGTCGCCGAGGTCTACCGCAGCGCGTACGCGGCGGTGAACGGGTGAGCTGGAGCTGGGAGTAGCTGCCCAGCGCGTCGCGCAGCTACGCCACGGGCCCGGGGCCACTCGGTAGCGCACGTGCACCGGCAGCGCCCTCGACCATCCGGGCGTCACCGGTGCGCGCGCTACCGTCTCACGGCTGCAGTCGCCCCGCGAAGCGCCGCTCGAAGCCGTCGCCGGTGTCCGCCGTCACCGCGTAGTCGTAGCGTCCGGCGGCGGTCGGTGCGAGTACCTTCTGAGCCGTCGCACCGGGGGCCACCGTCACCGCCACGGGGGCCGAACCGCTCGCCCCGAAAGCGGTGTTGGCGCCGATGGTGAAGACCACCGGCTGGCTGCCCGCGTTGCTCAGCGTGATCCGCACGCCGTCCGGCGCCTCCACCGAGGCGACCTCCGGGTGACCCTTCCCGCTGTTGGTCCAGGTCCGCACGTCGCCCTTGTAGCCGCGCAGGAAGCCGTCGGGGCCGTGCGCATCGATGTCGTAGGGGCCGCCGCTGACGCCGAGTGCGCTGAAGAAGTCGCTGACCGTGCCGCCCGCCGGCAGGGTGTAGCGCCAGGCGCCGAACTGACGGAAGTTCACCGTGTACATCGAGATGCCCGCGCCCAGCGTGCCCAGGTTGTCCAGGGTGATCCAGAGCTGTCCGGTGCCGGTGTCGGTGCGCGAGGAGGAGCCGAAGCGGTAGCCGGTCGGCAGCGCGGGCCGGTCGCCCGACTCGATCTGCGGCTGCTGCTGGACGATCGGGGGGAAGATCGGCGGCAGCAGCAGCTTGTCCTGCTGGGCCAGGTCGGCGAGCAGCTGCTTGGTGTCCGGCAGGCCCGGGAAGCTGCGGTCGCTGGTGGTGAAGTCGAAGGCGGACATCAGGTCGCCGCAGACGGTGCGGCGCCAGGCGGAGATGTTGGTCTCCTTCACGCCGGTCCAGTTCTCCAGGAAGCGCAGCACCGACGTGTGGTCGAAGACCTCGGAGTTGACCTTGCCGCCCCGGCTCCACGGCGAGATCACGATCATCGGCACCCGCGGGCCGAGGCCGATCGGCGCTCCGCCGATGAACTCGTCCGGCGTGCCGTCGGGCGCCACCGGCGGCACCACGTGGTCGAAGAAGCCGTCGTTCTCGTCGTAGTTGAGGAGGACGACAGTCTTCGCCCAGACCTCCGGGTTGGCGGCCAGCGCCTCCAGCACCACCGAGGCGGTGAAGTCGGCGCCCTGGGCCGGCGGGTAGTTCGGGTGCTCGGACTGCGCGGTCGGGGCGACCACCCAGCTGACCGCCGGGAGCCGGCCGGCCGCCACGTCGTTGGCGAAGTCGTCCGCGCCGGCCCGGGCCATGCCGTTGACGTAGAGCGGGGAGCTGGTCGGCGCGGTCTGGAAGGACTTGAACCAGGCCAGCGCGTTGTCGTCGAAGTTGTCCTGCTGCTGGTAGACCTTCCAGGAGATGCCCGCGGCCTGCAGGCGCTCGGGGTAGGTGGTCCAGGTGAAGCCGGACTTGCTGTTGTCGGTGGCCGGGCCGCCGCCGATGCCGTTCGGGTCGATCATGCCCGACCAGAGGTAGAGCCGGTTCGGGTCGGTGGAGGTCATGGCCGAGCAGAAGTACTGGTCGCAGACGGTGAAGTTGTCGGCGAGCGCGTACTGGAACGGGATGTCCTGGCGTCGGTAGTACCCCATGGTGTACCAGGTCTTGGCCGGGATCCAGTCGTTCCACTGGCCGTTGGCCCAGGCGTTGTGGGTGCCGCCCCAGGAGTGGTCCAGGTCGAAGATCCGCTGGGCGTCGCTGGTCGAGGTGTCCAGGTGCCAGGGCAGCAGCGTGCTGCCCCAGCTGCCGAACATCTTCTGCTGCAGCACGTCCGAACCGCCGGGGAACCGCACCCTGGAGGTGTCGCCGTAGCCGCGCACGCCGTTCAGGGTGCCGAAGTAGTGGTCGAAGGAACGGTTCTCCTGCATCAGCACCACGACGTGCTCGACGTCGTCGAGCGTGCCGGGGATCGAGGGGGCGGCAAGTGCCTGCTGGAGCGAGCCGGGCAGCGCGCCGAGGCCGAGCGCGGCGCCGGAGGCGGCGGCCGAGCCGAGCAGTGTACGGCGGGAGAGCGGGGACACGGGTCCTCCTGGGGGTCCGGGGCCGGACAGCTGAGGGGTCGTTACTTGCGGGTAGGGATGATTCCAGGGACGAGTGAACGACGGAAGACCCCGGGACTGCCGTTGAGGTGTCTGTACATGTCCGCCACCGACACGGGTCCGGATGGTGACCGTCCGGCACCTGATCCAGCGTCAGAACGCTAGGCTCCCGCCATGACCGCCGACTTTCCCACCGTCCTCGTCCTGCCCGGCTGGCAGGGCTCCGGCGCCGAGCACTGGCAGAGCCGCTGGGAGCGGCTCGACCCGCGGATGGTGCGGGTCGAGCAGGCCGACTGGGACGAACCGCGGTGCGCCGACTGGGTCGCCGCCCTGGACCGGGCGGTACGGGCGCAGCCGGGCCCGGTCCTGCTGGCGGCGCACAGTCTGGGGTGCGTGACGGTCGCGCACTGGGCGGACCAGGCGGCCAAGGCGGAACAGGCAGACCAGGCGCCCGCGACGGTGCTCGGGGCGCTGCTGGTCGCGCCGGCCGACATCGACAACGCGCGGATCCCGGCGCTGGCCACCTTCAGCCCGATCCCGCTGCTGCCGCTGCCCTTCCCGAGCATCCTGGTGGCGAGCTCGGACGACCCGTACTGCACGCCGGAGCGTGCCCGGCTCTTCGCCGGCGGCTGGGGCTCCCGGCTGGTGGAGACCGGGCCGCGCGGCCACCTCAACGCCGACTCCGGGCTGGGCGACTGGCCCGAGGGGCGAGCTCTGCTGACGGAGCTTCAGCCCATCACACGCTGACCCACGGGAATCCCATGTCACTGCACGGCACCGCCGCCCACCTCGCCGCCACCGACCTGCCACCGCTGGTCCGCCGCGCCCTCGCGGCCGCCGACGCGCACGGCTTCGGCAACTCCTGCCGCCCCGAACAGGGCCAGCTGATCCGCGCGCTGGCCCAGGGTGCGCCCACCCTGATCGGCGAGAGCGGCACCGGCTGCGGGGTGGGCCTGGCCTGGCTCGCCTCGGGGGCGGCGGCCGGGGTCCGGCTGATCAGCGTCGAACGGGACCCGGCCCGCGCCGCCGTCGCGGCCGAGGTCTTCGCCGACCAGCCGCAGATCGAGGTGGTCTGCGGCGACTGGAGCGAACTGCACCGGCTCGGACCGTTCGACCTGCTGATCCTGGACGGCGGCGGCCAGGGCAAGGGCGACGGGGCGGCCGCCGACCCGGCGCGGCTGCTGGCCCCGGGCGGCACCGTGGTGGTCGACGACTTCACCCCGAGCAGCGGTTGGCCGCCGCTGCACGACAGCCGGCCGGACACCGCCCGCCTGCAGTGGCTGGAGCACCCCGCCCTGCGCGCCACCGAGGTGCGGCTCGCCCCGGACCTCAGCAGCGTGATCGGGACCCTGCGCGGCTGACGGCGGATCAGGCTTGCTTGGATGAAGGCATGCACTCCGACTCCGTGATACCCGTCGGCCTGCCTGACGGCTACCAGATCTCCATCGACCCGGCACGGCTGGACCCGGACCTGATCCACCGCTGGCTCTCCGAGGACTCCTACTGGGCGCTCGGCCGGTCCCGCGAGCAGCAGGACCGGGCCGTGGCCGGCTCGCTCAACTTCGGGGTCTACCGCACGGCCACCGGCAGCCAGCTCGGCTACGCCCGGGTGATCACCGACCGCGTCACCTTCGCCTGGCTCTGCGACGTGTACATCGCCCGCGAGGCGCGCGGCCTGGGCCTGGGCACCGCCCTCGCCACCGCCGTCCGCGACCACCTCGCCCCCTGGGGCCTGCGCCGGGTCATGCTGAACACCGCCGACGCCCACGAGGTGTATGCCAAGGTGGGGTTCGAGCCGGTGACGACGCCGGAGGGGTTGATGGTGCTGGGCAGCCAGTAGCCCGGTCGACGGCGCCAGGAGACAAACCCGGCCCTACTCCCCCCGCCGCTCCCGCAGTTCGGCGGCCGCCCCGGCCAGGCGGCGGGTGGCCTCGGCCAGCTCGGACTGGTCGGCGGCGGCGGCGAAGCCGAGGCGGAGGTGGGCGGCGGAGGACTCCGCGGGGAAGAACGGGGCACCCGGATCGGTGGCCACGCCGTGGCGGCGCGCGGTGTCGGCCAGGGCGGCTTCGGGCAGGTCCGGCGGCAGGCGCAGCCAGAGGTGCAGGCCGCCGACCGGCAGCACCTCGAGGCTCCAGTCGGGCAACTCGCGGGCGACGCCGGTGGCCAGCGCGGCGCAGCGCTCCCGCAGGTCGGTGGCGAGGGTCCGCAGGTGGCGGTCCCAGGCGGGGGTGCTGAGCAGTTCGACGGCGGCCTCCTGGAGCGGCCGGGCGATGAAGAAGTCGTCCACCCGCCGCATGCCGAGCAGGCGCCGCAGCACCGGGCCGCGCGCGATCACGGCGCCGATCCGCAGGCTGGGCGAGGCGGGCTTGGTCAGCGAGGTCAGGTACACCACCGTGCCGTCCCGGTCGTCGGCGACCAGTGGACGCGGCAGCGGGCGGCCGTGGCCGAGGTGGCGCGCGTAGTCGTCCTCGATCAGGAAGGCGCCGGCCGCCCGGGCCACGTCCACCACCTGCTGCCGCCGCTCGGCGGCGAGCACGGTGCCGGTGGGATTGTGGCAGCTGGGCTGGCAGTAGAGCAGCCGCGCGCCGGTCATCGCGAAGGCGTCGGCCAGCAGTTCGAGGCGCAGGCCGTGCTGGTCCATCGGCACCGGTACCGGGCGCAGGCCGGCCGCCCGGGCGGCGGCCAGGGCGCCGGGGTAGCTGGGCGATTCGACCAGGACCGGGCTGCCTGGCGGCACGATCGCGCGGAACAGCAGGGAGAGCGCGCCTTGGCCGCCGCCGGTGATCAGCACGTCCTCGGGGGTCACCGAGCCGCCAGGCAGCCCGGCGAAGATCGCGCGCAACGGGGCCAGGCCGGCGGCGGGGGCCCGGCGCCAGGCGTCGGGGCGTCGGGCGGCGCGGGCCAGCGCCGCGCCCAGTGCCTTGGTCGGCTGGAGCGACTCATGCGGGTAGCCGCCGCTCAGCATGATCGTCCCGGCCGGCGGCGCCGACGAGGCGTCGGCCACGGCGGGCTCGATCGATCGGCCACCGAGCGCGACCGCCTGCCAGGAGGTGTCCGCCGGCTCACTCGCCCGGCTCGGGCGGACGGCCACGTAGGTCCCGCTCCCGGGCCGGGTGAACACCGCGCCCTCGGCCGCGAGCAGCGCGATCGCGCGCGACACGGTGACCGGACTGACGCCGTGTCGATTGACCAACTCCCGGCTGCTGGGCAGCTGGTCACCGGGCGTCAGGCGGGCCGCCTCGGTCCGCAGGATGGTCAGCAGCGAGTCGACACTGCTACTCTCGTTCATGGAGAAACAGAATAGCGCTACTGTCGGCAGCCGTGAACCGCTCCTCGACCTGGCCGCCCTGCGGGCCGACACCCCGGGCTGCGCAAGGGTGATCCACTTCAACAACGCGGGCTGCGGGCTGGCGCCCGGCCCGGTGCTCCGGGCGATGGTGGACCACCTCCAGCTGGAGGCCGAGATCGGCGGCTACGAGGCGGCGGCCGTCCGAGCCGAGCAGGTCCGCGAGTTCTACAGCTCGATCGGCGAGTTGATCGGCGCCCGCCCGGAGCAGATCGCCTTCGCCGGCAGCGCCACCCACGCCTACTCGAAGGCACTCTCGGCGATCGACTTCCACCCCGGCGACGTCATCCTGACCACCCGCAACGACTTCATCTCCAACCAGATCGCCTTCCTGGCGCTGCGCAAGCGGTTCGGTGTCGAGCTGGTGCACGCGCCGGACCGCCCGGACGGCACCGGCGTGGACGTGGCCGCGATGGCCGCCCTGATGCGCACCCGACGTCCCCGGCTGGTCGCGGTGACCCACGTGCCGACCAACTCGGGGCTGGTGCAGCCGATCGCCGAGATCGGCCGGCACTGCCGCGAACTCGACCTGCTCTACCTGGTCGACGCCTGCCAGTCGGTGGGCCAGTTCGAGCTCGACGTCACTGCGATCGGCTGCGACCTGCTGACCGCGACCTGCCGCAAGTTCCTACGCGGGCCACGCGGTTCGGGCTTCCTGTACGTCTCGGAGCGGGTGCTGGAGGCCGGCTTCGAACCGCTCTTCATCGACATGTACGGCGCCCGCTGGACGGCTCCCGAGGAGTACCGCCCGGTGGAGTCGGCCGCCCGCTTCGAGGAGTGGGAGTTCCCCTACGCCACCCTGCTCGGCTGCGCGGCCGCCGCGCGCTACGCCCTGTGGGTGGGCCAGGCCGCGATCGCCCGCCGCACCCCGGCGCTGGCCGGGCGGCTGCGCGAGCGACTCGCCGCACTGCCCGGTGTCCGGGTGCTGGACGGCGGGCCGGCCCCGGCAGCACTGGTCACCTTCGCCGTCGAGGGCTGGCGGCCACAGCCGTTCAAGCAGGCGCTGGACACGCTGCGCGTCAACTCGGCGCTGAGCTTCCGGGAGTTCGCCCGCTACGACTTCGAGGAGAAGGACGTCGACTGGTGCCTGCGCCTGTCGCCGCACTACTACAACACCGAGGACGAGGTGGACGAAGTCGCCGCGATGATAAGCGAGTTGAGCACTCCTGGAGCCCGGCGATGAGCCCCGCCGCCACCGTGGCCGCACCGGTCGGCACCCCGGGCTCGGCCGCCGCGAGCCTGTGGCGCAACGGCGACTTCCTGCGCTTCTGGCTCGGCGAGACGGTCTCGCTCTTCGGCACTCAAGTGACCTCGCTCGCCCTGCCGTTGACCGCCATCGACGCCTTCCACGCCACCGACCAGCAGGTCGGGCTGCTGCGCTTCCTGCAGTTGGTGCCGTACCTGGGGCTGGCCCTGCTGATCGGCGTCTGGAGCGACCGGGTCCGCCGGCGCCCCCTGATGCTCGCAGCCAACCTGATCCGGCTGGTGCTGCTCGGCCTCGTCCCGGTGCTCTCCTGGGCGCACGCGCTCGACTTCACCTCCCTGCTGGTGATCGCCTGCGCGGTGGGCATCGCCTCCGTGGTCTTCGACGTCAACTGGATGTCCTACGTGCCGATCCTGGTGCGGGACCCGCAGCAGTACGTGGCGGCCTCCGCCCGGATGGGGGTCAGCTCCTCGGCCGCCGACGTGGCCGGCCCCGGGCTCGCCGGCCTGCTGGTCTCCGCGCTCACCGCACCGGTGGCACTGGTGGTCGACGCCGCCTCCTACGCGGTCTCGGTGCTCTCACTGCTGCTGATCCGCACCCCGGAGCCGGACCCCGCCACGGCGACCCGGCGGCACGCGCCGACCGAACTGCGCGACGGCCTGCGCTGGGTGCTGGGCGACCGCATCCTGCGGGCGCTCGCGCTGGTCGGCTTCTGCTGCAACTTCTCGATGATCACCGTCTGGACCATGTTCCTGCTCTACGGCACCCACGACCTGCACCTGTCCGCGGCCACCCTGGGCGGCATCTTCGCGACCGCCTCGGTGGGCGGCCTGCTCGGCGCGCTGCTCTCCGGACGGGTGATCAGACGGTTCCCGCTCGGCCGGGTCTACCTGGTGGCGCAGTCGGCGCTGCTGCTCGGACCGAGCCTGATCGTGCTGGCCGACGGGCCACGGCCGGTGCGGATCGCGATGTTCGTGCTCTCCTTCTTCGTCACCTACCTGGGGCTGGGCGTGGCCGGAGTGATCATCGTGAGCCTGCGCCAGACCAACACGCCGCAGGCGATGATGGGCCGGATGACGGCGGTGTTCCGCACCCTGCTGTTCGGCGGCGGATCGCTCGGCGGCCTCTTCGCCGGGCTGGCGACCGGCTGGCTCGGGGCTCGGGAGGCGCTGGTGGTCGCCGCCGCCGGCTCGGCCGCCGTGGTACTGGGCCTGCTGGTCTCGCCGGTCAGCCGGCTGCGGGAGCTGCCGACGCCGCGGTGAGCGAGCATCCCGGGGCGGGGCAGCGCCGCGCGCTCCCCGCCCCGGGTACGGAAACTGACGCTCCGTCAGTACCAGACGGTGATCCGCCGCGTCGGACCGTCCACCCGGATCCGCCCGCCGCAGGGCAGGATCAGCTGCGGGTCGGTGTGCCCGAAGTCGACGTCGAAGACCGCCATCGTCTGCGGCGCGTACTCCTTCAGCGCCCGCAGCACCGCCTCGCGCTGGCCCTTGCGGTACTCGGCCTTCGCGGCCGGCTCCAGCGGCTTGGCGAAGCTCCAGGCCTTCGCGCGGGCCATCAGCAGCGCGGGGAACCGGCGCAGCAGGCCGCGCTCGCCCAGGTTGCGCAGGATCCGGTAGATCTCCGTGGCGCTCGGCATCTCCTCGGAGGTCTCCAGGTAGAGCACCTGCCCGGCGTACTCCTCGACCGGGCGGATCTCCCGGTCGGCCATCGCCAGCCAGGAGAGGATCTCCAGGTTGCCACCCCAGCCCAGCCCGTCGACCACCTGGTCGGCGTTGTGCCAGATCCAGCCCTCAGCGGCCTCCATCACCGGTTCGAGCTCCAGCAGTTCGGGCTGGGTCCAGTGCCACGGCTGGTCGCCGACCGTCTCGCTGGGCCGCAGCTCGTACGGCCCCGACGTGAAGAGCGCCGCGCGCAGCGACTCCGCGCTGGCCGGGTGCATCGCCCCGCCGCGGCCGGCGTGCACCATCACCGAGCTGCCGTGGTAGGAGACCATGCCCAGGTTGCGCAGGAAGAGCAGCAGCGCGGTGTTGTCGCTGTAGCCGAAGAACGGCTTCGGGTTGGCCCGGATCAGCTCCCGGTCCAGGTGCGGCAGCACGGTGATCTGGTCCTCGCCGCCGATGGTGGCCAGCACCGCCTTGATACTCGGGTCGGCGAAGGCCGCGTTCACGTCGGCCGCCCGCTCCTGCGGGGTGGCGTCGAGCTTGCGGGTGGTCGGGTACTCGACCAGGTCGAGACCGAAGTCCTCGCGCAGCCGCCGCGCCCCGAGTTCGTACGGGTGCGGGAAGACCGCGGGCCCGGCGAAGGACGGTGAGATGACGGCGACGCGGTCGCCGGGGCGGGGCTTGGGCGGGTGCACGGGATCTGTCATGGCGCTGATCCTATGAACACCAACCATGGCCCGGCCAGCGCTTTACAGCCGCACACGCCGGTGGGCCGGACCCCCTTGGGGAGATCCGGCCCACCGACCGACTACGGGTGACGCTCCGTCAGCACTCCTGCACCGGTGCTCAGTGCGCCATCACCGGGATGTCGGCGACCTCGCCGTCACCGGAGGCGGCGATGTGGTTGGCCTTGCCGCCGCCGTTCAGCAGCGCCGTGGCGATCGCCGCGGCCAGCAGCAGGAGCCCGAAGGACCACCAGATCGCGGTGGAGAAGCCGTGCACCGCGGCCTGGGCCGTCTCCAGCATCTGCAGCTGCTTCGGCGACGTGGGCAGGACGTGGGTCTTGGCGTAGGCCGCGGTCGCGCTGGTCGCCACCGTGCTCAGCAGCGCGGTGCCGATCGCACCACCGACCTGCTGCGAGGTGTTCACCATCGCGGAGGCGACACCGGCGTCCTGCGGGCGGACCCGGAAGGTGGCCAGGCTCATCGCCGGCATGAACGCGGTACCCATGCCGAGACCCATCAGGACCAGGCCGGGCAGCAGCAGCAGGTACGAGGAGTCGACCTTGATCTGGGTGAGGATCAGCATGCCCACCGAGGCAACCACGAAGCCGGGGCCCATCAGCATCCGGGCCGGGACCCGGTTCATCAGACGGGCGCCGATCTGGGTGGAGCCGGTGATCATGCCCGCCACCATCGGCAGGAAGGCGACGCCGGTCATCACCGGGGAGTAGCCGAGGATGTTCTGCAGGTAGTAGGTGAGGAAGAGGAACAGGCCGAACATGCCGATCACGGCCAGGCCCAGCGAGAGGTAGGCGCCACCGCGGTTGCGGTCGAGCACCACCCGCATCGGCAGCAGCGGGGACTTGACCATGTTCTCGACCACCACGAAGGCTGCCAGCAGCACCGCGGCGGCGATGAACAGGCCGATCGTGGTGTGCGAGCTCCAGCCGTCCTCGGACGCCTTGGTGAAGCCGTAGACCAGCGAGACCAGGCCGGTGGAGACCAGCAGCACGCCGGGGATGTCCAGCTTGTTGCGGTTGCGGGTACCCTCCGGCTCCCGGATCACCAGGATCGCGCCGGCCACCGCGATCACCGCGAACGGGACGTTGATGAAGAAGGTCCAGCGCCAGTTCAGGTACTGGGTGAGCGCGCCGCCCAGGATCAGACCGAGCGCGCCACCACCACCGGCGATCGCACCGTAGATGCCGAAGGCCTTGGCCCGCTCCTTCGCCTCGGTGAACATGACGGTCAGCAGCGAGAGCGCGGCCGGCGCGAGCAGCGCGCCGAACAGACCCTGCAGAGCGCGGGCGCCGATCAGCATCCCGATGCTCTGCGAGGCGCCACCGATCGCCGACGCGGCGGCGAAGCCGATCAGGCCGGTGATGAAGGTGCGCCGACGTCCCCAGAGGTCCGCGATACGGCCACCGAAGAGCAGCAGCCCGCCGAAGGCCAGCGCGTAGGCGGTGATCACCCAGGTGCGGTTGGCGTCGGTGAAGTGCAGCGCACGCTGGGCGGACGGCAGGGCGATGTTCACGATGGTCGCGTCCAGCACGACCATCAGCTGGGCCAGACCGATGAAGCCCAGTGCCTTCCAGCGCCTGGGGTCGGCCTGCGGGACGGTTTGAGACATGGAGGTACTCACCTAACGGCAGGAATTGCTTACGGGTCGGCGCGGCGGTGCCGCGTCAAAGGAGAAGTCGAGGGCCGGGCGGTGCCGGCAACGGGATCAGCGGTTCGACGTGGGGGTCATGAGCGGGTCAGCAGGTCATGAGCGGGTCAGCGGGTCACGAGCGGCGCAGGTCCTCCAGGGTGGCCGCGCGTCCGGGCAGCACGGAGGCCGCCGGTGCGCGCAGCCCGTCCAGGAAGAGCTGCAGGTGACGGCGGACGAACATGTCGTGGTCCGGGCAGTTGGCACTGCCGGGCAGCGGGCGGGTCAGCCGAGCCAGCGCGACCAGCAGGTCGCCCGGGCCCACGTCGGGGCGCAGCGAGCCGGCCAGCCGGGCCCGCGCCATCAGCTCCTCGACCAGCCGCTCCATCTCCGCCCGGGTGGCGAAGAGCTGCTCGTCGTCGTGCAGCACCAGGTGGTCGGAGAGCAGCGAGCAGAGCGCCCCGATCTGCTCGTCGGCGGCCTCGTGCGCGAAGCGGCAGATCGCCTCGAACGGGTCGCCCGGGGCGGCCAGCGCCTCCCGGGCCCGCTCCACCCCGCCCTCCATCGCCCGCAGCGCGACCTGGTGGACCAGCGCGGTGCGGTCGGGGAAGTTGCGGTACAGCGTCGCGTTGCCGACCCCGGCCCGCTTGGCGATCTCGTCCAGCGGCACGTCGTCGCCCGCGTCGGCGAAGAGCTCCCTGGCGGCGTCCAGGATCCGTTCCCGGTTGAGGGTGGCGTCCTTCCGGAGCCGGGGTGCCGCCGCACGGATGCCCGCAGCGATCGCGGAGGTGCATGTCCCCGCCTGCTTGGTTCCCATCGCGGCACTCCTTTCCGGGGAATCCGTCCCCACTTCGCTCAACTGTACCTGCAAACGGGGAGAAGCTCCCCACATATTCCGGCCCAGGCGCCCGTTGCGTCAGGTGTGAGCCACCTCACCTCACCCGGTTGCCCGCGCTGACCTCGGGGAATCGAGATGGTGCGGCGAAACGGCCGGGCAACGCCGGATAGGCCGCCGCAGACTGGGCAAGAAGGTCTGGTTGCGCTGACCCCCGTCAGCCCTGATCCGCACAAGCCCTGATCCGCAGCACGAGGACGGTGAACGCAGTGAACGTCGCACGGCCGTCGAGCTCCCCGCTCGACACCGAGCCAGAGGCACCGCCGACGGTGACCCCGCTGACCCAGTCGTCCGCCGAGGCGTACGTGGCCAGCACGTGTTTCAAGATCGGACCACCCGGACAAGTCGGAGTCGAGCTGGAATGGCTCGTCCACGACCCCGGTCGTCCCCACGCCCTACCCGCTCCCGATCGGGTGACCGCCGCCCTCGACGCTCTGCGGCTACCCCCCGATCACCCGTTTCTCCCGCACGGCTCCCGGCTCACCCGCGAGCCCGGCGGCCAGGTCGAGCTCAGCTCCCCCGCCGCCGATGATCTGGCCGGCTGCATCGAGATCACCAGCCTGGACCTCGGCATCCTGCGGGCCGCCTTCGCCGCCCAGGGCCTGACCCTCGCCGGCTACGGCACCGAACCCCATCCGAGGAAGCGTCAGGTGACCCTGCGCCAGCCTCGCTACCTGGCGATGGAAGAGTTCTTCGGGCGCGCCGGCCCCTGGGGCAAGATCATGATGTGCGCCACCGCGTCCACCCAGGTCTGCCTGGACGCGGGCACCGACGACGAGAGCGCTCCCGGTACCGGACACGGCTTCCGGGCCCGCTGGGAGCTGGCCCACCGGCTCGGCCCGGTGCTGGTCGCCGCCTTCGCCAACTCCCCGCTGCTGGACGGGCGGCCGACCGGCTACCGGTCCACCCGGCAGGCCGTCTGGTCGCGGATGGACCCCAGTCGCACGCTGGCGCCCGGCGTCCTGAACGGCGATGGCGCGGACGGCGATCCGCGCGCGGCCTGGGCCCGCTACGTGCTGGACGCCGCGGTGCTCTGCGTGCGCCGGCCGGACGGCCGTTCCTGGACCGCGCCCCACGGGCTGACCTTCCGCGACTGGCTGGACCGGCCCGAGGCCGAGCGGCCGACCCTGGCGGACCTCGACTACCACATGACCACGCTCTTCCCCCCGGTACGCCCGCGCGGCTACCTGGAGCTGCGGATGATCGACGCACAGCCGGGCGACGGCTGGATGGTCCCGGCGGCGCTGGCCGCCGCGCTGTTCGCCGACCCGCGGGCCGCCGACGCCGCGCTCGCCGCCGTGGAGCCGCTCGCGGCGGCCACCGCCGAGCCGGGGCCGCGGGGTCCGGCCTGGACCAGGGCCGCGACCCGGGGCATGGACGACCCGGTGTTGCGCCGGGCCGCGCTCGACTGCTTCGCGGCGGCCGATCAGGTGCTGGCCGACCAGGAGCGGGCCGGCCAGCCCGCCGCCGGACAACTGCGGTCGGCTGTCGGCGAGTTCGCCGAGCGCTACACCACCAGGGGCCGATGTCCGGCCGACGACCTGCTGGAGGCGCCGGCCGCGCTCCGCCAGCCCTCGCCCGAGGAGGACGCACCGTGCTGAACCCCGACCCCACCACCGCGCACCACCTCGCCGAACCGAGCCCCACCGGACCGACCGGCCTCGCCGAACCGACCGGCCTCGCCGATCTGAGCGAGGAGCGGTTGCGCGAGACGATCGCCGCCGAGCTGCTGGCCGCCCGGGAGCGCACCCGACTGCTGACCGACTCGGTGGCCGACGACGAACTGACCGCCCAGCACTCGCGTCTGATGTCCCCGCTGGTCTGGGACCTGGCGCACATCGGCAACCAGGAGGAACTCTGGCTGCTGCGCAACGTCGGCGGCCGCGACCCGATGCACCCCGAGATCGACCCGCTCTACGACGCCTTCGAGCACCCGCGCGCCGAACGCCCCACGCTGCCGCTGCTGCCGCCCGCCGAGGCCCGCGGCTACGCCCACGAGGTGCGCGGCCGGGTGCTCGACCTGCTGGACGGCGTGCAGCTGTCCGGCCGGCCGCTGCTGGCCGCCGGTTTCGCCTTCGGGCTGATCGCCCAGCACGAACAGCAGCACGACGAGACCATGCTGATCACCCATCAGCTGCGCACCGGCGCCGCCGTGCTCACCGCCCCGGCGCCCGGTCCGGCACCGGCAGGCCGGCTGCCCGCCGAAGTCGTCATCCCCGCCGGGCCGTTCACCATGGGCACGGACACCGAGCCGTGGGCACTGGACAACGAGCGCCCCGCCCACCAGGTCGAGCTGCCGGGGTTCGCGATCGACACCACCCCGGTCAGCAACGCCGCCTACCAGCGGTTCATCGAGGACGGCGGCTACCAGGAGCCACGCTGGTGGAGTCCGGCGGGCTGGACGCACCGGATGGCCGCCGGGCTGACCGCGCCGCTGTTCTGGAGCCGCACCGACGGCCAGTGGCTGCGCCGCCGGTTCGGGCAGCTAGAACCCGTCCCGGCCGACGAGCCGGTGCTGCACGTCACTTGGTACGAGGCGGACGCCTACGCCCGCTGGGCCGGCCGGCGGCTGCCGACCGAGGCCGAGTGGGAGAAGGCCGCGCGCCACGACCCGGTCAGCGGCCGCTCCCGCCGCTTCCCCTGGGGCGACCAGGCACCGGGGCCGCAGCACGCCAACCTGGGCCAGCGGCACCTCCAGCCGGCCCCGGTCGGCAGCTACCCCGAGGGCGCCTCGCCGTACGGCGTGCGGCAGTTGATCGGTGACGTGTGGGAGTGGACGGCCAGCGACTTCACCCCCTACCCGGGGTTCAAGGCCTGGCCCTACCGGGAGTACTCGGAGGTCTTCTTCGCGCCGCCGGGCGAGCCGGCCGAGTACAAGGTGCTGCGGGGCGGTAGCTTCGCGGTCGCGCCGGTGGCCTGCCGGGGCACCTTCCGCAACTGGGACTACCCGATCCGGCGGCAGATCTTCGCCGGCTTCCGAACTGCCCGCGACCTGCTGGACGGTAGCTGATGTGCCGTCATCTCGCCTACCTGGGCGAGCCGGTGAGCCCGGCCGAGCTGCTGGTCGAGCCGGCCTACGGGCTCTACCGGCAGTCCTGGTCACCGCGGCTGCAGCGGCACGGGACGGTCAACGCCGACGGTTTCGGGCTCGGCTGGTACGCCGAGGGCGATCCGCTGCCGGCCCGCTACCGGCGGGCGGTGCCGATCTGGGCCGACGAGAACCTGACCGATCTGGCCCGGGTGATCCGCACCGGGGCCCTGCTGGCGGCCGTCCGCTCCGCCACCGCGGGGACCACGGCGAGCGAGGCGGCGGCCGCCCCGTACACCGGGGACGGCTGGCTGTTCAGCCACAACGGCGTGATCGGCGGCTGGCCGGCGGCGGCCGGCGAACTCGCCGCGCTGCTCGAACCAGCCGAGCTGCTGGGGCTGGAGGCGCACTGCGACTCCGTGCTGGTCTGGGCACTGCTGCGGCGGCGCCTGCGGGCCGGGCAGGCGGTGGGCGACGCGCTGGCGGCCACCGTCGGCGAGATCGCGAGCCATACCGACTCCCGGCTCAACCTGCTGGTCACTGACGGTCGTTCGATCGCGGCGACCACCTGGGGCGACACCCTGTTCCACCGCCTGGAGCGCGGCCGCAGCGTGCTGGTCGCCTCCGAACCCGGCGACGACGGCCCGGGCTGGACCCCGGTGCCCGACCGCTCCGTCCTGCTGGCCACCCCCGACGCGGTGACCATCCGCCCGCTGGATGCCACCGCCGCTTCCCGAGAGGACCGGATCCGATGACCGCCTTCGAGCTCACCCGCCTGCTCCCCACCGACCACTTCGCCCAGGCGCTGCGCGCGGACGTGCGGCACGGGCTGACCGCGCCGGCCAAGTGGCTGCCGCCGAAGTGGTTCTACGACAAGCGGGGCAGCGAGCTGTTCGAGGACATCACCAAACTGCCCGAGTACTACCCGACCCGTGCCGAGCGGGCCATCCTCACCGAGCGGGCGACCGAGATCGCGCAGGCCACCAAGGCCCGCACGCTGGTCGAGCTGGGCTCCGGCTCCTCGGAGAAGACCCGACTGCTGCTGGACGCGCTGCGCGACCTCGGCACCCTGGACACCTACGTGCCGGTGGACGTCTCGGAGAGCGCGCTGCGCGAGGCCGGCGCGGCCCTGGCCGCCGACTACCCGGAGTTGGCGATCCACGGGGTGGTCTCCGACTTCACCGCGAGCCTGGCCCTGCCGCGTGCGGTGGGCGCGCCGAGACTGGTCGCCTTCCTGGGCGGCACGCTGGGCAACCTGCTGCCGGCTGAGCGGTCCCGCTTCCTGGCCGCGCTTCGCGCCGAACTGGCACCCGGCGACGCGCTGCTGCTCGGCACCGACCTGGTCAAGGACCCGGCCGTGCTGGTGGCGGCGTACGACGACGCGGCCGGCGTGACCGCCGAGTTCAACAAGAACGTGCTCAACGTGCTGGACCGCGAGCTGGACGCGAGCTTCGACCCGGCCGCCTTCGAGCATGTGGCGCTCTGGGACGCGGAGCAGGAGTGGATCGAGATGCGGCTGCGCTCACGCTTCGCGCAGCAGGTGGCGATCCCGGCGCTGGGGATGACGGTGGAGTTCGCCGAGGGCGAGCAGCTGCGCACCGAGATCTCGGCGAAGTTCCGCCGTGACAGGGTGTCTTCGGAGCTGGCCGCCGCCTCCTTCGCGCTGCGGCACTGGTGGACCGACCCCGAAGGGCGGTTCGGGCTGTCGCTGGCCGAGCCGATGTAGGGGCTCACCGCCGAGGTCGGCCGAGCCGGTGTGGCACCGGGGTCGGCCGAAGCACTCCTCGGGGAGCGGGAGTTCGCACGGTGTTCGCTGCACGACCCTTGTAGGGACACCGTCAAGTGCGAATGATGGGCACTCAACACCCGCCTCCCCGAGGAGACTTCGTGCGCCTTCCCCGTCTGGCTGCCGGCCTCACCGCCGCCCTGAGCCTGCTCTGCGGTCTCACCGCGAGCGTCACCACCGCCGCGCAACCGGCCCTCGCCGCCGCCTCGGTACCACGTCCGGACCACGTCGTCGTCGTGCTCTTCGAGAACACCTCACAGAGCTCCATCGTCGGCAACTCCAGTGCCCCCTACTTCAACCAACTCGCCAACACCGGGGCGAACTTCACCAACTCGTTCGCGATCTCGCACCCCAGTCAGCCCAACTACCTGGACCTCTTCTCGGGCTCCGACCAGGGCGTGTCGGACGACTCCTGCCCGCACACCTTCAGCAGCGACAACGAAGGCGCCCAGCTGATCGCCAAGGGCCTGACCTTCACCGGCTACTCGGAGGGCCTGCCGTCGGTCGGCTCCACGGCCTGCACCTCGGGCGAGTACGCCCGCAAGCACGTGCCGTGGACCAACTTCAGCAACGTGCCGGCCACCGACAGCCAACCGTTCTCGGCCTTCCCGACCGACTACACGAAGCTGCCCACGGTCTCCTGGGTGATCCCCAACCTCTGCGACGACATCCACGACTGCTCGATCTCCACCGGTGACACCTGGCTGAAGAACAACCTGGACAGCTACGTCCAGTGGGCGAAGACCCACAACAGCCTGCTGATCACCACCTTCGACGAGGACGACAGCAGCTCCAGCCTCAACCAGATCGCCACCTTCTTCAACGGCCAGCAGGTCAAGCCCGGCACCTACAACGAGCAGATCAACCACTTCAGCGTGCTGCGCACGATCGAGGACATGTACGGCCTGCCGTACGCCGGCGCCGCCGCCCAGGCCACCCCGATCACCGACGCCTGGGCCGGCAGCGGCAGCACCGGCAGCGTCACGGTGACCGCACCCGGCGACCAGAACGGCACCGTCGGCACCGCCGCCAACCTCCAGCTCAGCGCGACCGACACCGCCACCGGCACGCTCAACTGGACCGCCACCGGCCTGCCGGCCGGCCTGAGCGTCAACGCCGCCAGCGGCCTGATCTCGGGCACCCCGACCACCGCCGGCACCTCCTCGGTGACCGTCACGGCCACCGACTCCACCGGGCCCTCTGGCAGTGCCACCTTCAACTGGACCGTCGCACCGGCCGCCGGCAACACCGTCACCCTCAACAACCCGGGCACCCAGAACGGCACCGTCGGCACCGCCGCCGACCTCCAGCTCACCGGCACCGACAGCGCCACCGGCCAGACCCTCACCTACACCGCCACCGGCCTGCCCGCCGGCCTCACCATCAACTCCAGCGGTCTGGTCTCCGGCACCCCTACCACCGCCGGCACCTCCTCGGTGACCGCCACGGCCACCGACACCACCGGCGCCACCGGCAGTGCCACCTTCAGCTGGACCGTCAGCCCCAGCTCCAGCGGCTGCACCCCGGCCCAGCTGCTCGGCAACGCCGACTTCGAGACCGGCAGCGCCGCCCCGTGGACCGCGACCTCCGGCGTCATCAACAGCGACACGGTCAGCGAACCCGCCCACTCCGGCAACTACGACGCCTGGCTGGACGGCTACGGCTCCTCCCACACCGACACCCTGGCGCAGACCGTCACCATCCCAACCGGCTGCTCCGCGAACTTCAGCTTCTGGCTGCACATCGACACCAACAAGACCGGCACCACCGCAGCCGACAAGCTCACCGTCACCGCCAACGGCACCACCCTGGCCACCTACAGCAACCTCAACGCCAACAACGGCTACACCCAGATCAACCTCAACCTCTCCTCCTACGCGGGCAAAAGCGTCGCCCTGAAGTTCACCGGCGTGGAGAACTCCTCCTCCGCACAGACCAGCTTCGTGATCGACGACACCGCACTGAACGTCTCCTGACCTCCGCCGGGGCCTGGCGTCGAGCGACGCCGCTGCCCGAGTAGCCGTCCCGACCGGGGTCGTGGCCACCAGCCACGGCCCCGGTTCCGCGTTCCAGAGCCCCCGCAGGGGCACTGCTCGCGGTCCTGCCAGGGGTCTTGCCGAAGAACTGAATCGCTGCTTCACTTCTTGCCGTGGCCTACCGGAAGACACCCGCCGTGCAAGCCCGGCTCGACGCCCAGCGCGAGACGGTGCTGGCCGCCGCGACCGAGCTGCTCGCCGAACGCGGTTACGCCGCCTGCTCGGTGGCCGCCGTGGCCGAGCGGGCCCAGATCGCCACCGGGACGGTGTACCGCTCCTTCCCGAGCAAGGCCGAGCTGGTGGCCGAGCTGTTCCGCACCGTGGTCGGCCGGGAGGTGGCGGCGGTGCGCGAGGCGGCCGCCTTCGCGGGCGACCTGCACGCCCAGGTCGCCTCGGTGATCGGCACCTTCGCGGGCCGCGCACTGGGCGCCCCGCGCCTGGCCTACGCGCTGCTGGCCGAGCCGGTGGACCCGGAGGTGGAGGCCGAGCGCCTGGTATTCCGCCGGGCCTTTCGCGACGTGATCGCGGCCCGGATCGCCGAGGGCGTGGCGGCCGGCCGACTGCCCGCGCAGGACGCCGAGTTGACCGCCGCGCTACTGGTCGGCGGGGTCGGCGAGGCACTGGTCGGGCCGCTCGCGGACGGCGGCCGGGCACCCGACGACCTGATCCCCGCCCTGATCTCCTTCTCGCTGCGCGCCCTGGGCGGCACCCCCACCTGACACCCGGGAGCACGCGCGGAGCACGCCCACCCTCCCCACCCCACCGCATGAACCGGAGCCGCTCCATGCGCGACCTCGCCCCCACCGCACCGGACGTCCGCGAGCAGAACGCCGAACGCCTGCTGCGCGTCTCCGCCAAGCACTCCCACGACCCGCTCACCGAGATCGACTGGGACGCCCCGATCGACCCCGACCAGTTCGCGCTGCCACCGCACCGGGTCTCGCTCTACGGCACCCAGCTCTGGCACCAGCTGACACCCCGCCAGCAGGCGCAGTTGAGCACCCACCAGCTGGCCAGCGTCACCTCGGCGGGCATCTGGTTCGAGCTGATCCTGATGAACGGCCTGGTCCGGCACGTCTACGACAGCGACCTGACCACCCAGCACGCGCAGTACGCGCTGACCGAGGTGGCCGACGAGTGCCGCCACTCCACCATGTTCGCCCGCTACATCACCAAGACCGGCTACCCCTCCGCCCGCCCGAGCACCCGGGCGCACCGGCGCGGCAAGCTGCACCTGCTGCTCAACGACACCACGCTGACCTTCGCGGGCGCCATATTCGTCGAGGAGTTCACCGACGCGATGCAGCGCGAGATGATCCGGGACGAGAGCCTGCAGCCGCTCGCCCGCTCGGTGGCGAAGATCCACGTGATCGAGGAGGCTCGGCACATCGGCTACGCCAAGCCCGAGTTGGAGCGACGCTGGGCGCGGATGAGCCCGGCCAGGCGCGCCGTGTTCCGCCGGCTGCTCGCGGTGCTGACCTACGAGGCGGTGATCGAGTGCGTCCATCCCCGCATCTACACGCTGGCCGGTCTCGACCCCCAGCAGGCCAAGGCCATCGCCGCGGCCAACCCGTACTGGCGGCAGGCCAAGATGGACTGGGCACGCAAGGCGGTCTCCTTCTTCACCGAGCTCGGCATCATCGACCGGCGCAGCGAGGCGATGTGGCGCCGGGCCTCGCTGCTGCCGTGACGGGCCGACGACGACCGTGACAGGCACGACTACCGCGACCGGCCGGCCGACGACGGACGATCAGTTCCCGGCCGGCTCCGCCACCAGCGGCTCCGGTGCGGCGTTGTTGAGCCGGGCCAGGCCGCCCCGGGTGGCGACCACCACCACCCGGTCGCCGGGCCGCAGGCCCCGGCTGCGGTCGGCGAACCCCCACTGGTAGGTGTCGGGCGACCGGGCCAGCCGCACCGCGAGCACCCGCAGGCCGCCGATCCCCTCCAGATCGTTGCGGTTCATCCCGACCAGTGCCCCGCCCTCCTCCGCCGTCAACTCGGCGATCAGCAGCACGTTCCGGAAGACCGAGAGGGTGCCGAGCACCTCACGGCCCATCAGCGCGGCGGCGAAGGCGGGCGCGGCCAGGTAGGAGACCGAGCGGGAGGCGACGTTCTCCAGGGTCGAGTAGACGTGCTGGGCGAAGTCGTCGTCGAAGAGCCGGACCACCACCCGCACGCTCTCGCGCTGCGCCCGGGCCTCCAGCGCGGCCTCCAGGTTGGCCGCGTCGTCACTGGTGACGGCGACCACCGCGCGGGCGTGCCGGGCCCGGGCGATCCGCAGCTGGTCGGCCATCGGACCGTCACCGATCACCACCGGGATGCCGAGCGCGCGCATCGCGGCGATCCCGCGGGCCCCCGGATCGCGTTCCAGACCGGTCACCGGCACGCCGAGTTCGTGCATCAAGGTGGCCACCCGGGTGCCGACGTTGCCCAGCCCGACCACGATCACGTGGCCGCGCAGGCCCGCACTGGGGCTGCGCGGCTGCCCGCGCCGGCCGGAGGCGAGCACGTCGACCATGATCGCGGTGAGCACCGGCACCAGCGCGATGCCGCTGAAGGTGATGATCACCTGGGCCACCCGCTGCCAGGGGCCCCCGGTGCCGGCGGTCGGGTCGGACATCTGGTCCGGCTGCGCGGAGCCGGCCATGTCGAGCAGGGTGAGGTAGAGGGTCCAGCCGAAGCTCCGGTTGAAGTACCAGATGATCAGCGCGGCGGAGATGATCGCCGCGAAGGCGGTGAAGAGCACCAGCCGGATCCGCACGCCGGTGAAGAACCGCAGCGTGTCCAGGAAGCGGTAGAGCAGCCGGAAGCGCAGCGGCACCCGCAGCCGGGGCTCGGTGGGCAGGGTCTGCAGCACAGCCACGCCGTCGCCGGCCTCCACCGAGCCGGTGTGCGGCACGGGTGGCCCGATCTCGATCGGACCGCCCTCGCCGAAGGCCTGGGCCAGCCGGATGAAGTCCTTGGAGGCGGGCCCGGTGTCCGGCAGCAGCCGCAGCCTGGTGAGGTCCTGGCGGTCGATCCGGTCGGCGGCCACGCACAGGTGACCGGCGTGCAGGTCGGCGTCGTAGGCGACGTAGAGGAAGCGATCGCCGACCTGCACCGAGTTGGGGCGGGCCAGCGCGCCGTTGGCGAAGGCCGGCGCGGCGGTGGCCGAGCCGGAGAGCGCGGCGCAGTTCTTCAGCAGGACCTGGATCTGGTCGCCGAGTCGCTGGTTGAACATCCGCAGCACGATCCGGATCTCCGGATTGAGGCCCTGAACGCTGAGCGCGGTGTGGATGTTGGCCTGATCGTCACCGTCCACCAGGGCGATGCCGCGCGCGGCGCCGGCGCCGGCCGCCAGCAGCGCCTCCTCGGTGACGCTGCTGTACTCCAGGACCGCGGCGACGCCGTCGAGCCGCTCGATCCGCGGCGCGTGGTCGCGCATCCGGTCGGGGACGATCGCCACCACCGGGACCTCGTAGTGCTTCACCAGTTCCAGGATCAAGCGGTGGGCCAGGGCGTTGGCTCCGCAGATGATGTAGTGGTCCCGGACCGGGACGGTGGGGTCCCCGGCGACCGGAATCACCCCCCGAGCTACCTGTGTCATAGCCCGGATGGTAGTGCCGAGATGGTCCGCGTAGGGATCATCGGGAAGAACTTCAGCAGGTTCAACGGGTCGGCCGCCGCCGTCGCACGAGCCGAGGCCCGTCAGCCGACGCGATCAGTTTCAGCCACTGTCCGACAGTTTACTGTCCATCAGATCACTTACTGAGATCCTCTTCTGACATTCTGTCGTCAATCTGGTTAGATAATCCGCGCCTGCCGCTCCCCGGGCATGACGTACGCCATCCCCTCGGCAGCTACGAACCGTCCGCCCGTGCAAGGAAATTGATGTCACACATACCGCAGGCGGTGACCTGGTGCCTGGCTGCCGGGCTGCTGGTGGCCCTGGCTCTGCTGGTCCGGCAGTGGTGGGTCGCCCGGAACCGGTCCAGGACGCTGGTCGGCCTACGAGCGGCCATCCGGGCCAGGGACGAGGAGGCGCGGCGGCTGGCCACCGTGCAGTTGCCCGCCCTCGCACAGGCCGCCGTCGCGCACCCGGCCGCCGGCGACCCGCTGCTGGCGGGCAGCGAGTACGAGCGCAACCTGGAAGCGGTGATCGAGCAGTTCCGCAGCGCCGTGGCACGGGCCGAGGCGCGGGCCGACCAGAACGCCAAGGCCGCGCTCAAGGGCGCGATGCGGGCGCTGCAGGGGCTGGCCAACGAGCAGCAGGTGGCGATCTCCGAGATGCAGGAGCGGCACGACCAACCGGCGGTGCTGCACGACCTGTTGGAGATCGACCACGCCAACTCCCAGTTCGGCCGGCGCGCGCAGGCGATCGCGGTGCTCTGCGGCTCGTGGCCCGGACGTCAGCGCTCCGCCTCCTCGCTGAGCGACGTGGTGCGCGGGGCCAAGTCCCGGGTCCGCGACTACAAGCGGGTCGAGGTGCGCACCCAGATCGACCTCGCGGTGGTCAGCCGGGCGGTCGAACCCGTGGTGCTCGCGGTGGCCGAACTGCTGGACAACGCGGCCCGGCACTCGCAGCCCAACACCACGGTCGAGGTCAACCTGCAGCCCGCGCACAACGGCGCCTGCATCGTGATCGACGACGCCGGGGTCGGGATGGACCCGCGCGAGGCCCAGCTCGCCGGGCAACTGCTCACCGGGCAGCGGTCGGTGGACGTCACCCGGCTCGGCGACCCGCCGCAGTTCGGCTTCGCGGTGATCGGCGTGCTGGCGGCGCGGTACGGATTCAGCGTCTCGGTGGACACCCGCTCGCCGTACGGCGGGGTGCGCGCGGTGCTCTTCCTGCCCACCGCGCTGCTCACCCAGCTGGCGCCCGAGCCGGCAGCCGCACCGCGCGCCGCCGCACCACTGCCGCGCCGGGGCGCCACACCGGCCGCGTCACCCGCGTCGCCCGCTCCCACCGCGACGCCGGAACCGAGCGCGCCGACCGCCCCCTACCCGCCCGCGGCCGGCTACCCGCCGCCGGCTGCCCCGCGCACCGCCGGCGGTCTGCCCAAGCGGCGCCGCCGCGAGCCGCTGGGCGCCGAGCAGTTGGCCGAGGCGGCCCTGACCACCGACCCGTTCGCCACCACCACGCCGGCCACGGCCGGCCCAGCCGACGGCACCGCCGAGACGCCGGCGGAGTGGACCCGGGACGCCGAGGCCACCGCCCGCCGCCTCGGCGCCTTCGCCCGTGGCACCCGGGCCGGGCGCGAGGCCGAGCCCGACACGCCGCCCACCGGGTACGGGCGCCACGCGGCCCGGCCCGACCAGCCGGGCCCCGACCGGACGGGCCCCGACCGGACGGCGCTGAGCCATCCGGCCCTCAACCACCCGGCGCCCGGCTACCCGCCGCCCGGCCGGCCAGCACCCGACGGCCCGGTGTCTGACGGTTCGTCACCTGACGTCCCGTTCGCCGGCTGACCGGCCCCCACGGCAGCCCCTGCGGCCGGCCCTGCCCCCCGACCGCCGCCCGTACCCTCGCTAGGAGCATTCGATGAACAGCCACCCGACCAACGACCTCGGTTGGATGCTCGACGACGTCCTGCTGGTTCCCGAGGCCCGGCACGCCATCCTGCTCTCCGCCGACGGCCTGCTGCGCGCCCACTCGGCGGGCATCACCAGGGACGAGGCCGACCGGCAGGCCGCCGCGCTCTCCGGCGTCCAGTCGATCAGCCGCAGCACCGCCGGCTTCGTCGGCGCCGAGCCGACTCCCTGGCGGCAGACGCTGATCGAGTTCGCCGGCGGCTACGTCTTCCTGGTCGCCGCCGGACCCGGCGCCTATCTCGCGGTCTCCGCCGGCGAGAACGTGGACATGGAGGCGGTGAGCTACCGGATGCAGAAGCTGGTGGACCGGCTCGGCAAGGAGCTGACCGCACCGCCCCGCGAGGGCGCGGGGGTGGCCCGGTGAGCGGGCGGCGCGATCGGGGGCTGGTCCGGCCCTACGTGGTGACCAACGGGCGCTCCGAGCCCACCCGCAACACCTTCGACCTGGTCACCCTGGTCACCGCCGCATCGGGCCGGCCCAATACCGGTCTCACCCCCGAGCAGCGCCGGATGGTCGAGCTGTGCGCGCACGGCTC
The DNA here is from genome assembly GCF_041262605.1 of Kitasatospora sp. GAS1066B. Taxonomy (NCBI): domain Bacteria; kingdom Bacillati; phylum Actinomycetota; class Actinomycetes; order Kitasatosporales; family Streptomycetaceae; genus Kitasatospora; species Kitasatospora sp. GAS1066B. Next base: position 77,347 of record NZ_JBGCCO010000012.1, read on the forward strand.
GCTCTCGCTCGCCGAGGTGGCAGCCCACCTGCGGCTGCCGGTCAGCGTGGTCAAGGTGCTGCTCGGCGACCTGGTCGACAGCGGCCACCTGCTCACCCGGGCCGCCGTGCCGCGCGCCCAACTGCCCGAGTCCCAACTGCTCCAGGAGGTACTCGATGGTCTTCGCGCCCGGCTCTGAGACCCTGACCCTGCCCGAGGCGCCGGCCGTCAGCTACCTGGGCGAGGGTGTCCAGACCGCCGTGAAGCTGCTGATCACCGGCCACTTCGCGGTCGGCAAGACCACCTTCGTCGGCACCCTCTCGGAGATCGAGCCGCTGCGCACCGAGGAGCCGATGACCGAGGCCGGCGCGCTGGTGGACGACCTGACCGGGGTGCCGGAGAAGACCACCACCACGGTCGCGATGGACTTCGGCCGCCTGACGCTCAGTCAGTCCCTGGTGCTGTACCTGTTCGGCGCGCCCGGCCAGCAGCGGTTCACCCCGCTCTGGCGGGACATGACGCTCGGTGCGCTGGGCGCCCTGGTGCTCGCCGACACCCGCCGGCTCGAGCACTCCTTCCCGGTGATGGACCTGCTGGAGGAGCACGGCCTGCCGTACGCCGTGGCGGTCAACCGGTTCGACGGCGCACCGGAGTTCGCCGAGGCGGAACTGCGCGAGGCGCTCGACCTGCTGCCCAGCACCCCGCTGATGCTCTGCGACGCCCGCGACCCGGCCTCGGCCACCCGGGCGCTGATCTCGCTCGTCCAGTACCTGCTCAGCCGCACCGACCAGGAGCCCGCGTGACCTCCCAGACACCGCCCCCCGGCTGCCCGGCGCATCAGCCGCAGCACGCCGGATTCCCGCTGTACAGCCAGGAGTTCGCCACCGACCCGGCCGACGTCTACGCCCGGCTGCGGGCCACCTACGGCCCGCTCGCCCCGGTCGAGCTCTACCCGGGCGCCACCGCGACCCTGGCGCTCTCCTACCAGGCGGCCCTCGAGGTGCTGCGCAGCCCGGAGACCTTCTCCAAGGACTCGCGGCGCTGGAAGGGCCTGGCGGACGGCCGGGTGAGCCCGGACAACCCGACCGTGCCGATGATGGCCTACCGCCCCAACTGCCTGTTCAGCGACGGCGACGCGCACGACCGGCTGCGCGGCGCGGTGACCGACTCGCTGGACCGGGTGGACCCGAACGCGCTGCGCGGCTACATCGAGCGCGGTGCCGACCGGCTGATCGACCACTTCGCCGCACGCGGCGAGGCCGACTTGGTGGGCGAGTACGCCAGGGCGCTGCCGCTGCTGGTCTTCAACGAACTCTTCGGCTCCCCCGCGCACTTCGGCGACCGCCTGGTGGCCGGGATGTCCGGCATCTTCGACGGCGTCGACGCCGAGCGGGCCAACGCCGAGCTGACCGCCACCCTGCTGGAACTGGTGGCGCTCAAGCGGGCCAGTCCGGGCGCCGACGTGACCAGTTGGCTGATGGCCCATCCGGCCGCGCTGAACGACGAGGAGATGCTGCACCACCTGGTGCTGCTGATGGGCGCGGGCACCGAGCCGCAGCTCAACCTGATCAGCAACACGCTGCGGCTGCTGCTCTCCGACGACCGGTTCGGCGGCGACCTGGCGGGCGGCAGCCTGCCGATCGAGGACGCGCTGGACGAGGTGCTCTGGACCGACCCGCCGATGGCCAACTACGCGGTGCACTTCCCGATTCGGGACGTGGACCTGGCGGGCGTCCGGCTGCCCGAGGGCGAGCCGGTGGTGGTGAGCTTCGCCGCCGCCAACACCGACCCGGCGCTGGCCGGAGTGAGCCGCACCGGCAACCGGGCGCACCTGGCCTGGAGCGCCGGCCCGCACGCCTGCCCGGCCCAGGGCCCGGCCCGGCTGATCGCCTCGGTCGCCGTGGAGCGGCTGCTCGACCGGTTGCCGGATCTCGAACTCGCCGTCAAGCCCGATGAGTTGGTCTGGCGCCCGGGGCCGTTCCACCGGGCGCTGGCCGCCCTGCCGGTCCGCTTCCCGCCGGCCACCGTCAGCACCGCGCTCGCCACCCCGCTCGCCACCAACGCCACGACCAACGGTCCGACCAGCACCACCGGCAGCACCAGTACCGCCGAAGCCACCGCAGCAGCCACCGCCGGGCCCCATCCGGTGGTCGCCGCGGCCGACTCGACGGCCCTCGCATCCGACCCTGCCTCAGGAGGCACTCCATGGAGTCCGACCGCTGCCCCTTCCGGATCGACCCTTCCGGTAGCGACATCCACGCCGAGGCCCGGCGGATCCACCAGGACGGGCCGGTGGCCCAGGTGGAGCTCCCTGGTGGCGTGGTTGCGTGGTCGGTGAGCAGCCAGCAGCTGGTCAAGCAGCTGCTGGCCGATCCCCGGGTCTCCAAGAGCGCCCGGCAGCACTGGTCCGCCTTCGTCAACGGTGAGGTGCCCGCCGACTGGCCGCTGATGATCTGGGTGGCGGTGGACAACATGTTCACCGCCTACGGTCCCGAGCACCGCCGGCTGCGCCGCCTGGTGGCCGGCGCCTTCACCAACCGCCGCACCGAGGCGCTGCGGCCGCGGGTCGAGCGGATCACCGAGGACCTGCTGGCGCAGCTGGCGGCCACCCCGGCCGGCACCGCCGCCGACCTGCGCGAGGAATACGCCTACCCGCTGCCGATCCAGGTGATCTGTGAGCTGTTCGGGGTGCCCGAGCAGCTGCACCCGGGCCTGCGCACCTGCGTGGACGGCTTCTTCGACACCACCATCACGCCCGCGGCCGCGCAGGCCAACGTGGAGCAGGTCTACCGGATCCTCGGCGAGCTGGTCGCGCTCAAGCGCAAGGAGCCCGGTGACGACCTGACCAGCGCGCTGATCTCGGCCCGCGACGAGGAGGACGGCGGGGACGGCAGCACGCTCACCGAGCAGGAACTGCTCGACACCCTGCTGCTGGTGATCAGCGCCGGGCACGAGACCACGGTCAACCTGCTGGACAACGCCATCCACCTGCTGCTCACCCACCCCGAGCAGCTGGCCCTGGTCCGCTCCGGTCAGGCCTCCTGGGGCGACGTGATCGAGGAGACGCTGCGGGTGCAGTCGCCGGTGGCCAACCTGCCGCTGCGGTACGCGATCGAGGACATCCAGGTCGGCGACGTGCTGATCCGCAAGGGCGAGGCGATCCTGGCGGCCTACGCCGCCGCCGGGCGCGACGAGGCGGTGCACGGCGCGGACGCGGACGTCTTCGACCTGACCCGGGCCGACAAGTCGCACCTCGCCTTCGGGCACGGCGCGCACTTCTGCCTGGGTGCGCCGCTGGCCCGGCTGGAGGCGATGGTCGCGCTGCCGGCGCTCTTCGAGCGGTTCCCCGACCTGGCCCTGGCCGAGGCCGAGTTGAAGCCGATGGAGTCCTTCATCTCGAACGGGCACCGGAACCTGCCGGTGGTGCTGCGCCCGTCCGCGAGCTGACCTCTCATTGCCTGAGGGGAGTTGACGGATGGTCAGCCGACTGTCCGTCAACTCCCCTTTCCTGTCAGGTTCCCCTGTCAGAAACCGTGCTCGCGCAGCGGCCCGACCTTGAGCCCCTGCTCCGCGCACATGTCCAGCAGCCGGGGCAGCGCACCGAGCGTGGACCGCCAGGCCTGCGGCGCCGAGGTGCAGTCCGAGTCGTGCAGCAGCACGGTGCCACCGGCCAGCGGGGCCCTGGTGAGGGTGCGCAGCACCGAGTCGGGTGTGGCCCGCGCCGTCCAGTCCTGGCCCCAGTGCGTCCAGAGCACCGGGCGCAGCCCGTTCTCGCGGGCCGCGTAGAGCGCGGAGGCGCTCAGCACCCCGTACGGCGGGCGGTACCAGCGCGGCTCCTCGCCGGTGACCGAGGCGATCAGGTCGCGGGCCCGGGCCACGTCGTCCCGGGTCGCCCGGGGCGAGCGGACCAGCAGCGGGCGGTGCGCCCAGCCGTGCACGGCCACCTCGTGTCCGGCGTCGACCAGTTCGCGGCCGAGTTCGGGGGCCCGCTGCAGCATCCGGCCGAGCAGGAAGAAGGTCGCCTTGGTCCCGGTCTTCGCCAGCTCCTCCAGGAAGAGCGGGGTGGAGGCGGGGTCGGGGCCGTCGTCGAAGGTCAGCGCGACGTGCCCGGCGTCGCCCGGGCCGCTCAGTCTCGGGGCGAGCAGCGGACGCAGCGGGCCGAGCGAGGTGAGCGCGGGCAGGCTGTGACCCACCGCGAGGGCGCCGGCGGTCACTGCCAGCGCACGGGTCGCCAGGGAACGGGTCGCCGCAGCACGGGTCGCCGGGGAACGATCGGGCTTCACGAGGCCACCTCCAGGATCGGTGCGGGCAGCCCTCCCGCCAGGGCGGCCACCAGGTCGTCGGCCCCCGGGGCGGGGCGGCGGCGCGGCACCGAGACGCCGGCCAGCGCGTCGATCAGGGTCTTGCCGAGCCGCTGCTCGTCACGGATCCACACGGCCAGCCCGGCCTCGTCCAGTGCGGCCGCGTTGGTCACCCCGTGGCCCGGCAGGCAACGGTAGCTGACCACCGGAACGCCACTGGCCATCGCCTCCAGCGAGGTGAGCCCGCCGGCGTTCTGCACCACCACGTCGCAGGCCCGCAGCAGGGCCGGCATGTCGTCCACCCAGCCGAGCGCCACCCCGGTCCCGCTCGCCACCAGCTTGTCGCGCAGCGCCTGGTTGTGGCCGCAGACGGTGACCGGGACGGCCACTCCCGAGGCGGCGATCTCCCTGGCCGTCTGCTCGACCTCGCCGACTCCCCAGGAGCCCGCGGTGATGAGCGCTATCGGCTCGTCGAGCGGCAGCCCGAAGCGGACCCGCTCGCGCTGCCGCTCGGCGGTGGAGCGGACCGGGCGGAAGGCCGGGCCGACCAGCGGGGCGCAGATCTCCACCAGCCGGGCGCCGTGGCCCTGCGCCTGGTCGGCGGCCACCGGGTGCAGCGCGAGGTGCAGGTCGACGCCCTCGGCCACCCAGAGCGGGTGCACCGACATGTCGGTGAGGAAGGTGGCCACCGGCACCTGCAGCTCACCGCGCTGCCGCAGCCGCCCGAGCGCCTGGCTGGCCAGCGGGTAGGTGGAGACCACCGCGCCGACGTCGGGGCCGACCAGCTTCCTGGTCCGGCGCGCGGCGGCCTTCGCGAACAGGGTGCCGACCAGCGACTTGGAGCCCTGGTGGTTCTCCAGCCCGTGCAGCATCCAGCCCCAGGCCCACGGCGCGACCTTCAGCTCCAGCGCGTAGCTGCCGCGCAGCAGCCGACCGCAGCCCGGCGGCAGCAGGTCGAGGAAGTCGTGGCAATCGGCGTCGAAGCCGGCCGCCTCCAGGCGGCGGACCAGTTCGCGGGCGGCACCGTCATGGCCCGCCCCCACGCTCGCGGACACGACGGTGATCCGGCGCGGCTGAGTCGACCGCATCAGGCTCCTTCCAGGCGGGCGCCGCAACCGCCGACGGCGGAAGCCGCACCCGCGACTTCACTGCGTCTCACGGATGTGCTGGGACCACCGGGCGTACGGCCCGGTCGACCCTCGGCCGTCGCGCGTACGCGTGACCGCCCGGGAACCGACCGCCCGGCGCCGTTGCGGTGGGTACCCCCGTCGCCCCGTGCCGGACCTGGGTCCGGGAAAACCTGACGGACCGGCTCCGAGATCCCTGTCGGAGCCGGTCCAGCTCGTCGGCCCGAGCCGGCGGCTCGCCGGTCAGGCACGGACGCTAGGCCGCCCAGCGGGAGTCCGATTGACCGGAGGCCGGACACCAGGTGTCCGTAGTCAGAACTGCTGCTGACCGTCACTGCCCACCCGCCCCGTCGAACTGCCGCGCCACAGCATGGTGGCCGCCACCTGAAGCGGAGCTGAAGGAAGCTGAAGCCGTCTTCAGCAAACCGCCTCGGTCGCCTGGGATCCTGGTGGCATGCGTGTACTGGTGGTGGAGGACGAGCGGCGGCTGGCCGCGGCGCTGCAGCGCGGGCTGCAGGCCGAGGGCATGACCGTCGACGTGGCCCACGACGGGCCGCAAGGACTGTGGCTGGCGGGCGAGCACGACTACGACGTGATCGTGCTCGACATCATGCTGCCCGGGGTCAACGGCTACCGGGTCTGCGCGCGGCTGCGGGCGGCCGGCAACGAGGCCGGGATCCTGATGCTCACGGCCAAGGACGGCGAGTACGACGAGGCCGAGGCACTGGACACCGGCGCCGACGACTTCCTCTCCAAGCCGTTCTCCTACGTGGTGCTGGTGGCCCGGCTGCGCGCACTGGCCCGGCGCACCGGGCGGCGCCGGCCGCAGACCCTGGAGTTCGGCGACCTGATCCTCGACCCGGCCCGGCACAGCTGCGCCAGGGGCGGGGTGCCGATCAAGCTGACCGCGCGCGAGTTCGCGGTGCTGGAGTGCCTGGCCCGGCGGGTGGGCGAGGTGGTACCCAAGAGGGAGATCCTGGAGCAGATCTGGGACAGCGCCTTCGAGGGCGATCCGAACGTGGTGGAGGTGCACATCAGCGCGGTGCGGCGGAAGATCGACGCGCCGTTCGGGCGTGCGGCGCTGGAGACCGTCCGAGGAGCCGGCTACCGGCTGGCGGCCGACGGTGGCTGAGGCCGCCGCGGGCGCGTCGGCACCCGGCACTGCGGCACCGGCGGCCACACCTGGGACGGCAGCACCCGGGCCACGGCGGCGCGGTCTGGGCCGGCTGCGGCCGATGACCGTGCGGGCCCGGGCCACCATCGGGGCCAGCGCGGTGGTCGCGATCGCGCTGGCCATCGCCTCGCTCTCGCTGCTCGGCCTGCTCGACGCCAACCTGCTGCACAACGCGGAGAGCGACGCCGAGGCGCAGGCCACCGCGGTGGCCCGACTCGCCGAGGCCGGACGGCTCGACCCGCTGCTGCCGCCCACCCACGGGGCCGACTTCCTCCAGGTGGTGAACGAGCAGGGCATCGTCCTGACGTCCAGTCAGAACCTGACCGGACGGCCGCCGGTGTCCGCCGACCGCCCCACCGCGCCCGGCACCGTCCTCAGCACGCTGGACGTCGGCGCGCTGGGGCAGGAGTACCGGCAGCGGGTGGTGCAGGTCACCACCGAGACCAACGACGGCCTGGTCACCGTCTACGCCGGCACCTCACTGCGGGACGCCGACGCCGCCGACTCGACCACCTCGGCGGCCCTGGCCGTCGGCATGCCACTGCTGCTGCTCACCGTCGCCGGGGTCACCTGGTGGGTGACCGGGCGGGCGCTGCGCCCGGTGGAGGCGATCCGGACCGAGGTGGCCGAGATCAGCGACCGCGACCTGCACCGCCGGGTCCCGGTGCCGCAGACCCACGACGAGATCGCCCGGCTCGCGCTGACCATGAACGCCACCCTGGACCGGCTGGAGTCCTCCGGTCAGCGCCAGCGCCAGTTCATCGCGGACGCCTCGCACGAGCTGCGCAGCCCGATCGCGGTGCTGCGCACCCAGCTGGAGGTGGCGCTCGCGGTGCCGGACCCGGAGCTGCGACCCGAGCTGCTGCTGGGCGCGCTGGAGGACACCGAGCGGCTCCAGCAGCTGGCCGCCGACCTGCTGCTGCTGGCCCGGATCGACGCGGCCGAGCCCCGCCCCAACGGTCGGCTGGACCTCAGCGACCTGGTCGACGACGCGGTGCGCAAGCGGCGCGGGGACCGGCTGCCGATCCACACGGAGCTCGCGCCCGGGATCGAGGTGGCCGGCAGTGGACTCTGGCTGACCCGGGTGGTGACCAACCTGCTGGACAACGCCCAGCGCTTCGCCGAACAGCGGGTCGGCGTGGTGCTGCGGACCGAGCCGACCGCGCGGCAGGCGGTGCTGGAGGTGACCGACGACGGTCCTGGCATCCCCGAGCCGGACCGCGAGCGGGTCTTCGAGCGGTTCACCCGGCTCGATGACGCACGCAGCCGCGACCACGGCGGCACCGGCCTGGGCCTGGCCATCGCCCGCGACCTGGCCGAGCACCACCACGGCACCCTCACCGCCGAGCCCGCCCCACGCGGTGCGCGCCTGGTGGTCCGGCTGCCCCTGGCGGCAGCCGCGCCGGGCAACTGAGCCGGGCCACCGCTCCGTCACCCACCCCCAGACGACAGGCCCTAGGATCCTTGCGGCGACCAACTTCATCCACGGGGAGTTTTCCGTTATCGGCCGGCCCCGGGCGGGTCTCCCAGAGTGGACAGGTCGGTTGACGGAGAGGGTGGGCACGGGTGGACACGGCTGCGGACGAGAACGTGGTGGGCCGGGCGCGGGCCGGGGACGAGCGCGCCTGCCAGGACCTGATCGCCGGACACCTGCCCCTCGTCTACAACATCGTGGGACGCGCCCTGAACGGGCACCCGGACACCGACGACGTGGTCCAGGAGACCATGCTCCGCGCGGTGGACGGCCTGCCCGAGCTGCGCGAGGCAAGCGCTTTCCGCTCCTGGCTGGTGGCGATCGCGCTGAACCAGGTGCGCCACCGCCACCGCGCCCAGCAGAGCACCCGCAACGCGCAGGACGGCGGCGGGCTGGACGAGGCGCGCGAGCTGGCGGACCCGGCCGCCGACTTCGTGGGGCTGACCATCACCCGGCTCGGCCTGTCCGGCCAGCGGCGCGAGGTCGCCGAGGCCACCCGCTGGCTGGACCCGGCCGACCGCGAGCTGCTCGCGCTCTGGTGGCAGGAGGCGGCGGGTGAGCTGAGCCGCGCCGAGCTCGCGGCCGCCCTGGAGCTGAGCCCGCAGCACACCGCGGTCCGCGTGCAGCGGGTCAAGGAGCGGCTGGACACCGCCCGGGTGGTGGTCCGGACGCTGGCCACCCGCCCGGCCTGCCCGCAGCTGGACGCGCTCACCGCCGACTGGGACGGCACCCCCGGCACCCTGTGGCGCAAGCGGATCGTCCGGCACGCCGCGGACTGCGCCACCTGCCAGGGCCGGGCCAGCGACCTGGTCCCGGCCGAGGGGCTGCTGGCCGGACTGGCCCTGCTGCCGCTCCCCCGCCACCTGTCCACCCAGGCCACCGCGAGCACCGCCGGGTCGAGCCACGCGGCAGGCGCTTCCCACCGGCACCGGCCGGGCCACGGCTCCCGCCGCCGCCCGGCCGGTGGCCGGCGCCGGGCACCACGCCCGCGCGGGCCCAAGGCGCTCGCCGTGCTGGCGCTCGGCACCCTCGCCACCGTGACGGCGACCGGCCTGGTCTGGAGCGGGCTGGGCCCCAGCTCCCACAGCGCCGCGCGGCCGGTCGCGGCGTCGACCACCAGCGCCCGGCCCGCCTCCCTGGTCGCCCAGGGCACGGCGGCGGTGGAGGGGGCGTCAAGCACCGCGCCGTCCGTCGCCCCCTCCCCGACGGCGTCCCCCTCGCCGTCCCCCACCGCCACCGCCTCGCCCGCGCCGCCGCCCGCCCCCAGCGGCGCCGCGCCGCGTGGCAACACCGGCCCCAGCGTGGCCGGTTACGCCCAGCAGGTGCTCGACCTGGTCAACGCCCAGCGCGCGCAACACGGTTGCGGCCCGCTGACGGCCAACAGCAAGCTCCAGACGGCCGCCCAGGGCCAGTCCGACGACATGGCTGCCCGTCAGTTCTTCGACCACACCAACCCCGACGGCGCCGGCCCTCAGCAGCGGATCGACGCGGCCGGCTACCAGTGGAGCAGCTGGGGCGAGAACATCGCCCAGGGCCAGGCCGATCCGGCGTCGGTGATGGACAGTTGGATGAACAGCCCGGGCCACCGGGCGAACATCCTCAACTGCGGCTTCAAGGAGATGGGCGTCGGGATCCACCTCGGCACCGGCGGCCCCTGGTGGACCCAGGATTTCGGCGCGCCGGCCTGAACGACGCTGCCAGCGCTGGCAACTGATCGGTCAGTAGGCAAGAGGTCGGAGGTTTACCGGTGAAACATCCGCCAAACAACGTCACAGGCCCGGTTGGATTGCGAGGAGATCCGATGAACGCGGCCCTCTCAGCTTTACCCGACTGATCGTCAGACTCCAGCATGGTCGCCGGCGGCCGCCTTCCCCAGCCGCCGGTCGACCGTGCAAGGAGAGACTCGATGACCCACGCCCGGAAGCGTTCGCGCCGACGACGTCTGGCGCTCGCCGCGGCAGTGACCTTGACGGCCGGTTCCGCCTACGCCGTGGCCCAGAGCTCCGCGCTGGCGGGGGTCACCTCGCACCCGGCCCAGCCCGGTGCCACCGGCTCCCCCGCGCCCGGCGCCCCGGGCCCGACCGGCAAGTGGATCAGCTACACGCCCGGCCACCTGACGTACGGCCAGGACGCCCAGGGCAACCGAATTCCCGACTACTCCGCCGCCGGTTACGCCGGCGGCGGCGTCCCGCTGCCCACCGTGCCGACGAATGTCACCGTCCCGCCCCCGAGCGGCAACGACGACACCGCCGTCATCCAGGCCGCGCTCGACAAGGCCGCAGCGCTCCCGCTGGACCCGAACGGCTTCCGTGGCGCCGTCCAACTCGCGCCCGGGAAGTACCAGATCGCCGGCAGCCTGACCATCAACGCCTCGGGCGTGGTGCTGCGCGGCGCCGGCACCGACGCCGGCCAGACCAGCCTGGTCGCCCAGAACGCGTCCGCCCGAACGCTGTTGACCATCGGTGGCGACTCCCGCTACCAGACGCTGGGCACGCCCCAGCCGGTCACCGACACCTACGTCCCGGTCGGCGCCACTTCGCTCACCATGCAGAGCACCGCCGGCTTCAAGGTCGGCGACCAGGTGGTGATCGAGCGGCCGACCACCCAGGCCTGGATCGACGCGATCGGGATGAACGGCACCTGGTCCCCCAACTGGAGCCTGCGCTCGGAGCGCACGATCACCGCGATCCAGGGCGACGAGATCACCTTCGACGCCCCGCTGACCACCGCACTGGAGAAGCAGTACACCCAGGCAAGCGTCTACCACTACAGCTTCCCGCGGATCAACCACGTCGGCATCGAGAACCTCAGCTCCGACGGCCAGGCGATGGCAGCCGACCCGAACTACCAGAAGGACTTCTACAACTCGGGCTTCGCCGTCTTCAACGCCGTCGAGGACAGCTGGGTCAGCAATGTGACGACGCACCACTACGGCGACTACGGCGTCGCGCTGCCCAGCGAGCAGAGCCGCCGGATCTCCGAGGTGCACACCTCGGCGCTGGACATGGTCACCTACCTGGGCACCTCCGCCCGCTCCTTCGGCTACCTGCTGGAGGGCCAGCAGAACCTGATCCAGGACTGCACCCTGACCGCCGCCAAGATCCACGCCTTCGTCACCGAGGGCCGCCAGGCCGGCCCCAACGTCTTCTCCCACTGCACCGCCACCACCACCGACGTCAGCTACGACGCGGGCGGCCACGAGCGCTGGGGCAGCGGCACGCTCTACGACGATGTCAACATCCAGGGCAGCCTGCTGATGGTCGACAACGGCACCCGGGGCACCGGCCACGGCTGGTCGGACGCCAACAGCACCGCCTGGAACTGCAGGACCACGGGCTTCGAGGTCCAGAACCCGCCAACCGCGCACAACTGGGCGATCGGCTGCACCGGTTCCGCCCTGAAGGGCACCGACGGCGAGCTGGAGTCCGCCGGCACCCCGGTCGGCCCGACCAGCCTCTACGACGAGCAGCTGCACGAGCGCCAGGCCGCGGCTGCCAAGAAGCCCTGAGCCGCGGAGATCGGTGAGCGGACACAGAACGGGTCCTGCCCCAACCTCAGGGCAGGACCTCGACGGACCGTCAGCTCACCCGCACCGCCTCATCCGGCCCCGGCGGCTGCGCACCGCCGAGGTGCACCGCCGGAGCGGCCTGCGCGGCGCCGGCGGCCTGCGCCGCGTTCGCCGCCTGCACTTCGGCCCGGCCGAGGGCCAGGTGGGCGGCGCAGGCCACCACCACCCAGGCGAGGCCGCCGCTGTGGGTGTAGGCGTGTCCGGCGGTGTGCAGCTGCTGCTGGTCCGTGCCGCAGTACAGGCAGGCGTTGGCATGCAGCTGCTCACCGCTGACCAGCAGTTGCTGGGCGGGGCCGTCGATCGGGTGGTAGTCGATCGGGATCGGCGGCCGGGCGGCGGTGAGCTGGTGGGATGTCAGGTCCGAGGTCATCGGCTCAGCTCCAGGGTGAGATCTCCAGGGTTCTGGGCGGATCGGCATCGGTCACCCTGTGTGGCCGCTCGACTCCGTCCATGTGCACAGCCTGGCCCTGACAGACGGCCGCCGCACCCCGGACGACCAGATTGGCCGTCACTCGTCCGTCCCAATCACCCTATTGTTCTCAAGCGGAACGGTTTTGACATGCTACCGTTCCCTGCATGAACGCCGCTCAGCCCGTCTCCCTCACCGCAACGGTCTCCTTCCGGCTCGGCACCATCGGCACCCTCACCACCAACCGCTTCACCGAGCGGATCGAGACGTTCGGCCTGAAGCTCAAGGACGTCGGGCTGCTGCACCTGCTCCAGGACGGCGGCCCCGCCTCGCAGCTGGAGGTGGCCCGGCTCCTGGGGGTGGCGCCGAGCCTGGTGGTCGCGATGGCCGACCGGCTGGAGGTGCTGGGCGCCGTGCGGCGCCTGCGCGACCCGGGCGACCGGCGCCGCCAGCAGCTGGTGCTGACCGAGCAGGGCCACGAGCTGCTGGGACGGTGCACCACGGCCGCCCAGGAGCTGGACGCCGAGCTGACCGCCGAGCTGGACGAGCCGACCCGGCAGGCACTGAACGCCGTCCTCGGGACCCTCGCCGCGAGCCTGGGCCTGCCGCACTGACCACCGGCCGCCGCGAACCCCGCCAAGCCCCCGTCACCCGTCGCCCGCCGGCGAGGTGACAGAGTCTCAGCATGTCGACCATCTCGCTGCCCCACCAGCTGACCCGGACCCGCGGCTTCACCTCCGGCGCCGCCGAGCACTTCTCCGTGGCCCCCGACGGCGCCTCGGTCCTCTTCCTGCGCAGCCGCGCCGGTGACGATCCGATCGGCTGCCTCTGGGCACTCGACCTCGACAGCGAGCGGGAGCGCCTGCTGGTCGACCCGGCCGAGCTCCTGGGCGGCAGCGCCGAGCAGCTCTCCGAGGAGGAGCGGACCCGGCGCGAGCGCAGCCGGGAACCGCGCGGCGGGATCGTCGGCTTCACCACCGACCGGGCCGGCCGACTGGCCGTCTTCGCCCTCTCCGGCAACCTGTGGACGGTGGACACCGGCAGCGGCACCGCCCGCCGGCTGCCCGCCGAGGGCCCGGTGGTCGACCCGCGACCCGACCCGACGGGCCGCCGGATCGCCTACCTGAGCGGCGGCACCCTGCGCGTGATAGCGGCCGACGGCACCGGCGACCGCGCGCTGGCCGCCCCCGACGGCCCGGACGGCTCCGAGGTGACCTTCGGCGCGCCCGAGCACGTCGCCGGCGAGTCGATGCATCGCCACCGCGGCTACTGGTGGGCACCGGACGGCGAGCGGCTACTGGTCGCCCGGGTGGACAACTCCAGCGTGCTGCGCTGGCACATCGCCGATCCGGCCGACCCCGGCAAGCCGCCGCGCACCATGCGCTACCCGGCGGCCGGCAGCACCAACGCCGACGTCACCCTCTGGCTCACCGAGCTGGACGGCACCCGGCACGAGGTGCGCTGGGACCGGCAGGCCCACGAGTACGTCCCCGCCGCCGGCTGGGACGCGCACGGCCCGTTCGTGAGCGTGCAGAGCCGCGACCAGCGCAGCCTCCGACTGCTGACGATCGACCCGGCCGACGGTACGACCACCCTGCTGGACGAGCAGCGCGACTCCCCCTGGGTCCACCTGCTGCCCGGGCTGCCCGCCCGGACGGCCGGCGGCGCGCTGCTCGGGTCCGTCGACGAGAGCGACACCCGCCGGCTGACGGTGGCCGGCAAGCCGGTCACCGACCCCGGCGTCCAGCTGCGCGAGGTGCTCGGCACGGACGGCGAGACCGTGCTCTTCACCGCCTCCGAGGAACCCACCGAGATCCACCTCTGGTCCTACCACCCGGAATACGGCGCCCGGCGGCTGAGCGAGGAGCCCGGCGTCCACCGCGGCGTGCTGCGCGCCGGCACCCTGGTGCACACCGCCCGCACGCTCGCACACGCCGGCTCGCGGACCATCGTGCGGCGGACGGGGCGGGCCACCCTGGCGGTCGCCTCGTACGTCGAGACACCGGTGCTGGCGCTACGCGCCGAGTTCGCGGCGGTGGGGCCGCGGCAGCTGCGGACGGTGCTCCTCCTGCCGTCCTGGCACCGGCCCGGGGACGCGCCGCTGCCGGTGCTGCTCGACCCGTACGCCGGCCCGGCGATCCAGAAGGTGCTCGTCCAGCAGTCCTCGCAGGCGCTGGTCTCGCAGTGGTTCGCCGAGCAGGGATTCGCGGTGCTGGTCACCGACGGCGCCGGGGTCCAGGGGCGTGGCCCCGCCTGGGAGCGGGAGATCTACGGCGACATCTTCCAGCCAGTGCTGGACGACCAGATCACCGCGCTGCACGAGGTCGCGGAGCGGCACCCGGAACTGGACCTGGGCCGGGTCGCGATCCGCGGCTGGTCGTTCAGCGGCGGGCTGGCCGCGCTGGCGGTGCTGCGCCGCCCGGACGTCTTCCACGCGGCGGTGGCCGGCGCGGCGGTCAGCGACCAGCGGCTCTACGACAGCCACTGGCGCGAGCGCTACCTGGGGATGCCCGAGGAACACCCGGACTGGTACGACGCCTGCTCACCGGTTCTCGAAGCCCCGAAGCTGACCCGCCCCCTGCTGCTGATCCACGGGCTGGCCGACGACAACGTCTTCGCCGCCAACACGCTGCGCCTGTCCACCGCCTTGCTGGCCGCCGGCCGCCCGCACGAGGTGCTTCCGCTGAGCGGTGTCACGCACGCGGGCGCGGGGTCCCCGCTCTTCCCGCAGCTGCTCGGCCACCAACTGGATTTCCTCCGGCGCCACTTGGGGCTGCGGTAACGCAGGCCCCCGTCGCTACGGCTGCACGTCGCTGCGCCCGGAGATCCAGGCGATGGCGTCGTGCACGCCGCGGGCGTGGTCGCGCACCTCGTCCGCCAACCGCACGTCCAGCTCGCGGACCTGGGCGGCCTGCTGCTCGGCACCGAGCTGGGCCGGGCAGGGGCCCTCGGGTCCGCTGGCGACGCTGGCGGTGATCGGCGCGAGCCGGCTCTGGCCGAGCGCCCAGCGGTAGCCGTCCAGTGCGCCTTCGCGGGCGTGCGAGGGCTCGAACGGGGTGTCGCCGATGTACTCCAGGCGCGCGAGCGCGCTCTCAACCTGCTCCCGGGAACGCGCCCCGACCCGGGACGTCACATCGTGGCTGGTCATGACCGCAGGTTACGCACGCCCCGGGTGCCGGGGCGTGCTCAACGCGGCCAAGGGGGCGAACCGGCGAAGGCGGAAGTCCGGCCGTGCCGAACGGAAGTTCGGGCGCGTCGGAGGTGCGCGCGCCACCGGTTCGGCTCCACACTCGGGAGAGCAGGGCCATCCGGCCGACAACGCCCCGAACCACGGAGGCCTCCCATGTCCGAGCCCATCGACGAGTCGCCCACGCCCGACCGCCTGCTGCACACCGGTGCCGAGCACCCCATCGACCCGGTCGACCTGGTGATGGCCACCGGCCAGGACCCGACCCCGGAACTGATCGAGAAGGCGCGCCTGAAGCTGGAGCGGGAGGGCGCCGCCGCCGTTGAGCGAGTGCTCCCCTGACGCGAACGGACCGCGCGACCTGCGCCACGCCACGCCGCCGCCGCTGAGGCCGTACCCCTCAGCGGCGGCGTCGGCGTTCGTACCAGCGCAGCGCGTGCCGGGCGCCGAGGGCGAGCAGCAGCGCGGCGACGGCCAGCAGCAGGTAGAGCTGGTAGCGCAGCGCCGTCCGGTAGACCTGGTCGATGTTGCTGCCGGCCAGGTAGCCCGCCGTACTCCAGACGCCGACCCAGAGCAGTGCGCCCAGCGTGTTCCAGAGCAGGAACCGGCGCCAGGGCATCCCGGTGGTGCCGGCGATGATGCCGAAGGTCTGGCGCAGCCCGTCGATGAAGCGGGCCACCAGGACCACCTTGCCGCCGTTGCGCTCGAAGAAGTCCTCGGCCTTGTGCAGCCGGGCGCCGGTCAGCCCGACGTAGCGCCCGTAGCGGTGCACCAGAGCCTGCCCGCCGTAGTGGCCCAGCAGGTAGCCCACGCAGCCGCCGGCCACCGCGGCGACCACCGCGACCACGATCACCGCCGCGAGGTTCAGCTGGCCGGCCCCGGCGTAGACGGCGGCGAGGATCAGCACGGTCTGCCCGGGGACCGGGATGGCGGCGTTGTCCAGCAGCACCAGCAGGCCGACGGCCAGGTAGCCGTAGTGCGAGAGGAACGGGGCGAGCGCGGCCAGTGGGCCCGGCAGTACCGGGGTGTGCGGTGGCGTGGTGGCGATCATGGGGCGATACCTCCGCTCTCATGATCCAACCCCTTGGTGATCATTTGGGGCATATTGTCGCAGGCTTGTGACATCTACCGCGCGCCGATTGGTCCGATTTACTCATCTTTCGTGCATAGGCTTCGATGCATGTCTTCGTCGCACAAGGGCTCGTTCGTCCACAAAACCAAGCTCACCGCCACGTTCCTGGGCGTCAGCGTGGTGGCCGGCGCACTCACCGCGGGGCTGGCACTGCCTGCGATAGGCGGGGTCGGACTGGGCGCGAAGAGCGCCGTCGGCGACTTCAACAGTCTGCCCGACGACTTCACCGCTCCCCCGCTGTCGCAGGCCTCCACGATCTACGACGCGAACGGCGGCGTGATCGCCACCGTCTACGACCGCGACCGCACGGTGGTGCCGAGCGACCAGATATCCCCGCTGATGAAGTCGGCCCTGGTGGACATCGAGGACAACCGCTTCTACCAGCACGGCGCGATCGACGTGAAGGGCGTGCTGCGGGCGCTGAACAACAACGCCTCGGGCTCGGGCACCCAGGGGGCCTCGACGCTCACCCAGCAGTACGTGAAGAACGTCTTCGTCGAGGAGGCGGGGGACGACCCGGCGGCGGTGCAGGCGGCCCAGGCGCAGAACGTGGGTCGCAAGATCAAGGAGATGAAGTACGCGATCAAGGTCGAGCAGACCCTGAGCAAGGACCAGATCCTGACCAACTACCTGAACATCACCTTCTTCGGTGAACAGGCGTACGGGATCGAGGCCGCCTCCCAGCGGTACTTCAGCGTGCACGCCAAGGACCTCACGCTGCCGCAGGCCGCGCTGCTGGCCGGCATGGTGCAGTCGCCCACCGGGTACGACCCGATCGTCAACCCGAAGACCGCCAAGGAGCGGCGGGACACCGTGCTGAAGAAGATGGCGCAGTACGGGACGATCACCCAGGCGCAGGCCGACGACGCGATCAACACGCCGATCACGCTGAACGTCAGCAAGCCGCAGCAGGGGTGCATCACGGCGCAGCAGGGCGAGGGCTTCTTCTGCGACTACGTGAAGAACCAGGTGCTCGCCGACCCGGCCTTCGGCTCGAGTTCGGCGGCCCGGCAGGCGCTGTGGCAGCGCGGCGGGCTGCAGATCCACACCACGCTCGACCCCAAGGCGCAGGCCGCCCTGCAGTCCTCGGTGACCAGTCACGTCTACGCCACCGACAAGGCGGCGACCGCGATGACCGAGGTGCAGCCCGGCACCGGCAAGATCATCGCGATGGGCCAGAGCCGGCCGTACGGCGTCAGCGCCAACCAGACCCAGATCAACCTGAACGTCGGCAAGGCGATGGGCGGCGGCCTGGGCTTCCCGACCGGCTCGACCTTCAAGCCGATCGTGGCGGCCGCGGCGCTGGAGAACGGCATCGTGCCCTCGCAGTCCTACCCCTCGCCGTACAGCATGCCGTGGCCGGCCATGACCGACTGCAACGGCGGCAAGTTCAAGTCCAACCCCAGCAGCACCGTGCACAACGACAGCACCTCGCTGGTCGGCCCGTTCACCATGGGGCCGGCCATGGCGCAGTCGGTGAACACCTACTTCGCCTCGCTGGAGGCGGACGCCGGGCTGTGCAACGTCGCGCAGATGGCCAACAAGATGGGCATCACCCAGCAGGCGGGCGGCGAGAAGCTCCAGGTGGTGCCCTCGATGGCGCTGGGCAGCAACGACCTGACCCCGCTGGAGATGGCCAGCGTGTACGCCACCTTCGCCGCGCACGGCACCTACTGCGCGCCGACCGCGATCACCAGCGTGACCAACGCCGACGGCAAGTCGGTGGACGTGCCGCAGAGCCAGTGCAGCCAGGTGATGTCGGCCAACACGGCGGACACCGTGAGCACCATGCTGAAGGGCGTGGTGCAGGACGGCACCGGCGCGCCGGCCGGCCTGACCGACCGCGACAACGCGGGCAAGACCGGTACCACCAACAACGGCAACCAGGTCTGGTTCGTCGGCTACACGCCCGAGCTGTCCGGAGCCACCGTGGTCAGTGACGACAACGGCACGACCTCGCTGGACGGGCAGCGGATCGGCGGGCAGTACGTCGCGCAGGCCTTCGGCGGCACGCTGGCCGGGCCGATCTGGAACGGTGCGATGAGCGGGGCCCTGCAGGGGACGCCGCCGAGCTCGCTGCCTTCGGTGCCGCTGCAGTAAGCGCTTTCCGGGCATCGCGGCCGCTCCGGGCACCGACCTCGCGTCGGGGTCCGGGGCGGCTTTTGCGTGGGGCGGGGGTCAGGGTACGGGCCGCCGGGGCGTCGGGGTGTCGAGGTCGGGGTGTCGGTTGACAGGGCGTCAGGTCTGGGCCACGATCAGTGGCGGTAAGTGGAAATGGATTTCATTTCTACTGCGCTGATGGTCGGAGCCTCCGCATGTCCCTCACCGTTTCCCCCGAGCTGCTCGCCCAGGCCGAGGCCGGGGAGGTGGCCGAAGCCGACTTCGTCGCCACCGTCCGCGACTCGCTGCCCTTCGCTTACCAGATGGTCGAGCGACTCACCGGTGAACTGGCCTCCGGCGGGGCGCCGTTCGCGGACAACCACGAGGAGCCGCCGTCGGACGCCGAGCGTGGGCAGCTGCTGCGCGCGATGGCGAGCGACTCGATCCGAGGCAGCCTGGAGCGGCACTTCGGGGTGCGGCTGGCGTTCATGAACTGCCACCGGGTGGCGGTCTTCCCGGTCGGGGCGGAGCAGGGGGCGGCGTACCAGTCGTTCGTCTCGATGCGCGCGCAGCTGCTCAACCAGACGCCCGAGCTGCGCAGTTGCTGAACCGGCGAGCGGCCGCATGACCGGGGCCCGGCCCGAGCGAAGGGTGACTCGCTCGGGCCGGGCCCCATTGTGTCGCGTGCCTGCTTATGCCGCGCGGGCGGCGGTGACGGCAGTGGCCAAGGCCTCCTTGATCCGGGGGCCGAGGCGGGCGAAGCCCAGCTCCTTCATGGCGGCGCGGAGCAGCTCGTCGTCGGTGCGCTCGACGTAGTCGCTGTCGATCCAGCGGACCAGCGCCAGGAGTTCGTCGGCGGAGTAGGCGGTGATCGGGCGGCCGGGGGTGAGCTCGGGCCGCTTCGGGCGCCGCGAGCGCTTGGCGGCGGGGTCGACCTCCTCGGCGGCGGGCTCCTCGGCAGCGGGCTCCTCAACGGCCGGCTCGACGGCGGCGGGCTCCTCCGTGGCGAGGGGCTCGTCGGCAGGGGCGGGGAGCTCCTCCACCGGGGCAGGGGCCTCGACGGCGGGCTCGGCCTCAAGCTCGGGCTCGGGCAGCGTCACAGCCTCAGGCTCGGACTCGACGACCAGCTCGGGCTCGGGCTCCGGCGCGACCTCTCGCTCGACGGCCGGCTCGGCGACAACGTCGGCCGCCGACTCGACATCTGCCTCGGTCTCGGCCTCAACCAGCGGCTCGGGCTCGACAATGGCCTCGACCGGCTGAGAGGCCTCAATCTCGGGCTCCACCTCGGAGTCAGCGTCAGCGTCCGGCTCGACCACGGCTTCGGGCTCGACCTCGGGCTCGACCACGACCTCAGCCTCGGGCTCAGCGGTCACCGACTCGATCTCGGGCTCCGCCACGGACTGCGCGGGCAGTACCGCCTCGACGACCTCGACCTCGGCCACCTCGGCCACCGGCTCTGCCACGGACTGCGCCGGCAACTCGATCTCCGGCTCGGACTCGACCTCGGGCTCGGCGACGTCCGCGACCAGCGCCGCAGCCTCCACCGTCCCCTCGTCCTCGCCCTCGTCCTCGGCCGTAGCCTCGGCCACGTCCTCGCCCTCCGAACGGAGGTACGCCGCCAGGGCCGCCGCGCGGTCCGCGCGGTCCTCCGTCAGCTCGGCGAGCAGTTCGGTCAGGCCACCGTCCTCCAGCGCGGTGCGCAGGGTGCGCAGCTCCGGGAGGCGGAAGAGGGTGCCCTCGTCGGCGGCCAGGGCGTCCACCAGGTCGCCCAGCTCGGCGAACGAAAGCTCGGTCAGCTCACGGTCCGCCAGCAGCCGTCCGAGGCCGCGCAGGGCGCCGACCAGGGTGTCGGCGGCCAGCCCGGTGCTCTCCAGCAGCTCGGCGTCGACCGGGCGGGCGGTGGTGCCCGGCGCAGCGGAAAGCGCTTGCCACTCGCTGTGCTCGGCGGCGGCCGCGACCAGCGCCAGGTGCAGCGCGTCGCGACGCGGGCGGTCCGCGACGGCCAGGCGCTTGGCCTCGGCGCGCAGCTTGCGGCGTCGGCCCCAGGAGATCCGCAGGCCCCGCTCCTTGCGCCAGCTGCCGTTGGCGGTGGCCGCCGCGAGCGCGTCCAGGTCCGCCTCGTAGGCGCCGGAGCGCAGCGTCGTGGCGGTCTCCCGGACCCGGCGGAGCAGCGCCAGCAGGGTCAGGACCTCGGCGAGCGTGGCCGGCGCGCGCAGCGCGGCCTCGCCGGCCAGCAGCGCGGCGGCCTCGCGCAGCACGCTCAGGTCGCAACCGCGCACCTCGGCGAGGACGGTGGACGCGGCCCGGGCCTCTTCGGGCCCGGTCACGGTGTCGGCGGCGGCGTACCAGGCATGGGTGTCGGCGGCCAGCGTGAAACCGCCCAGGTCGGCGTAACGGAGCAGGCCGTCACGGAGGTCCGGCGCGAGGTCCGAGGTGCGCTCCGGTGTCCGGTCGTCGGCAGGACCGGCCGAGCGGTCCTGCGGCGGTACATCGGCGTTCTGCACGGGAAGTACTGTCATTGAGAACCGTCCGGTTCGAGTGCGGGGCAGGCTGTCGGGGAAGGTTGAGGGGGAAGAGCTGCGGCGGGTGGAACGTACGAACGGCGGCCGGGGCGGGTGGAACAGCTCCCGCGCACCGACGTCCGTGCTGGTAGGCCAGGATACGGGTGGCCGTTCGAGGCTTGCACGCACCCGGCCCACCGAGCGCGCCTGTGGCGCGCCCCGCCCCCCCGGTGTGATCAGCTGACACTCCGTCAGATGTGGTCCGACCTGGGTGTCAGCAGCCGGGTGCCCGGCGGCAGCGCGCCCGCCGTTCCGGCCTGGGCGAGGTGGTCGAGGAGCACCTGGTGCAGCGCGGCGGCGGCGCGGCTGAGCGGCAGTTCGGCGCCGCGGGCGAGGGCGATCACCCGGCCGATCCCCGGGGCCGCGAACGGGGTGACGGCCAGTCCGCTGCGGGCGGCCACCATGCCCGGCAGCACCGCGGGCCCCAGGCCTGCCCGGACGAAACCGAGCACGGCGTCCATCTCGCCGCCCTCCACCGAGAATTCGGGCTCGAACCCGGCCGCCCGGCAGGCCGCCAGGGTGGCTTCGCGCAGGTCATAGCCCTCACGGAACATCACCAGGGGCTGCCCGCGCAGGTCCTCGATCCGGGCCTGGCGACGCCTGGGGGCGGTCGCCGAGACGAGCACCAGGTCCTCGTAGAGCAGTTCGGTGACCGCGAGGCCGGGCGCCGGTCCGGCCTGCGGTGTGATGATCAGCGCGAGGTCGAGTTCACCGGCCGCCAAGGTACGGACCAGGTCGCGCGAGCCGTCCTCGCGGACCATCAGTTCGACCTCCGGGTACCGGACCCGGTACGCCCGCAGCACGTCGGGGACCAGGCTGGTGCAGAGGCTCGGCGGGGCACCGAGCCGGACCCGGCCGCGGCGCAGCTGCACCGTCTCTTGCACCGCGAGCCGGGCGCTCTCGGCGTCCGCCAGGATCCGGCGGGCCAGCGGCAACAGCGCGGCGCCCGCGTCGGTGAGGGCGATCCGGCCGCGGGCACGGTGGAACAGTTCGGCTCCCAACTCCCGCTCCAGCGAGCGGATCTGCTGGGAGAGCGAGGGCTGCGCGACATGCGTCTGCTCGGCGGCGCGGGTGAAGTTCCGCAGTTCGGCGACGGCGACGAAGTAGCGGAGCTGCTGGAGCTGCATACCGGCCAGCATAGGCGTTCACTATCGTCACGAGCCGGAAGCTGTCTTGGACGGATCACCGGTCGGCTCCCTACCGTGCTGAACATGGCAGTGACAACGGGAGCACGGCCGCGCCGTGAAGCAGCGCGGGCCCGGTCCACCCTGGCGATCCTGTGGGGTTCGACCGTCGGCAAGAAGGCCGCGATGGCGGTCAGCGGTCTGGTGATGCTGGGCTATCTGGTCCTTCACATGATCGGCAATCTGAAGATCTTCTTCGGCGCGAGCGAGCTCAACGGTTACGCGGCCTGGCTGCGCACCATCGGCCAGCCCTTCCTCGGCCACGCGTGGTTCCTCTGGATCGCCCGGGTCGCGCTGGTGGCCGCCGTCGTGGTGCACGGCGTGGCCGCCTACCAGCTGAGCCGCCGCGACCTGGCCGCCCGGCCGACCGGCTATCAGCACAGCGGGGCCCGGCGCACCCGGGCCCGGCAGAGCTACGCGACCCGGACCATGCGCTGGGGCGGGGTGATCCTGGCGCTCTTCATCGTCTGGCACATCCTCGACCTGACCACGCTGACCGTGAACCCGGTGGCCGACCCGGGGCACCCCTACCAGAACATCGTGGGCGCCTTCCGCACCTGGTACGACGGCGGGATCTACTGCGTGGCGATGCTCGCGCTCGGGCTGCACGTGCGGCACGGGTTCTGGAGCGCCGCGCAGACGCTGGGGGCCAACAGCCCGGGCCGGGACCGGGCGCTGAAGCTCACCGCGAACCTGCTGGCACTGGTGCTGACGGCCGGCTTCCTCTCCGTTCCGATCGCCGTGATGACGGGAATCGTGCGATGACCTCCAACCCGACCACCGACAGCTCGACCACCGACAGCTCGACCGCCGACAACCCGGCTGCCGACAACCCGACCGCCGCCTGCGCCGACTACACCGTGGGCGAGCCGATCGCCGACGCCAAGGCGCCCGCCGGGCCGATCGCCGAGCGCTGGGACCGGCGCCGGTTCGAGGCGAAGCTGGTCAACCCGGCCAACCGGCGCCAGAAGACCGTGATCGTGGTGGGCACCGGCCTGGCGGGCGGCGCGGCCGGCGCCACGCTGGCCGAGCAGGGCTACCACGTGGTCCAGTTCTGCTTCCAGGACTCCCCCAGGCGGGCTCACTCGATCGCCGCTCAGGGCGGCATCAACGCCGCCAAGAACTACCGCAACGACGGCGACTCGATCCGCCGGCTCTTCTACGACACCGTCAAGGGCGGCGACTTCCGAGCCAGGGAGTCCAACGTGCACCGGTTGGCGCAGGTCTCGGTGGAGATCATCGACCAGTGCGTGGCCCAGGGCGTGCCGTTCGCCCGGGAGTACGGCGGGCTGCTGGACACCCGCTCGTTCGGCGGCGTCCAGGTCTCCCGCACCTTCTACGCCCGCGGCCAGACCGGACAGCAGTTGCTGCTCGGCGCCTACCAGTCGCTGTCGCGGCAGATCGCGGCCGGGAGCGTGGAGATGCACGCCCGCACCGAGATGCTCGACCTGCTGGTGGTCGACGGGCGGGCCCGCGGCATCGTGGCCCGCGACCTGGTGACCGGCGAGGTCAGCGCTTACCTGGCGGACGCGGTGGTGCTGGCCACCGGCGGCTACGGCAACGTCTTCCATCTGTCCACCAACGCCAAGAACTCCAACGCCACCGCGATCTGGCGCGCGCACCGGCGCGGCGCCTACTTCGCCAACCCGTGCTTCACCCAGATCCACCCGACCTGCATCCCGCGCTCGGGCGACCACCAGTCCAAGCTGACCCTGATGAGCGAGTCGCTGCGCAACGACGGACGGATCTGGGTGCCGAGGACGGCTGGCGACACCCGCTCGCCGGAGCTGATCCCCGAGCACGAGCGGGACTACTACCTGGAGCGGATCTACCCCGCCTTCGGGAACCTGGTGCCGCGCGACATCGCCTCCCGGGCCGCCAAGAACGTCTGCGACGAGGGACGCGGGGTCGGTCCCGGCGGACAGGGGGTCTACCTGGACTTCGCCGACGCGATCGCCCGGCTGGGGCGGGCGGCCGTCGAGGCCAAGTACGGCAACCTGTTCGAGATGTACCAGCGGATCACCGCCGAGGACCCCTACCAGGTGCCGATGCGGATCTACCCGGCGATCCACTACACGATGGGCGGGCTCTGGGTCGACTACGACCTGCAGACCACCGTGCCGGGCCTGTTCGCGATCGGCGAGGCCAACTTCTCCGACCACGGCGCCAATCGGCTCGGCGCCAGCGCGCTGATGCAGGGCCTGGCGGACGGCTACTTCGTGCTGCCGGCCACCCTGGCCGACTATCTGGCCCAGGTGCCGAGCGCGCCGGTGCCCGGCGACCACCCCGAACTCACCACCGTGCTGGCCGAGGTGTCGGACCGGCTGAAGCGGCTGCTGGCCGTGGACGGCGACCGGACGCCCGAGTCGTTCCACCGCGAGCTGGGCGAACTGCTCTGGGACGAGTGCGGGATGGCCAGGGACGAGGCGGGCCTGCGTCGGGCGCTGGCCCGGATCCCCGAGCTGCGCGAGGAGTTCTGGCGGCGGCTGGCCGTCCCGGGCGGCGGCGAGGAGCTCAACCAGACCTTGGAGAAGGCCAATCGCCTGGTCGACTACTTCGAGCTGGCCGAGCTGATGTGCCTGGACGCGCTGCACCGCACCGAGTCCTGCGGCGGTCACTTCCGCACCGAGAGCCAGACCCCGGGCGGCGAAGCCGCCCGCAAGGACGAGGAGTTCGGCTACGTCGCCGCCTGGGAGTTCACCGGCGGCGCTCCCGTCCTGCACCGCGAAGAGCTGACCTTCACCGAGGTCCACCCCACCCAGCGGAGTTACGCATGAACCTCACCCTGCGGATCTGGCGGCAGAGCGGCCCTGACGCGCCAGGCGAACTGACGACCTATCAGGTCAGCGGCATCAGCCCGGAGATGTCCTTCCTGGAGATGCTGGACACGCTCAACGAGGAACTGATCCTGCGCGGCGAGGTCCCGGTGGCCTTCGACCACGACTGCCGAGAGGGCATCTGCGGCGCCTGCGGCATGGTGATCAACGGCCAGGCACACGGCCCCGAGCGGACCACCACCTGCCAGTTGCACATGCGGCACTTCCAGGACGGCGAGGTGATCGACGTCGAGCCGTGGCGCTCGGCGGCCTTCCCGGTCGTCAAGGACCTGGTGGTGGACCGCTCGGCGTTCGACCGGATCATCGGCTCGGGCGGCTACATCACCGCGCCCACCGGCAGCGCTCCCGATGCGCACGCCACCCCGGTCCCCAAGGAGGCCGCCGACCTGGCCTTCGAGCACGCCGAGTGCATCGGCTGCGGCGCCTGCGTGGCGGCCTGCCCGAACGGCTCGGCGATGCTCTTCACCGCCGCCAAGGTGGTGCATCTCAACGTGCTGCCGCAAGGCGCCCCGGAGCGGCGCGGCCGGGTGCGGGCGATGGTGGGCGCGATGGACGCCGAGGGCTTCGGCGGCTGCACCAACACCGGCGAGTGCGCCAGCGCCTGCCCCAAGGGGATCGGGCTGAACGCGATCGGCACGCTGAACCGGGAGTTCCTGCGGGGCGGGCGGTGACGGGCGGGCGGTGACGGACCGCCCGTGAGCTGCGGACAGTGCAGTACCGACGGTCGGGCGGGCCGATCGGTTGCGGCCGGGGCGGCATTTCAGGGGCGGGTCATCCCTGAGGAGGAGAACCCTCCCCGCCGCCCCTCCGGCCGGAGATCGGACAACCGTTCGCCGGAGCGACGGATGGCGCACTTGTGGCCACCAGGATGGAGCGGAGCCGACCGAGCCCCGGCCGCCCCGCACCGTCCCCCGGAGAGCACCGCCATGACCCTCACCCTCGCCCCCGCCAGAGCCGCCGCCGAAGCCAGAGAGCTGAGCAAGGTCTACGGCTCCGGCGAGACCAGGGTGGTGGCGCTGGACCGGGTCAGCGTGACCTTCCGGCCCGGCGAGTTCACGGCGATCATGGGTCCCTCCGGCTCGGGCAAGTCGACCCTGATGCACTGCATGGCAGGCCTGGACTACGCCAGCTCCGGTTCGGCCCGGCTCGGCGACACCGAGCTGGTGGGCCTCTCCGACCGGCAGCTGACCCGCTTGCGGCGTGACCGGCTCGGCTTCGTCTTCCAGGCGTTCAACCTGCTGCCGATGCTCACCGCGCTGGAGAACATCACCCTGCCGATGGACATCGCCGGGCGCCGGATCGACCAGGCCTGGCTGGAGCGGGTGGTGGCGACGGTGGGCCTGTCCGACCGGCTCTCGCACCGCCCGGCCCAGCTCTCCGGCGGCCAGCAGCAGCGGGTGGCCTGCGCCCGCGCACTGGCCGGACGGCCGGCGATCGTCTTCGCCGACGAACCGACCGGCAACCTCGACTCCCGGGCCGGCGCGGAGATCCTCGGGTTCCTGCAGAACTCGGTGCGCGAACTCGGCCAGACCGTGGTGATGGTGACCCACGACCCGGTGGCGGCGAGCTACGCGGACCGGGTGATCTTCCTGGCCGACGGCCGGATCGTGGACGAGCTGTCGCTACCGACCCCCGGCACCGTGCTGGACCGGATGCGCCGCTTCGACGGCGCCACCCGCAGCCGCTGACCGCTGGGGCCTGTCCGGCCTGTCCCGCAGGAAGCCGAGAACACCGAGGGAAGCTCCATGTACCGCACCGCCCTGCGCAACGTCCTGGCCCACAAGGCCCGCCTGCTCATGACCACCCTCGCCGTGCTGCTCGGCACCGCCTTCGTGGCCGGCACCCTGGTCTTCACCGACACCCTCGGCAGCGCCCTGAAATCGCAGAACGCCAAGAGCTTCACCGGCGTCACGGTCTCGGTCAGCGACGACGGCGCGGTCAGCAACGGCTACAGCCGCGGCGCCCGCAGGAGCGACGCGGGCCACCTGACCGAGCAGACCAGGCAGGCGATCGCGGCCCTGCCCGGTACCGCCGAGGCCCGTGGCGTGGTCAGCGGCTTCGCCGGGATCGCGGACCGCAAGGGCGCGTTGATCGGCGACGGCTTCTCCACCACCGGCACCAACTACGTGCCGGGCGCCGACGGCCAGGACGCCCGCTATCCGCTCGCGGGGGGCCACGGGCCCACCAGCGCAGGCGAGTTGGCGCTGGACACCGAGACCGCACGGAAGGGCGGCTACCAGGTCGGCGACACCGTCCGGGTGGCCGTCAACGGCCCGGTGATGCAGCTGAAGCTGACCGGCCTGCTGCACGTCGACGACCCGCGGGTGACGGCGGGCGGCTCGCTGGCCGCCTTCGACACCGCGACCGCGCAGCGGCTCTATCTGACGCCCAGTCAGTTCAACGAGATCGACGTGCACGCCAAGCCCGGCACCGACGCCTCGGCGCTGCTCGGCCAGGTCCGCCGACTCCTGCCGGGCAACGGCGACTTCACCGCTCAGACCGGTCAGGAGCTGGCCGCCGAACAGGATCGGCAGATCAGCGCGGCCACCAAGGGGTTGAGCGCCTCGCTGCTGGTCTTCGCCGGAATCTCGCTCTTCGTCGGCGTCTTCATCATCGCCAACACCTTCAGCATGCTGGTCGCCCAACGCACCAAGGAACTGGCCCTGTTGCGGGCGATCGGCGCCAGCCGTCGGCAGGTCGGCCGCTCGGTGCTGATCGAGGCGCTGCTGGTCGGCCTGCTGGCCTCGGCGGCCGGACTGCTGGCCGGCACCGGCATCGCCGCCGGGCTGCGCTGGGTGCTGAACGGCCCTGGGCAGGCCAACCTGCCCGACGGCCCGCTGATCGTCAGTGCCAGCACCGTGCTGACCGCACTCGCGGTGGGCGTGCTGGTCACCCTGCTGGCCGCCTGGCTGCCGGCCCGGCGGGCCGGGCGGATCGCCCCGGTGGCCGCGATGAGCAACGGCGACCAACCGGCGACACCGAAGAGCCTGCTGGTCCGCAACACCATCGGTGCGGTGATCGGCGCGGCCGGCGCCGCACTTCTGGTGCTGGGTGCGAGCAACCGGAGCACCAACACCGTCGGGCTGGGTGCGGGCGCGCTGCTGATCGGCGTCTTCGTCCTCACCCCGCTGCTCTCCCGCCCGCTGATCGCGCTGCTCGCCCCCGCGCTGCAGCGGATCTACGGCAGCCCCGCCAAGCTGGCCCGGGAGAACGCGCTGCGCAACCCGCGCCGCACCGCCGCCACCGCCTCCGCGCTGACCATCGGGGTCACCCTGATCACCGCGCTGACCGTGGTCGGCGCCTCGGTCAACCGGGCCGTCGACCAGGCGGACGGCACCGACCTGAAAGCCGACTACACCGTCGCCATGCAGAACTTCGCGCAGCTCTCGGACCAGGTCGGCCCGCAGATCGCGGCGACTTCCGGGGTGAGCGCGAGCAGCGTGGTACGCCAGGTGCCGGTCGAGGTCGGCGACGACACCCGCTGGATCACCGGCGTCGACCCGAACAGCATCGGCGAGTTGGCCGCGTTGCGGACGACGGCGGGATCGCCGGACGCCCTGACGCACGGTCAACTGCTCGTCGACCAGGGCTATGTGAAGGCCAACGGCACGGCGGTGGGTGACGTGCTGACGGTGGTCTACCCGGACGGCAGCGCCGGGCGGCTGACCATCGGCGGGATCGTGGCCGACAACACCGTGGTGGACGGGCTGCTGGCCCCCGACCAGTTGATCGCCCCGCACAGCGCCGGCCAGGGTCCGGACAAGGTGCTGGTCAAGGGCGTGCACGGGGCCGACCCGGCGCTGAAGCAGGCCTTGCAGAACGCCACCGGCGGCAACCCGCTGATCGCGGTCAAGGACCAGGCCGATCTGAAGAAGGAGCACCGGCAGATGCTCAGCGCGGCCCTGAACATCATGTACGGGCTGCTCGGGATGTCCGTGGTGATCGCGGTGCTGGGCGTGGTCAACACCATGGCCATGTCGGTCTTCGAACGCCGCCGGGAGATCGGCATGTTGCGCGCCGTCGGCCTGGACCGGCGCGGGGTGCGGCGGATGGTGCGGCTGGAGTCGCTGCTGATCGCACTGCTCGGCGGGGTGCTCGGGGTGGGGCTCGGGATCCTCACGGCGTGGGCCGGCAACGGCACCATCGCGGGCAGCTTCAAGCACCTCGGCACGGTGGTGCCGCCGCTACCGGTGCTCGGCTTCATCGCGGCGGCGGCGCTGGTCGGTCTGCTCGCGGCCGTCTGGCCGGCCCGCCGGGCGGCCCGGCTGGACGTGCTGGAGGCCATCCGGACCGGCTGACGGGCCACCGCCGGGCGCGGGGGGGGCGCCACCGGAGCGGCTGGAAAACAGGTGCCCCGGGGCATCCGATGCTCCGGGGCACCTGGTGCCGACCCGGTGCTGACAATGGTTCGCCTACTGTGCCAAGCTGCACACCGATCGGGCCGTCACCGGAATGCGGGCGGACCCGTGCGGGGGGAGCGACACGATGAGAGTACGGAGCGGTCCAGGCCGACCCGACCTGGCCTGGTGGTCCGAGCGGCCCGGCGCCGACGCGGCGTCAGGCCCGGCGAATGCGCGCCGGGCCCCGGCCGCCGGTGCGGCGGCCGGACTCGCCTTCGCCGCGCTGGAACTGCGGCCGGGCGCCAGCCTGTTCAGCCGTTGGACCGACCCCCGGGGAACGACACCATGACGGCACCGGACGCGCCCGGCCCTGGCGAGCGCACCGGGCGACCGGTGCGGCCCGGTTCGGACGAAGCCGCGCACACCGCCACCCTGCGCCGGGTACTGGCCGTCGGAGCGGTGGCGGGCCTGGCCTTCGCGGCCCTGGAGCTGCGCCCGGCCGGTGGCCTGCTCACCGGCGGTGGCGCACCGCTCAACGACGAGTTCGGACTGGTACTCCTGCTGGCACTCGGCTGGCTGGTACTGCTGGAACGGACCCTGCGGTACTACCGGACCCAGGTTCGCCACCTCGTCGACCTGCCACCACGCGCCTACCGCCTGCGCGAGGCGGCCATGCGGCTGATCCCGCTGGCGGCGATCGGACTGCCGCTGGTGCTGCTGTTCCTCTACCCCACCGCCAAGCATCTCCCGCTGCCGCCGCTGCCGGCCCTGGAGGACTCGCGGTCGCCACGACCGCTGCCCACCTTCCAGCCGCCGCCTCCTACCCGGGCCGGCGGGCACGGCCTGCTGGGCGCCCTGGCCCTGGGCATCACGATCCTCGCGGTACTCGCCGTGCTGACCTGCGCCGTGCTGGTCTGGCGCCGGCTGCGCCGGCTGCCGAAGCCGCCGGCCGGCCACCGCGTTCGGCGGACGCGCACCGACGAGCGGGAGTTGGCCGACGCCGTCGCCTCGGCCCGCCGGGCCCTGCTGCAGGGCGAGGACCCGCGCGCCGCCGTGATCGCCTGCTACGCCGCGATGGAGGACTCGCTGACCGACTCCGGCATCGAACGGCTGATCGCCGACAGCCCCACCGACCTGCTGGACCGCGCGGTCACCTCGGGCACCCTGCGCGGCACGGACGCCGGCGCCCTGACCGCGCTCTTCCACGAGGCCCGGTTCTCCCGGCACCCGATGGACCAGACCCACCTGAGCCGAGCCCGCGCCGCACTGGACGCGATCGCCGAACAGCTCGGCGAGCAGGCGGCGCGAGCCCAACCCCAGGACACTGCCCAGCGCCAGGACGTGTCGACGGAGGTGAGCCCCTGATGGCCGACGAGCGCGCCATCGCCCGGACCGCTGCCCGGACCACTGCCGGCGCCACCGGTGAGGCCATCGGCGGCAAGGCGGCCGGAACCAAGCTCGGCTCGACCCGGCACACCCTCGTCGTGCTCGGCCAACTGGTGCCGATCGCCCTGCTGCTGGCGGGCCTGGTGGGCGGCCTCCCCGGGCTGGGTGCGGTCGCCGTCCTGCTCGGCGGCGCCGCGCTGCTGACCGCCCGCTACGTGGCGGGCGCCGGCAGCGAGGACAGCACGTACCGGCGCCGGCTGCGGCTGATGGGCACCCAGGACCCCAACCTGACCGACTGGCGCTGGACCGTGCGCAACGGGCTGGACGTGAAGGACTTCCCGCACCCGCTGCGCGGACGCCTGCGCCGGCTGTACGCCGCCAAACTCGCCGAGCGGCACAGCGTCTCGCTCCTCGCCGAGCCCGAACGGGCCGCCGCCCTGGTCGGCCCCGAGGCCTGGGAGTTCATCGACCCCGGGCATCCGAGGGCCGAAGACGTCCTGTCACCTGCGGAGTTGAGCATGCTGATCGACCGGCTCGAAGCGCTCTGACCCCCGCGCCACGGAGCCGACCGGGCCCACCACTTCCCCTCACCCACCATCGTGATCCCAACCCATCCCTGTGAGGACCCCTGTGACGACCGAGACCCTGACGCCCCAGCAGGCCGGCCAGCTCGCCCGCGAGGTGCTGGCGGAGATCGAGCGCGCCGTGGTCGGCAAGCCCGAGGCGCTGGAGCTGGTGATGCTCGGCGTGCTGGCCGGCGGCCACATCCTGATCGAGGACCTGCCCGGCCTCGGCAAGACGCTGCTGGCCCGCTCCTTCGCCACCACCCTGGGCCTGGAGTTCCGCCGCATCCAGTTCACCCCCGACCTGCTGCCCTCGGACGTCTCCGGCGCCCCCTTCTACGACCAGCGCAGCGGTGAGATGGTGTTCCGGCCCGGCCCGCTCTTCACCCACCTGCTGCTGGCCGACGAGATCAACCGCACCCCGCCCAAGACCCAGGCGGCGCTGCTCGAGGCGATGGCCGAGTCGCAGGTCTCGATCGACGGCACCACGCACCGGCTGCCCGACCCGTTCGTGGTGATCGCCACGGCGAACCCGATCGAGTACGAGGGCACCTACGCGCTGCCCGAGGCACAGCTGGACCGCTTCCTGCTGCGCGTGCGGATGGGCTACCTGGCGGCCGAGTTGGAGGCCCGGATGCTGCGCGCCCGGGTCGACCGGGCCGAGCCCGAAGCGGTGCTGCGCCCGTTGAGCAACCCGGCGCAGGTGCTCGCGATGCGGGCCGCCCTGGAGCGGGTGGAGGTCTCCGACGACCTGGTGGAGTACATCGTCGCGCTGGTCGGCGCGACCCGCTCGCACCCGCAGATCCAGGTCGGCGCTTCGCCGCGCGGCGGCCTCGCACTGGTCCAACTGGCCCGAGCCCGCGCCGTGTTGGACGGCCGCGACTTCCTGACCCCGGAGGACGTCAAGTCGGTGGCGGTGCCCGCGCTGGCCCACCGGGTGACCCTGAAGCCGGAGTTGTGGGTACGCCAGGTCGACTCGGACGACGTGCTGGCCGCGCTGGTGGCGCAGGTGCCGACCCCGCAGACGGTGCCGGACAAGCCCGCCGACAGCCTCGCGGACGCCGCGGTCGCTCGCTCATGACCAGCCAGACAGGCGAACTGACGGATGATCAGAGAGCGACGGCGTCCGGGTACCGGCTGGGCACCGCGCCGCCCCCACCGCCACCCGGCTGGCGGGCGAGCGAGCGGACGCTACGGCTGCTCACCGTCGCCGCCGTGGCCACCGTCGCCGCGCTGCTCACCGGACACGCCTGGCTGTTCGCCCTGGCGGCCGGCCCCGCCGTGCTGCTGGCAGTGGCCACGCCGGGCCGCACCCGGCCGACCCGGATCGACGCCGAAGCCCAGGTCACCACCCGACGCTGCTTCGAGGGCGAGCAGGTGACCGCTCGGATCAGCGTGCGGCACGACGGCGCGGCCGGACTGCTCGACCCGGCGCCGCTGCTCGGCCCCGGGATCGTGCTGACCGCCGAACGGAGCAGCCTGGACACCGTGACGCTGGAGCTGACCGCGACCCGCTGGGGGCGCTGGTCGATCGGCCACGTCGACCTGGACCTGTACGACACGGGCCACCTGACCCGCCGCACGGTGCGGGTGGAGCTGGGCGAGATCGAGGTCTTCCCGGTGCCCGGCAACGCCCGGTTGACCCCGATCCCGGTCCGGCTGCCGGAGCGGCTCGGCGAGCACACCACCCGGCAGCACGGCGAGGGCGTCGAGGTCAACGGCGTGCGCCCGCACGTCTGGGGCGAGCGCCAGCGGCGGATCCACTGGCCGTCCACCACCCGGCGCGGCAGCATCCAGCTCAACCAGTTCAGCGCCGAGCGGGCCGTGGACACGGTGCTGCTGCTCGACGCGCTGGGCGACTTCCGCGACCCGGCCACCGGCGTCTCCACGCTGGACGAGTCGCTGCGGGCCGCCGCCGGGCTGACCCGCGCCTACCTGCGCACCCACGACCGGATCGGCCTGGTCTCGGTCGGCGGCACCACGCGCTGGCTGCGGGCCGGCACCGGCGAGGCGCACTTCTACCGGATCGTGCAGAGCGTGCTCGACGTGCGCAAGGACCTCGGCTACGGCACCCCCGAACTGAACCGGCTGCCGCCGCCCGCGCTACCGCCGGGCGCGCTGGTCTACGCCTTCACGCCGCTGGCCGACCAGCGGATGCTGGACGTACTGGGCGATCTCGCCGACCGGGGCAATCCGCTGGTCGTGGTGGAGATCCCGACCGGTGACCCGCGGGTCGACGAGGACGACGAGGCGGGCCGGTTCGCGCTGCGCCTGTGGCGAGCCGACCGGGACGCGATGCGCTTCGCGCTGCGCAACCGGGGCGTTCCGGTGGTCGCCCACACGCCCGGCGAGGCGCTGGACCTGGCGCTCGCCCCACTGCTGCGCGGCCGGATCCAGGGGAGGCAACGGTGACATCGACGACATCAGTGGGATCCACCGGGCCGGGTGCCCGGCTGCGTTCCTGGCAACTGCCCTCGCGCTGCCTGGGCCTGGCGCTCGCCGTCGCGGCGGCCGACCCGGTGGCCCGGTCCACGGTCGCCTCGGGCCTGCCGGTCGCGGTGCTCGCCGCCGGGTTCGCCTGGTGGGCCGCGCCGGCGGTGGACCGCACCGAACGCCCCCGGGGCCGGCTGCACCACCAACTGGCTTGGCACCGCAACACCGCGCTGGCCGTGGTCGCCGTGCTGCTCGCCGCCGTCGCCCCGCACCGGCCGTGGCTGACCGTCACGGTCGCCGCGCTGCTGCTCGGCTACCTGCTGCACGTGGACACCTACAGCCCGCTCCACCGGCCGCCGGGACGCGCCGTGGCGGCCGCCGCCTACGCGGCCTCCGCCCTGGTGCTGCTGGCCGCCGCGGCGCCCACCGGCAGTTCGTCGGCGGCGCGACTGCTCGCGGTGCTGGGCGTGGCGGCCGCCGCCGGCGCGGTGGGGCTGACGCTGTACGAGCGGCGGGGCGAGGACGCTCCGGAACAGGACGGCGACTCCTGAGCAGAACGGCGGCTCCTGGACAGACGGTGACGGGGTGGCCACTGCTGCTCAGCGGCCACCCCGTCACCGTGCGCTGACACTCCGTCAGCGGGTCATCAGGCTACTCCCGTTCCGGGAGGTACTGCTCGGCTACTTCGCCAGCCGCCCCAGCAGCGCGGAGGCCGCCGTGATGCCCAGCACCGTGGCGAGTGCCAGCACCCCGAAGTCGAGCGGCAGATGGGCGGGCGTGCCGATCAACAGTCCGCGCAGGGCGTCGACTTGGTAGCTCAGCGGGTTGGCCTTGCTGATCGCCTGCAGCCAGCCCGGCATCAGACCCACCGGGTAGAGGGCGTTGGAGCCGAAGAAGAGCGGCATGGTGATGGCCTGGCCGATTCCCATCAGACGGTCGCGGGTGAGCACGATCCCGGCGATGGTCATCGAGAGGCAGGAGAAGAACGCCGAGCCCAGCAGCACCACCACCGCGACGCCCAGCAGGCGCAGCGGGTTCCAGGTCATCGCGACACCCAGCAGGGCGGCGATGAGGATCACCACGACCGCCTGGATCACCGCCTTCACCCCCGCCGCGAAGGCCTTGCCGGTGACCAGCGCGGCCCGTGGGGTCGGGGTGACCAGGAGCTTGGTGAGCACCCCGGAGTCCCGCTCCCAGATGATCATGATGCCGTAGAAGATCGCGATGAACATCGCGGACTGCGCGATGATCCCCGGCGCCAGGTAGTCGAGGTAGGGGATGTTGCCGGTCGGGATGGACCGCAGCTTGGTGAAGGTCTCACCGAAGATCAGCAGCCAGAGGGCGGGTTGGACGGCCCGGGTGTAGAGCTCGGTGCGGTCGTGCCGCAGCTTCTGCAGCTCGACGGCGCACATCGCCAGCACGCGGGCCGGCACCAGGCGCCAGCCGGTCCTGGCCCGCGGCGGGACCAGCAGAAGCCCGAGGTCGGGACGGCGGACGCCGTCCGCCGCCGGCACCTGCTCAGCCGACGCGGGAAGCGGTGCGGCGGGTACGGCGGACATCGCTGAAGTCTCCTTCCTGGCCATGGCCGAGGTTGCGCCCCGCGAAGTGGCGGAACACGTCGTCCAGAGTGGGGTGCGGCAACTCCGGGTCCTGCTCGCGCACCTGGGCCTTCAGCTCCGCCGGGGTGCCCAGCGCGCGGATCCTGCCGCGGTCCATCAGGCCCACCCGGTGGCAGTACTGGTCGGCCTCGTCCATGTAGTGGGTGGTGACCAGCACGGTCATGCCGGTGGCCGCGCGAACGGCGTCGATGCACTCCCAGACGCTGGTCCGGGCGATCGGGTCCAGGCCGATGGTCGGCTCGTCCAGCACCAGCAGCCGGGGCGCGCTGACCAGCGCCTGCGCCAGCTCCAGGCGCCGCACCATGCCGCCCGAATAGGTACCGACCAGGCGGTCGGCGGCCTCGACCAGGTCGACCGCCGCGATCGCCTGGGCGACCCGGGCGGCCCGCTCGGCGCGCGGCACGTCGAAGACCCGGGCGAACAGCTCGACGTTCTCCCGACCGGTCAGCCCGGCGTCGGCCGAGAGCTGCTGGGGCACGTAGCCGAGCAGCCGGCGGACGTCCATCTTGCGGCGGGCGGTGTCGTTGCCGAACACCCTGACCATGCCCGCCGGGACCGGCAGCAGGGTGGTGATCGCGCGGATCGTCGTGGTCTTGCCGGCACCGTTCGGGCCGAGCAGGCCGAACACCTCGCCGGTGCGCACCTCGAGGTCCACACCGTCGACGGCCTTGGTACGGGCCGCGCCGGCCCGGGGCTTGCCGAAGGAGTACTCCAGCCCCCGGCAGACCACGGCCTCGGCCGCGCCTGCCGCGGCGCCGGTGCCCGCGCTGGTGCCTGTGCCGGTGCCTGCGCCGGTGTCGGTGCCTGCGCCGGTTGCGTCGCGGTCGGCTGCGGCACGGGTGGTCGCGTCGCGGCTGGCTGCGTCATCGTCGGTCATCGGTCATCCCCTCCCCTGTCCTCTTCGTCGCCCTCGGGCCCGATCTCCGCCTCGGGCTCGCCGTCCCGGCCCTGAAGGCCGGCGGCCAGGCGGCGCAGGGCGGGCAGCGCGCCGGAAAGCGCTTCCCGGTCCCCGACGGGAAGGTCGGCGAGCAGTTCACCGACCAGCGCCTTGCGCTTGACCGTCCAGGCATCGAGCCGTTCGGCAGCCTCCGGCGTCACCAGCAGCAGCGCCGCACGACGGTCGGCCGGGTCCACCTCGCGGCACAGCAGGCCCTCCGCGACCAGCTGGTTGACCAGGGTGGACACCGAATTGCCGGCCAGGCACAGCTCCTTGGCAGCCGCCGAGACCCGCATCCCGGGGTTGGCCGCCACCAGGCGCAGCAGCTCCACCTGCGCACCGCGCAGGCGCGGCATGGTGAGCTCCTGGCGCAGGCGGCGGCGCACCAGGCGCGAGATGCCGGCGAGCAGGGTGGAGAACTCGTCGGCGAGCCCTGGGTCCGGGGGCTCGGGGCCCGGGTCGGTTACTGGCATACGATAATTTTATCTCTCATTGAGAGCTATCTGTCCAGAGGCAACTTCCCCGCCGTGCCCGGTCGCGGGTCAGACCAGCGGTGCGCTGTGCCAGCGCTCGAAGACGCGACGCGGTCGCCCGGGCAGTTCGGCGCGGCCGGTTGCCCAGAGCAGCGTGGCCCAGGGGTCGTCGTCCGATCCGGCGGCCGCCGCCACCTCGGGGAAGAGCCGCGCCAACGCCCGCGCACAGAGCGCTCCCGGCGGCGCCCAGCTCAGACCGAGCCCACGCACCACGTCCTCGGTGTGCACCAGGGTCTCCACCACGCCCATCGCGGCGAAGCCCTCGGGGTCGGCCACCCCGTACGAGTGGAAGGCGCGCACCTGCGGGCGAGCCGTCCGGACCACCGCGGCCAGCAGTGCGCCACCGGCCTCCGACAGCTCCAGCAGCGCGGCGGGCCCCTCCTCCCGTTGCCCGAACACCGCGTTGGCCGGACCGCCCGGCCGCTCCCGGTGCCAGCGCAGCGCCACGTAGCGGTCCAACGGCGTTCGCCGCGAACCGACTTGGGCCGCATACGCCCACAGCCCATCGGCGGCGTGCTCCAGCGTCTCCCAGCAGTCCCAGTCCAACTCCCCTGCCGGGACCGACCAGTCGGCGGTCAGTGCGCCGTCCAGCGTCTCCAGGCAGAGATCGACGGCCGCCTCGACGTCATCGGCGGTCACGGGCAGGCGAGCATCAAGATCATGATTCATGGGGTGAAGGTAGCAAGTCCCGACCGTGCCGCGAGACTCCATTGACAGCATCTGACGGCCTCGTCAACGGTCACCGCCCATCGGCGAGCTACCCCGCCGCAAAACAGTGCACGGCCACCGTCACGCCGTTGGACCAGGTCTGATCCATCGTCAGCAGCAGTTCCCAACCCAGGCGACGATAGAGCTCGACGGCCGCCGTGCTCTCGGTCACCACGTCCAGTACCGGATGCAGCTCCCAGGCGCGCGCCTGTGCCACCACCGCGTCCAGCAGCCGCTCGCCTAGCCCGTGCCCACGCGCACCGGGTGCCACGTAGAGCCGACTCACCGCGCCGGCCTCAGCCGCTTCCCGACCCACGACCCGCGCCGCCCAGACCCCGGCCGCCGACGAGCCCGGACCACGGCAAAGCGCGGCGTGCCCGACGATCTCACCGGTGGCCGCCGAAACCGCCACCCAGGAGGCCAGTTGGTCGGACTCGACCAGCCAGCGGCCCGGCTCGGCGGGCCACACCACCGGGTAGCCGTCGGCCCGCTGGACCTCGCCGAGCGCGCTCACGCAGCCGGGCAGATCGCCGGACCAGCGCCGCCGGATCACGAACCGCTCCGAACTCCCCGCCACCCCAGCCCCCTTGGCGTCGCGCCGACCGGACCGACCCTGGCACGGCGCGGTCGAACCCGGCGTCGCTCGATCGGACAGCGCGAGCGTAACACCGCGATGTGGCTGCTCAACAGGGCTTCGGAAGTCAAGGGGCGGCGCTGGGCGTGGGACTCGTCAGCACCTCGATCGAGGTGAACCCCGGACACGTCGGCAGGGCCGTCAGCGTGGCGCTCCCAGAGCCCGCCGAACGGCCTGGCAGTTCGACTCGGAAGCATCGGTCGACTTCGTCGCCCCCGTAGGTGATCAGCCCTGGCTCCCGATAGACCGTCATGACCCTGATGTCGACCTTGAGGTCCGAGCCGCGCGAAACCGGCCGGAGCACCTGGACACCGACCGCCATGACACCGTTCACGGTACCGGCCCTCGCTCTCTGTGCGGTCTGCGCGTCCCGCCAGAGGTCAGCGTCGGTAGCCATGGAACGCTGGCCCTGCGAATCGACTTGCTGCGCGAAAGACGCGGCCATCGTCGCGATCTGTTGATCCGCTTCTCGGCGGTTCACCCCGGCCTGCCGTGAATCGGACACCTCACTCCAGGCCAGACTGACCACCACCGTCAACACCAGCGCGGCCAGCACGCTCAGCGCACAGCCGCACCCTCTCCCCGGCTCTCCTGCTGACATGACGTCCCCCAAGTCCCGGCGCTCATACGCTGCGTCACTGAATGATCAGCTGAACGCGCAGGACCGGCGGCGGATCGGTGGCTTTCGTGTCCGAAGGGAGATGCGGCAGACACTTTCGTGGACGACTCCACAGAGCAGTTGGGCGGGCAGCCCGGAAAGCGCCTACCTCAGGTGGCGGCAGGAGCGGAGCCAGTGTCACCGGACTGCGGATCGGTCGTCGCTGCCGGCGAGGGCGGCTGGGCCGCCAGGGAAAGCGCCTTCCGGGCCAGGCTCTCGTCCAGCGACGGGTCCTGACCGCTGAGTTGGTCGACCAGGTCGTCGATCGGGGTGGAGTTGTCGTTGCCGGCCGTCTGCCACGCCGGCTGGTCCTGCTGGAGCTCGGTGGCCAGCATGCCCACCTGGTCCTTGGCGCTGTCCGGCCAGTTCTGCCGGCTGAGCGCGATGTAGGCCTGGTTCATGCCGAGGGCGGTGTGCTGGATCCAGGCCTGCGCGTCGGCGTTGTGGTCCGCCGGATCACCGGCGGGCCTCATGGCCTCCGCCTGGTCCAACTGGCTGACGGCCTGCAGGAAGTTCTGCTGATCAAACGTCAGGGTGGTCGTGTCGCGACGCAGCGAGCCGACGCTGCCTCCCGGCGTGGTGTCGTGCAGGAAGCAGAGGGCGGCGTGGCGGGTGCTGTCCCAGCGGGCCTGGGTGTTCGGGTAGACGTAGCGGATGCCGACCGTGGCGGGTCGAGCCCACGGGTCGAGGATGTAGGAGAGTTCGGCGCTCTGGCACATGCCGGAGGCCTCGTTCGCGACTGCCGGCGCACCCGGGAAGTGGTCGTCGGCGAGCGTGACCGTCGACATCACCTCGCCGTAGTGCGGAGCGTCGCAAGCCGTCCGCACGCGCTGGATGCCGCCCGGCGTGGTGCGCTCGGTGAAGCAGTCGCCCGGCCGCAGCCCGAAGGGGCCACTGCCCGGCGCCGCCCCGACGGTGGTGGTGCTCGCTTTCGCGTCCCGGAAGCCGATGACCAGGCCCACGCCCGTGACCACGCTCCCGAGCAGCCCCAGCACGCCGAGCACCACGCCCGCGACGGCCAGCCCGCGACCGGCCTGGCGACGCCGGCCGAGCTGGACCAGCGCGGCGATCCCGAACCCGAGCGCGGCCGGCCAGAGGCAGCAGGTCAGCCCGGTGACGAGCGAGGTGACGGCGAGCCCGTTGGTACCCGCGAGCTGGGGCTGGGCGCCATAGGGCCCAGGCTGCTGCGGCGGGTAGTACGGGGCGGCCCCGGGCTGCGCCCAGGGGTCCGTGGGCGGGAGCTCGGGGGCGTCGCCGACCGGGGGCGCCCACGGGTCGGCCGGCGGCTGCGGCGACACGAGGGCGGTCGGGGTTGCGGGCTCGGGAGCGCCAGCAGGCTCAGGGGCCGCAGTGGGGGAAGGCTCGGCGATCTCCAGCTCAACGGTCACCGGCTCAACAGCCTGCGGAGCGTCCTTCGGGGACTCCTCAGCCGCCACGGAATCCGCCGGGGCCTGCGCAGCCTTCTTCAGCATGTCCGGCGCCGCGTCCTGCGCGCCGTTCTCCGCCACGCGGGCGGCCTCCGGTGCCTCCTCGGCGCCCTGTCCCGATATGTCCACCATGGTCGCGCTCGCTCCCCCTACCGCTGCCGTGCTGCCCGCGCAGCCGTCCGATCGAGGCCGGACTCTAGCGGATCTTGGGGACAGACATCGGCGCCGCCCCCACCCCACCGATCACGGCAGGGCCGGCGGGCGGCGCCGAGCGCGGGTCAGGCCTGCGGCGGGGCGACCGAGGCGAGGTAGGCGTTCGCCTTCGCCGGGTCGAAGAACCAGTTCTCGAAGTCCGCCGGGTCGTTGAAACCGTTGGCGAACCGGTGGGCCACCGGCGGCAGCTGGCCGGCGGCGCCGATCAGGTTGAGCACGTGCTCCGGCGGCGGGGCCAGCATGGCGTTGGTCCACTTGGTGACGTGCTGGGCGTCCTCCCAGTAACGGTCGAAGGCGGACTGCATGAACTCGCGGTCGAACGGCTTGTCCTCGTGGTCCAGGATCGCCTGCAGGTAGACGGCGGCGCACTTGGCGGCGTTGTTGGAACCCTGGCCGGTGATCGGGTCGTTCGCGACCACCACGTCGGCAACGCCCAACACCAGGCCACCACTCGGCAGTTCACCGATCGGGTTGCGCACCACGGGGGCGTAGCGGCCGGCCAGGGTGGCACCGGCGTCGGTGAGTTCGACGCCGCCAGTGGTGCGGTCGTACTCCCACGGCGTGAAGGTCTTCATCAGGTCCAGGGTGAGCCGCAGGTGCTCGGCCGGCTCCTTGACGTCGCCGAAGACGTCCAGCGGGCCGCCGGGGATTCCCTCCCAGAACAGGATGTCGCAGTCGCCCGACACGGTCAGCGCGGGGATCACGAAGAGCTCGCCGACGCCCGGGACCAGGTTGCAGCGCACGGCACGGAAGTCGTGCTCGGGGCGCGGGCCGAGACCGTGCACGTAGGCGACGGCGAGCGCGCGCTGCGGCGCCTCGTAGGGCGAACGGCTCGCGTCGCGGCCGAACATCGAGACCAGTTCACCCTTGCCGGCGGCCACCAGCACCAGGTCGTAGGTGCGGGCGAAGTAGTCCAGGTCGGAGACGGCGACGCCGTGCACGACCACCTGGCCGCCGCGCTGGGCGAAGGCCTCCAGCCAGCCGGCCATCTTCAGCCGCTGGTCGACCGACTGCGCGTAGCCGTCCAGTCGGCCCACCCAGTCGATCACTCTGGCGGAGTCGGGACCGGCCACCGAGACGCCGAGCCCCTCGACCTTGGGCGCCTCGGCCTCCCAGAAGTTGATGCCCAACTCCCGCTCGTGGCCCAGCGAGGTGTCGAACATGCACTGGGTGGAGAGCACCCGCCCATCGCGCACCTCGTCGGCGGTGCGGTTGGTCATCACCGTCACGTCGTAGCCGTGGGACTGGAGGCCCAGGGCGAGCTGGAGTCCGGCCTGCCCGGCCCCGACTATCAGAATCTTGCGCATCGCTGCCTGCCTTCTTGCTTGCTGCCCAGCTGGTGGGGCGAGGAGGTGAACTGACGGACCGTCAGGTATGAGCGGCGGCAACGGCCGGCTCGGCGGCCAGTGCGTTCAGCACCAGCGCGGTCAACACCGCGACCACCGAAGAGCGTTCTCGTGCGTCGCAGATCAGCACCGGCACCTGCGGCGGCACCGCCAGCGAGTCCCGCACCGCCTCGGGCGAGTAGACCGGCGCGCCGTCGAACTGGTTGACCGCCACCACGAACGGCAGCCCGCTGCCCTCGAAGTAGTCCAACGCCGGGAAGGAGTCGGCCAGTCGGCGGGTGTCCGCGAGGACCACCGCGCCGACCGCGCCACGCACCAGGTCGTCCCACATGAACCAGAACCGGCCCTGCCCGGGGGTGCCGAACAGGTAGAGCACCAGGTCCGAGTCGAGACTGATCCGGCCGAAGTCCATCGCCACGGTGGTGGAGGACTTGGCCGGGACGGCCGCGGTGTCGTCCACGCCGATGCTCGCCTCGGTCATCACCGCCTCGGTGGTGAGCGGCGGGATCTCGGAGACCGCGCGGACGAAAGTGGTCTTGCCGACCCCGAAGCCGCCCGCCACCACGATCTTGGTGGAGGTCGCGTTGCCGGTCACCAGCGGGACGCCCGGCGGCACGGCCACGGCACCGCCGGAACCATCGGACCTGCCGTAACCATCAGACCCGCCGGAGCCGCCGAACTCAGAGCTTGCGAAGTCCACCCAGCACCCTCTCCAACAGAACCCGCTTGGACGCCGGAACCTCGCCGGTGCCGTCCAGGTCGGTGCCGTCGGCCACATCCGCGCCGTGCACCCTGATCCTCCCCTGGTCAGCAAGGTCGCTGACCAGCACCTTCACCACACCGAGCGGCATCCGCAGCAGCGCCGAGATCTCCGCGATCGAACGCATCTGCCCTCGGCACACGTCACAGATCGCGGCCAGCTCGGGCAGGCTGCGGTCGGCCGGGTCGGCCGGCCGGTTGAGCGCCGACACCAGGGTCTCGACCAGCAGCACCCGGCCGAACCGGGTCCGCCCGCGGGTGATCGCGTACGGCCGCACCCGGGAGGAACGCCCTTGCCCCGAACGGACGGTGTCCGTACGCCGCCCCAGGCCGATGCCACCACCGCTACTTGTGCCACTGCCGCTACGGGCGGTGCCGGGCATGCTTCTCATCTCCTCCGGGCTCGAATCCAGGCTCATCGGACGGCCATCGCCCGGTGCAACTCGCTGCGCACCTGCGGCGTCAGCGCATGTCCGGCGCGCTCGACGAGCAGCGACATCTGGTAGGCCAGGACGCCCAGATCGCAACTGAGCGCGGCGTAGACACCGAGGCAGGACCCGTCGCTGATGGCCATCACCACCAGGTGGCCCTCGTCCATGGTCACCATGGTCTGCTTGACCCCACCGAAGTCGATGGCACGCGCCAGGCCCTGCGCAAGGCTGGTCAACGCCGAGACGATGGCAGAGAGTTGATCGGATCGCTGGCCCTGCTGCGAGTCGGCGAGCAGCAGCCCGTCGGAGGAGACCACGACGGCCTCCTCGACTCCGGCAACCAGGCCGAGGAAGTCGCCCAGCAGCCAGCGGACATTGAGCGCGCCCTGACTGACCGGCTGGCCGGCGTTGTTGGCCGTGGCGGCGGCGGCCGGGATGTTCCGGTAGTCGTATTCGCTCATCGGTCCTGTTCCTCGGCGGCGGACTCGCGAGCCGCTTGGCGCAGCCCGCTCTGGAAGCCGCCGAGTCTGCGACGCAGTTCTTCGGCGGAGGTACGGGAACGGTGCGGGCCGGATGTCTCAGCGGTGTTCGGAGCCGGCACGGCGCCCGCCGCGCTGCCGCCACCCGCAGCGGCCTCACTGCCCGCCGACTCGGTGGCGACCCGGCGCAACCCGGAGGTCGGCAACTCGCCGGTGCCCGGCAGGCCGCCGGCTCTGGGCACCCGCTTGGGGAGACCCAGCGAGGTGAACTCGCCGCCCTGCGGCGCGGTGGGGCCGGCCGGCCGGCCACCACCGAGCTGACTGATCGTCAACTGCCGGGTGGGGGTGTCGAGCGGGGAATCGTCGGGGAGCTCGGGCGCGGCGGGCCAGCCAGGCACGGTGGGCTCGGCAGGTCCGGCAGGTCCGGCAGGTCCGGCAGGTCCGGCAGGTCCGGTCGGCACGGTCGGCGCACTGGTCGCGCCTGACGAGGCCACTGCGGCCGACTCGCTCGACGCGCCAGGCGCGGGGGCGACACCGTTCACCGGCTCGCCCGGGGCCGCGTGCGCCGGACGGCGGCGCGGCAGCGCGGGCAGGCCCGGGTCGTCCAGCCCGGCGCCCTCGGCGGGCGCCGCCTGACGGTGCGTCGCGGGCGCGGACGCGGACGGGACCGCCCGGGCCGCCGCCTGTGTCACCGCGTCCGCCGCGGCCCGCTCGGCGGCCGCGAACTCCGTCGCCAGCCTGGCCCGTTCGGCACCGGCTGTGGCACTCCGCTCGGCCCGCCGCTGGTCGTCCAGGTCGGCCGTGCTCAACTCGTCCTGGTGCAGTGCCTCGCGCGGCAGCACCACCATCGCGCTGATCCCGCCGCCCTGCCCGTTCTCC
Organism: Kitasatospora sp. GAS1066B; assembly: GCF_041262605.1. Lineage (NCBI taxonomy): Bacteria > Bacillati > Actinomycetota > Actinomycetes > Kitasatosporales > Streptomycetaceae > Kitasatospora > Kitasatospora sp. GAS1066B. The sequence continues at coordinate 121,725 of NZ_JBGCCO010000012.1, forward strand.
CGCAGCTGGACCCGGACGCCGTGCCGACGGGCCAGCCGGGCCACCACGAAGAGCCCCATGCTGCGGCCGGTGAGCGCCCCCGCGAGCAGCGCGTCGCGGCGCTCGGCCTGATCGGTCGGCAGCGGCTCGGCGAGCTGCTCGTTGAGTGCGCGCAGCCGCTCGGCCGGCAGCCCGATGCCGCGGTCGGTGACCGCGAGCATCAGCTCACCGTTGTCCAGCAGCCAGCCGCCGACCTCGACCTGCTCCTGCGGCGGAGAGAACGCGGTGGCATTCTCCAGGAGTTCGGCCAGCAGGTGGCTGGTGTCGTCGGCGACCGCGCCGGTGAGCCGGACCGCGGCGAGGAAGCCGGGCTTGACCCGCTCGTAGCGCTCGATCTCGGAGATGGCGGCCCGCACCACGTCGAGCAGGGCGACCGTCTTGCGGCTGCGCGAGCTGTTCTCCAGACCGGCCAGCAGCAGCATGTTCTCGCTGTTGCGGCGCATCCGGGTGGCCAGGTGGTCCAGGCGGAAGAGGCTCTCCAGCTGGGCCGCGTCGGCCTCCCGGCCCTCCAGCGCTTCGATCAGCACCAGCTGGCGCTCCACCAGGGTCAGGGTGCGCATCGCGAGGTTGACGAAGGTGGCGTCCACGCTGCCCTGCAGCTCGTCGCGCTCCTTCGCCAGGCCGTCCCGCTCGGCCAGCAGCAGTTCGCACTCGCGCAGCAACTCCTCGAGCCGCGCGGCCGACTCGCCGTTGGCGGTCATCACCTGCTGCCACTGACCGGTCAGCTCCCGGTGCTGGCGCTGGAGTTCCTCGCGCTCCTGGAGCAGGGCCCGGTGCTCGTCGGACAGCGCTTGCACCTGGCCGCCCTGTGCCTCGCGTTCGGCGATCAGGCGGGCGCGTTCCTCCAGCAGGCCCCCACGCTCGTCGAGCAGCGCGGCCAGGTTGCGGGTGGCCAGGTCGCGGGCCTTCTCCAACGGGCGGGCGGTGACTCGGCGGACCACCACGGCGGTGCCCCCGACCAGCACCACGGCCGCCGCGCCGCCGGCCACCCACAGGTCACTGCCGCCGCTGCCGTGCGCGGCGCCGCAGCCGGTGAGGGTGGTCAGACCTGGCAAGACGATCAGCGACCCGAGGAGGCGGCGCCGAAGTCGCCGACCCACCACCGGCCCCAAGCGGTGGTGCTGCGCGGGTTGCTGACGCGCGGTCCTCTTACGCAACGGTGCTCACAATCTCGTCAGACCTCACGCACCCACGGTCCGTATCGACCCTGGTTGCACTCTCAGACAGGCGGCCGCACCCCGTTCCGCCGCTGACACCCGCAAGAGTGAAGCGCAGAACACATCGGAGAACAAGATCAACTCACTTGGTGGACTTGTCGGATCCTCCAGGCACAACTCCCGCCACAACAGGTTTCCGCAGGTCACAGATGCATCACCGACGGACGGTCGAAAACTTCGCGAGCGCGAATGTGACGGATATCTCACCTCGCGCGGCGATGTGTTCATGATTGAAACAGTCGACCCACCGAAGGATCTGCGGAGCCATCTCGATATCTCCTCGACGCCTCCCCGGCGCCTCCTTGATGCCACCTTGACGAGGCGCGGAATCTCGTTGCCCCCGGAGGCGCGCCCGGCCACCCCGAGCCGAATGAGAGCAGGCCAGCGGCACTGCCGGCCGGCGCCACGACATCCGGCAAGCCCACTCGGGCGCTCACCCGAATGCACTGCGGGAATAACCGAAGAAAATCCTCGCAAAGCCCTTGGAAATGACCCGGATAACACCGGCGGGCATATCGGAGAGCGGCGCCCTTGAAAGGACGTGTCGACCACTCCCGGATTTTCCGATTGGTCCCTGGTGGCACTTGGAAGCCGACGGTCGATGGCCCACCCCGCAGCGCGAGCCCCGCCACGCAAGGGAGGGAGCGCTTTGCTGCGCTCGCTCCCGGCTTCATGTGCACGTCACCTTGCCGAGAAGAAGTTCGCACCGGGATGATCACCGAGCAAGGCGGAGCGACGATTCGTCGTTCACGAAGGATCACGCTACGAGCCGTCAACTGCCCACCCGGGGCTGAAGACCCGGCCCGGGATACCGGGCCCGGGCGGGAGCCGGGGGCTCGACCGGGCGAGCCCCCGGCGAGCCCTCAGCGGCAGGTGCGCAGCCGGTCCAGGGTGACGTAGCCGTGGTCGGCCGCCACCTCGTGGTCGTAGCAGCCGCCATCGGCGGTGTGACCCACGTAGTGCTCAGTGCCGCTGCCGTCGGCCTGCACCGTGGTGCCGGACTGCCGCTGCAACACGCCCGCGGCGGTCAGCCGGTCGTCGCTGCTCGACTGCTCGTGCCAGCTCCCCTCGCCGCGCCAGTTCCCCTCACCGCGCCGGGTCTGGTCCACCAGCTGCCGGGCCACCGTCACCTGACCGCTCACCAGGTAGCTGTCGGCATCGGCGCCCGGCGTGTAGCTGCTGGTCGCGTCGAGCGGATACGACCAGCTGCTGCGCCGCTGCTCGGACCCGCCGTGGCCACCGTCGGTGCTGGTCACCGTCCAGCCGCTGTCACGCTGCACGGTGACCTGGTTCTGACCCTGGTTGGAGAGGGTGTCGCTGTTGCGGTAGTCGGTGTGCTGATCCACCCGGGTGGTGATCCGGCCGCGCGAGGTGTCCACGTACCCGGCCAGCGTCCAGTCCCGTCCGGCGTTCACGGTGATCAGCTCGCTGCCGTCGGCCTGGGCCGTCTCGGTGGTGGCCGCCTGCGGCGCGGCGGTGATGGTGTCGGTGGTGACGGCGCCGCCGGTCTGCGCGCGCAGCGGGTCGGTGGTCAGGAAGAGGCTGCCGTCCAGCGTCCAGCCGTCACTGATCCCGGCCGGGGGCGCGAGCGTGACGGTGTGCGGCTTGCCGTCGGTCAGGGTTCCGGCGAACGGTGTGAGGTCGACGTCGTACGGCTGGGTGCGGAAGGAGTCGATGCTCGGGATCGGCCGCCACATCAGCGGACTGATCCCACCGGTGTAGATGACCGGGAACGGCTGCACCACCCCGGCGAGCCGCCCGTCGACCAGCACCTGCACCTCACGGTAAGTGCCGCCGCCGCAGAGCCCGTAGCCGGGGTGGGCGGCCGCGTAGTCGTCGGGCACGTTGGAGTACCAGAACTCCTCGCAGCCGCCGCCCCGGGCGTAGAGCTGGAGGTGGGCGCCGGTGAGGTTGCGCGGGAAGGTCAGCGTCGAGGTCGCGGTCTGACCCTTCGTCAGCGTCCACCAGCCGGGCGCGGTGGTCGACTGCGAGACCGGGAGCACCTGGTCCGCGGTGGCGGCGGGCGGGTTGTGCCGGTCCGCCTGGTAGTAGGTGACCGTCATCGTCATGTGGTAGATGCCGGTGTAGGTGGAGTTGACCACGTTGCCCAGGTCGACGACCACCGGTTGCGGGGTGCGCAGCAGCGGGATGAAGCTGCTCAGGTCCTGGTCGACGTGCCAGCTGATACCGGCCGCGTCGGGTTCGGGCGTGCTGGTGCGGAACACCTCGGCCCCGCCGATCCAGACACCGGCCAGCCGGTCGTACTGCCGACCCGCGACGCTGCCGGACCAGTCCAGCACCACCTTGCTCCACGGCCCCGGGCAGCCGGCCGGTGGCGTCAGGGTGCCGGTGAAGGGCTGGCCGTAGCTGTTGGCGAAGTCGTGCTGCATCGCGGTGACGGTGCAGTGCGCGGTGTCCGGGCGGCTGATCGGGGGCAGCGCGGTGACGGGGTCGCCGTAGTTCGTCTCGACCCGCGCGGCATCGGCTGCGCGGGGGGCCGCGGGAGCGGCAGGGGCGGCGGGAGCAGCAGCGGGAGCGACCGCGCCGGGCGGGCCGGCGGTGGCTGCGGTGGCGGCCGTCGGGAGGCAGAGCGCGGCGGCCACGGCGAGGACCAGAGTGGGGACGGCGCGGGCGAGCGAGCGCCGGCGGGAGGGGGAAGCGACGGTGGGTATCGGCACGGTTGGCATGTACTCACGGGCCGACGATCACTGTCAAGGGTGCCGACCGGCCTTGACGGGCAAGGCGGTTGAGGTCCGCCGCCGGTGCTCCCGTCCGCGAGGACACGGGAGCACCGGCCGCCCGGTGGGCAGCACCGCGAGCGGGCTCAGTGCTGCTGGTGATGGGGATCGTGGTGCAACTGCGCGGCCATGCCACGGCACCAGCGGGCGAGCTCGTCGCGGTCCCAGCTCTGCCCCGCGCAGAGCGCACCGACCTGCGCGTCGGTCAGCCGGTTCGGGCCGGCCATGGCCAGCAGGTGGCCCATCTCGTCCAGCAGCACCGCGAGGCGCTGGGCATCGGTGTGATCAACGGTGGCGCCGGCCTCGGTGTGGCCGAGCGTGACGGATCCAGGCATCACGGACTCCTTCGCTAGCGGGCCCCTCACCCACGGTACGGCGGGCCATCGCGCACCGCCCACCAGTCGTGGCAGGCCCGCGACGGCTTCCGTGACAGGCCCGTGAGGGCTTCCGCGACAGGCCCGCGACGGCTTCCGCGACAGGCTCAACGCCGTTCGTGGCAGGCCCGCGCCGACGGTCAGCGCGGACGGTCAGCGGCGACGCTCCGTGCTCACCACCACGCAGACCGCCAGCACCACGATCGCGCCGCCCAGCAACTCGGAGAGCGTCAGGCGCTCCGCCAGCACCAGCCAGCCGAGGAAGACCGCGACGACCGGGTTCACGTAGGCATAGGTGGCGACCAGGCCGAGCGGTGCGGACTGCAGCAGCCAGGCGTAGGCCGTGAATCCCACCAGGGAGCCGACCACGATGAGGTAGACCAGGGCGACCCAGGACCGGGTCGAGACGGCGCCGAGGTGCAGGTGGAGTTCCTCGCCGCGGGCCAGCGCGACCAGCAGGCAGCCCAGTCCGCCGATCAGCATCTCGTAGGCGCTCGCCACCAGGGGGTTGGCGGGCATCGGCAGGCGGCCCGAGATGAAGGAGCCGACCGCCCAGGAGATCGCGCCGAGCATGATCAGCACCAGCCCGCCGAGCGAGACGTCCCCGCTCAGCCCCGGGGCCGAGAGCACCGCGAGGCCGCCCAGGCCCAGCAGCACACCGACCAGCGCCGCGCCGCCGGGCCGGTCGCCGGTCGCCGTCCGCAACACCACCACCCAGAGCGGCACCACGGCGACCAGCAGTGCCGCGAGACCGGAGGGCACCCGGCCCTCGGCCAGCACCAGCAGGCCGTTGCCGCCGACCAGCAGCAGCACGCCGACCAGGGCCGTCGAACCGAGCTGACGCCGGGTCACCCGCAGGGCGGCGGGGCCCAGCCGCCAGGCCAGCACGCCCAGCAGCAGCGCCCCGGCGAACAGGAAGCGGGCCGCCGCCCCGAGCAGCGCCGGCATGGTCTCCACCATGATCCGGATGCCGAGGTAGGTGGAGCCCCAGACCACGTAGACCACGGCGAGCGCGGCCCAGACGGTCCCCGATATTCGCGCGCCGCCGTCCAGGGCGGCAGGGCCGGCCGACGGCGCAGCCCGCCCCGAGTCCGCCGGACCGGCGGACCGCCCGGTTCCGATCGACGTCATGCCTGTCTCCTCGCCTCGCTCCGTGACCCGGCCAGGGGCCATCAGAGCGCATCGGGGAGCGGGTCCGCCAGCGGTGCCGTCGGCGCCTGGCCTTGGCGGCTGGAAAGCGCTCTCCGCGACAGACCGGGACATCGCTCTCCTTTCCCAGGAAAACGCTCTCCGTTCTGGGCAGACGAGCACGCTGTCGCCGTCCGGGCCGGCGCTGGAAGAATCCCGGTGGATGCCACACCCAGGCTGCCCGCACGCGGGTCGCCCGCACCCCGCCGAGGAGGACCAGCGCCGTGACCGACCCCGTGCTGCCGCTGTTCGTCTACGGCACGCTGCGCCTCGGGCAGCGCTACCACGCCCGCTACCTCGGTGGCCGCTGCGAGCGGATCGAGCCCGCCGTGCTGGCCGGCGCCACGCTGCACGAGGGGCCCGGCTACCCGTACGCGGTGGCCGACCCCGATCCCGGGCGACTGGTGCACGGAGAGCTGATCACCGTGCGACCGGCCCAGTTCGGCCAAGTGCTGGCCACGCTCGACGAGTTGGAGGAGTGCCACCCGGACGGCACCGGGCTCTACGTGCGGCTGCGACTGCCCGTCACCCTCGACGCGAGCGGGGAGCGGGTGCCGGCCTGGGTCTACCTGGCCGGCCCGAAGCCGGCTGCCCGGCTGCGCGAGCGACCCGCGCCGATCCCCTCCGGCGACTGGGCGGACCGGGGCTGACCAGCCCTGACCCATCGGTGCTGACCCACCTTCAGACCTGACGCCGGAACCCCACCGTCTATGCTCGGCTTCCGCGCTCGCATGCGCTGAGCTGGCGCGCGCTGGAAGGGCCCCGGGGGGCCAGGCACAGGGGGGAGAGCCGGATGGGTGTGGTTCCAGGTCAGGGTGGGGGCGGGCCGGGCGGATACCAGGTCCACCCGCAGGCGATGGACGCGGTGGCCGGGCAACTGTCCCAGGTCGCCGCCGACCTCCAACAGGCAGAGAGCAGCTACAACGCGCCGGTCTGCTACGCGGGCTCCGCCTTCGGGGAGTTCGGCATGGACCAGGCCTGGGAGAAGTTCGACACCGACTGGGGTGCGGAGATCCGGGTCACCCAGCGCGCGGTGGCGGAGCTGAACCAGAACCTCACCTCGACCACCGCCAACTACCGCGCCGCCGAGGCCACCGTGGCCGGCTCGCTGACCGCCATCGGGGCGAGCCGATGAGCAAGGTGAGCGACCTCCAGCACGCGCAGAACGCGATCCAGCACCTGGATCCGATGTATGTCGGGGTGTCCCTGATCGGCGCGATCCAGCAGGCGCTCGCCGTCGGCGCGCCGGTCGGCGACCCCGCCACGATCCGCGAGCGGGCCAAGGCCTACGCCGACACCGCGACCGTCTACGTCCGGGCCGGCTCCGACCTGACCTCGGTGGCCTCGGCCCAACTGCCCAGCGCCTGGCAGGGCGCGGTGGCCGAGAACGCCACCGTCGCGGTGCAGGCGGTGGCCGACGAGACCACGCTCTCCCAGCAGACGCTCTCCGAGGCCGCCCAGTTGCTCTCCACCTGGGCGGACGACCTCTCCTGGGCCCAGCAGACCGACGCGCAGGGCTGCGCCTCGCTGCAGAACGCGCAGAACGCCGTTCAGCAGGGCGGCGACGACGCGGTGCTCCAGGCCCGGTCGACCGCGCTGGACGGGGTCAACGCCCGGCTGGCCGCCGCCCAGCGCGCCGAGGACTGCGGCACCAACACCGCGAGCCGGCTCGGCCAGTTGGCCGCGGCGGCCCGCGCCGAGCACGCGGGCCAGGGCTCGCTCGACCCGCTCAGCGCGGTGGTGCTGGCCGACGCCAAGAACCCGGGCGGCAGTGAGGACGCCGGTGCGATCCTGACGGACAGTCAGCTCGACCGGGCCACCCAGATCTTCGGCACCATGAACGGCGCCGACCAGGCCGCGTTCAGCGCGCTGCTCTCCAACGCCAAGTCCCCCGAGGAGGCGGCGTATCTCTGGAAAGCGCTTGCCGCGGGCCACTCGGTGGCCGACATCCAGCAGTTCGACGCGGGGATCCACCCGCACGGGGACGACCCGGTCTGGCTCTCCTCCCACCTGATGCCGGCCACCGGGAACGCGGGAGCGATGAACGAGGCACCGGGGAACGTCTACCTGACCTACCAAGGGCAGCAGAGCACCACCCTCGACGGGACGAACTGGCTCTACATCTACAGCCAGGGCAACGTGAACGACTGCGTGGCCGCCTCCACCGTGATCGCCCAGGCCCGGATCGATCCGCTGACGATGTACCAGCTCACCACGGGCGGCACACCCGACCAGCCCGGCGCCGACTCGCCGGCGGCCTTCCAGCAACGGCTCCAGCAGATGTACCTGGGCCAGTACCGGCAGGGCCAGTCGGCCGACGGCGGGATCAACCCGAAGGTCGGCATCGGCCAGACCGGCGAGACCCTGCTGGCCAACCAGGATCTCGGCGCCGCGACCGGCAGCAGCTACGAGTACGTCGGGATGCACAACGACGGCGACCGGCAGGCCTCGGTCCGCCGGATCGAGAACTCCGTCGACCAGGGTCTGCCGGTGCCGATCGACGTGAACGGCGCCAAGGGCGCGCACCAGATGATGATCATCGGGCGGGACAACAACATGCTGGAGATCTACAACCCCTGGGGCCGGACCGCCTGGGTGAGCGAGGACCAGTTCGTCCACGGGCAGCTCGGTTCGCTGACCGACGGCGACAACCTCAACAACGCCTACGCCCTGGAGCTGCCCAAATGAGGACGGTCCGCGACGACGCCGAACTGCTGGGCCTGGACGTGGCCACCGCGATCACCCGGGGGCTGCTGCTCGACGGCGGCCCGCGCCGAGCCCTCTTCACCGAGGCGGCGATCGCCGCCTGCCACGAGGCCGAGCAGGCGGGCCTGGGTCCCTATCCACTGAGCTTCCTGGCCCGTCACGTGCGCGCGGGCGGCTTCACCGCCGCGCTCGACCTGCCCGAACCGGCCCCCGGCGCGCGGGCGCAGGCCCTGGTGCGCGGGTGGATCCGGGCCGCCGCGGCAACCGGGCTCGACGTCAGCCGCGAGTTGCTCTTCGCGCGCTGGCTGGCCCAGGTGGCCGCGTTGATCGCGCTGCGGCGCCAGGCCGGGGCGGGCTCCTGATGCGCCGCCCGACACGCAGACTGACTCACCGTCAGATCGCTGTGGCCACCCTGGGAGCGGCGATCCTGGTCGGCTGCTCCTCTGCGGCCCAGCCACCGGGCGCGCTGCTCACGCTGCCGTCCGGCGACGCCGCCGACCGGGCGCCGGTGGGCGGCACCGCGACGAGCCCGCCCACCGCCCCGGGCGCCTTCCCGACGGACCAGGTCGAACTGCGGGTCGGGCAGCGGCTGCTGGTCGCCACCGTCCGTTCCGACCTGCCCGAGGCCTGGCTTCCCGGCACGGTCGCCGACTCCCATGTGGTGCGACAGGACCCGGAGAAGACGGTGCACGGCTGCTCCCCCGACGTGGCCGGCTGCGAGGCCGACGTCGACGAGGTCTACACCGCCGTCTCCGCCGGCAGCACCACGGTGAGCTGGACGTACGAAGTGCTCGGCTGCCAGAGCGCGAGGCCCGGGCCGCCGCCGCACCTGCTCTGCGTGAAGGCCACCAAGGCCGTCCACATCACCGTCACCGCCTGATCAGGAGCGCCCCCGTGTCAACAGTCAACGTCGGCGTGGTCGGTGTCGGCAACTGCGTCTCATCCATGGTCCAGGGCGTCACCCACTACACCGCCGCACCCGACGCGCCCGGCCTGGCCCATCCGGTCTGCGCCGGCTACGCCATCGCGGACATCCGGTTCACCGCCGCCTTCGACGTGGACACCGCCAAGATCGGCCGCGACCTGGCGGAGGCGATCTGGGTCGCGCCCAACAACTCGACCCGGTTCGCCGAAGTCCCCTCGCTGGGCGTGCCGGTGGCCGAGGGCATCCTGAGCGACGGCGTCGGCCGTGGCACCGGCCAGCGGATCACCGCGCGTGGCGCGGCCACCGTCGAGTCCGTCGCCGAGCACCTGAAACTGACGCGGACTCAGGTACTGGTGAACTTCGTGCCGGCCGGCAGCCAGCAGGCTTCCGAACTCTACGCCGAGGCGGCCCTGTCGGCGGGGTGCGCGTTCGTCAACTGCCTCCCGTCGGTGATCGCGCGCTCACCGCGCTGGGTCGAGCGGTTCGCGGCGGCGGGGCTGCCGCTGCTCGGCGACGACCTGAAGAGCCAGTTCGGCGCCACCCTGGTGCACCGCGCCCTGGTGGAGCTGCTTGCGGCCAACGGCGTGCGACTGCGGAACACCTACCAGCTGCTGGCCGGCGGCAACATGGACTTCGTCAACCTGCAGGACGCCGAGCGGATGCGGACCAAGAAGGACTCCAAGGCCAGCGGCCTGCGCGGCGCCGACGGCAGCGCCCTGCTGCCGCCGGAGAGCGTGCATGTGGGCGCCGACTACATCCCGTTCCTGGCGGACCGCAAGCTCGCGATGATCCGTGTCGAGGGAGAGGGTTTCGGCGGCACCCCGGTCGAGTTGGACCTGCGGCTGAGCGTGGACGACTCGCCGAGCGGCGCGGGCAACGCGCTGGACGCCGTCCGATACCTCAAGTTCGCGCTGGACCACGGGATTTCGGGCCTGCTCGACCCGGTGGCGGCGCGCCTGATGAAGGCCGTGCCGCGCCCGATGAGCGAGGAGGCGGCAGCGGCCGGGCTGCGTGATCTGCTGACGCTGCGTCAGGACTGAGTGCCGGCCGGGTCGATGGCGTGCAACAGTGCGCCGTCCTGGGAGACCCAGCGCCGGGGCCGGTGTCGACGTCGAGGGAGGCCACCTAGGGCCTCTCTTACGGATCTTGCCGGGCGCGCGACGCCGGGCATCCCGCCTGGACGCACCGGCGAATCATCCAAGTACGACCCAGTACGAGGACGATCCGCCGGCACGCCCAGCCGGGCGCCGTGGGGGCACCTCCCGGCCGAAGGCTGGGGGAGCCGCGCGCCCCGCGGCGTCAGCCGCTGGTGTCACAGCCGACAAGATCCGTAAGAGAGGCCCTAGCCGTCCGCCGGCCCGGGAACCAGCAGCGGGCGGCTGCGGCGGTCCAGCCGGGACGGCAGCCGGCAGGTCCAGTGCTGGTCGGCCGGCTCGACGGCGGTGACGAAGCCGTTGTCCGCGAAGGTGTGGAGCCGGCCATGCGCGGCGAGGCGAGCGGGGCCGGATAGCGCCGGCGCTGGGCCTCCCCCGGCTGCTGCCCGCCGCCCGTGCAGCGCCGACACACAGCACCGGCGTCCGGGTCGGGCCGGACGAGGTCGAGCCGGACGGTCGGGCCGGACGCGGTCGGGCCGGTCAGGAGGAGCGGCGGGTGCGGGATCAGGTCCAGCCGGTCCGAGCGCGCCGTCCGGGTCCGCCGCGGGCGGCCGGATCGGCGAGCACCTCGGGTGGGTCGAGGGGAGCCCCGTCCTCACCGCCCTCGTCGAATCACCAGGACCCGCCGGCCGTCCTGCCGCTCCCCGCCCCCGAAGATCGCTGAACGTCGCTGAAGATCACCCGGACGCGACCCTACCTCGCGCTGCGCCACGGGCAGGCCGGGTGTAGAGAGGAAAGGTGCTTCCCCGGTGGCTTTCCGACGTGTCCGCAGGGCCCCGGCGATCCAGTCGCGCCCTGGTGCTGCTGCCGCTCGCACTGATCGTGGTGATCACCGTCGCCGACGTGCTGAGCCCGCCGCAGATCCACCTCGGCCCGCTCCTCGTCGTGGCTCCCGCGATCACGGCGTCCTTCGCCGGCACTCGGTTGACCGCGCTGGTCAGTCTGCTGGCGGTGGCCGCGCTGACGGTGATCGGTGTCATGCGCGACGGGATCACCACGTCCAACCACGAGACCCAGATCGTCGGGTTGATCGCTGTTTCGGGCGTGGTGGTCAGCTTCACCGCGCTGCGCGATCGGCACGCGCGCGAGCTCACCCAGGTCCGCTCGGTGGCCGAGGCCGCGCAGCGGGTGTTGCTGCGCCCGCTGCCGACCCGGGTCGGCCCGCTGCGGATCGCCTCGATCTACCTGGCCGCCGAGGAAGAGGCCCAGGTCGGCGGCGACCTCTACGCCGCGGCGCGGACCACCTCCGGCACCCGGCTGCTGGTCGGCGACGTCCGCGGCAAGGGGCTGACCTCGCTGAGCGAGGCCTCGCTGCTGCTGGGCGCGTTCCGGGCCGCCGCACACCTGCAGGCGTCGCTGCCGGACCTCGCCGCCTACCTGGACGGCAGCGTGAGCTGGGACCTGGCGGCGGCCGGGTCGGGCGACCTGACGGCGGCGGACCCGGGGAACGGGGACACCGCGGGCGATGCGGGCGATGCGGACGGCACGAACGGCACGGGTGGCCTGGATGGCGCGGACGCGGAGGACGGCCTGGGCGGTGCGGACCGGCGGCAGGCCGGCGACCGGCTGGAGAGCCCGGAGATCGAGTCGACGGAGTCGTTCATCACCGCCGTGATCCTGGAGATCCCGGACGAGGGGGACTGGATCCAGGTCATCAACTGCGGCCACCCGCCGCCGCTGCTGCTGCACCAGGGCGACGTGCTGGCGCTGGAAGCGGCCCGGCCCGCGCCGCCGCTGGGGCTGGGCAACCTGGCCGCGACCGGCTACCACACCGACGAGTTCCGATTCGCGCCCAAGGACCGGCTGTTGATCTACACGGACGGCGTGATCGAGGCCCGGGACGCCGGTCGGACCTTCTACCCGCTCAGCGAGCGGGTGGGTGCCTGGGCCACCGAGCCGCCCGCGCTGCTGCTCCAGCATCTGCAGCGCGATCTGCTGGTCCACGCGGGCGGCCGGCTGGGCGACGACGCGGCCATCGTGGCGGTGGAGCGGGTGGAGCAGGTGGAGGGGGAGCCGTGGAACGGGGAACGGGCGAGTACGGAGCCGGTGCGCACGGAGCGGGTGAACGGGCAGCGGTAGCCCCGTTCCGATCCCACGACAGGCCCTAGGGTGTCGATGGAGCGGAACGGTGCGGATCCGGGTGCGCGGGAGGCGGGCAGCGGTGGACGGGGCAGCGGTGGACGGGGTGGCGGCGCAGAGTGCGGGCAGCACGGACTTCACACCCGAGCAGCTGGCCCGAGGACGGGCGTTGCGGCGGCGGCAGGTGCCGTGGGCGCTGAGCGGGCGGCTGGCGGGACTGCTGGTGACGCTGCTGCTCGGCCTCACCCCGGCCGGTGCCCACCTGGTGCACTGGGCCGGCGGTCTGCTCGGCGGCTCGCGAACGGCCCAGGTACTGGGCGGGGCGCTGGCGCTGGTGCTGATCGGACAGCTGGTCGGTCTGCCGTTCACCGCCCGGGTGCGGGTGATCCGCGCCGACTACGGCCTGGTCACCCAGGGCTGGGCGGGCTGGGCGGTGGACCTGCTGCGCGGCCTGGCGCTGACCCTGGTCGTCACGCTGCCCGCCGCCCTCGGTGTCTACGCGCTCACCGCCTGGTCGACCCGCTGGTGGTGGGCGCCGGCGGCGGGAGCGACGGCACTGCTCACCGTCGTCTTCTCGTTCCTCTTCCCGCTGCTGGTCGAGCCGGTCTTCAACCGGTTCACCGCGCTGCCGGACGGTGAGTTGCGCACCGCGCTGCTCGCACTCGCCGAGCGCGACGGGGTGCGGGTGCGGGACGTCCTGGTCGCCGACGCCTCGCGCCGCACCACAGCGCTCAACGCGTACGTGTCCGGCTTCGGCGCGACCCGGCGGATCGTCGCGTACGACACCCTGCTCAGCAGCGCCGAGCAGCGCGAGGTGGAGCTGGTGGTGGCGCACGAGCTGGGGCATGTCGTCCACCGCGACGTGTCGCGCGGCACGGTGCTGGGCGCCCTGGGGGCGGCGGTGGCCGTGGCGCTGCTCGGCCTGCTGGGCGCGCTGCGACCACTGCAGGCGGCGGCCGGCGTGCCGAACCTGGCCGACCCGCGCTCGCTGCCGCTGCTGGTGGCGCTCGCGGCCGTGCTGGGCGCGCTGGGCGGACCGGCGCAGGCCGCGGTGAGCCGCCGGATCGAGGCCGCCGCCGACCGGCATGCGCTCGAACTCACCGGCGACCCGGAGCAGTTCATCGCCATGCAGCGCCGCCTCGCGCTCGTCAACGTCGCGGACGTGGACCCGCCGAGGGCGCTGGAGCTGCTCTTCGCCACCCACCCCAGCACCGCACGCCGGATCGCGGCGGCCCGCCGCTGGGCGGCCGCCGGCACCGCACAGGAGGCAGGCCGATGACCCACCAGCCCTACCAGACCTGGGAGTTCGCGGATGCCGTCGAACTGACGGCAACTGACGGATCGTCGGTCCTGCCGCTCGGGGAGTTGCCTGGCGCGGCGAGCATGGCGCGGTTCGAGCTGGCGCCCGGCGCGGTGTCGCGGGCGGTCTCGCACGCCACCGTGCAGGAGCTGTGGCATGTGGTGTCCGGCTCCGGACAGTTGTGGCGCCGGCAGAACGGCCGCGAGGAGGTGACGCCGCTGCGGACGGGCACCACCGTGAGCATTCCGCTCGGCACGGCCTTCCAGTTCCGCGCCGATGCGGGCGCCGCGCTCCACATCGTCGCCGCCACCGTGCCGGCCTGGCCCGGTACCGAAACCGAGGCGCGGATCGAGCCGGGGGCGTGGCAGGCTGAGGGCGTGTGACAGGGGTGGCGGGAGTGGCACGAGTGCGGCGAGACGAGGGGGCGGACGTGGACAAGGGCCTGGACCGGGACGGGCTGTTCGTCCGCGAGGGTGCGCTGAGCAAGGTGTCGGCGGCCTTCGCCGAGGTGGTCACGGGTGCGCGGGCGGGCATCGCCGCGGCCTTCGGGCCGGAACTGCTGCACAGTGCCTACCTCTACGGCAGCATCCCGCGCGGGACCGCGGTGGCGGGGCGGTCCGACCTCGATCTGCTGCTGGCGCTGCGTCGGCAGCCCACGCCCGCCGACCGGGCCGCCGCCGACGCGCTGCAGGCGGAGCTGGACCGGCGGTTCGCGCAGATCAACGGTGCGGGCATCCTGCTGTTCGGCACCGAGACCCTGCTCAGCGAGCTGGAGCGGTACGACCTGGGCTGGTTCGTCGCCTGCCTGTGCACACCGCTGCTCGGCCCCGACCTGGCCGAGCACCTGCCGCGCTACCGGCCCGACACGCTGCTCGCCCGGGAGACCAACGGCGACCTGGCGCTCCTGCTCCCCCGCTGGCGGGCCCGCGCGGCCGCCGCCACGACGGACGCCGAGCGCCGCACCCTGAGCCGGGGCGCGGGCCGCCACCTGGTCCGTACCGGGTTCACCCTGGTGATGCCGCGCTGGCAGGGCTGGACGAGCGATCTCGCCGAGTCCGCCGAGGTGTTCGCGCGGTACTACCCGGAGCGAGGTGACCAGATGCGGGCCGCCGCGGCCGCCGCCCGGACCGGGAGTGCGGATCCGGGAGTGCTGACGCTGCTCTTCGAGGAGCTCGGTCCGTGGCTGGCCGCCGAGTACACGGCCAGCCACGGGGTGAAGGCGCCGCGGCCGTAGGGAGTTGGCCGTACGGGAGTTGGCCGTACGGAAGTTGGCCCCGTCTCCGCCGTCAGCCGAAGTAGCTGTGGAAGTTGTTGGAGAACTCGTTGCCGTTGTACTGGTCCCAGTTGATCGACCAGGTCATCAAGCCGCGCAAGGTCGGTTGCGGACCGCTGCGCGGCACGTAGCCACCGCAGTTGGTGCCCTCGGTCAGGCAGTCCAGCGCCTGGTCCGCCGCGCTCGGCGGGACGTAGCCGTTGCCCGCGTAGCTGTTGGCCGGCATGCCGATCGCCACCTGGGAGGGGGACAGTGGCGGGAACATGTTGTTGGTGTTGCCGGCGACCGGGAAGCCGGCGAGCAGCATGTCGGTCATCGCGATGTGGAAGTCGGCGCCGCCCATCGAGTGGTACTGGTTGTCCAGACCCATGATGGAGCCGGAGTTGTAGTCCTGGACGGTCAGCAGGGTGAGGTCGTTGCGCAGCGCGTAGATCAGCGGCAGGAAGGCTCCGGCTCGCGGGTCCTGGGCGTTGTTGGGGCCGGGACCGTAGAACTGGTAGCCGAGTTGGACGAAGAACGTCTCCGGCGCCATGGTCAGCACGAACTTCGATCCGTACTTGGCCTTGAGCGTCTGCAGGGCGGAGATCGTGTTGACGATGACCGGGGTGGTCGGGTTCTTGAAGTCGGTGTCGCCCTGGTTGAGCGCGAGCGACTGGTTCTCGAAGTCGACGTCCAGGCCGTCCAGGCCCCACTGGTCGATGATCGCGGAGACCGAGCTGACGAACTCGTCCCGGGCTGCGGTGGTGGTGAGTTGGACCTCGCCGTTGGCACCGCCGATGGAGAGCAGCACCTTCTTGCCCGCGGCCTGCTTGGCGGCGATGGCGGCCTTGAAGGCGGCGTCGGACTCCTCGCCCGGGCAGTCGGTGATCGAGCAGCGGTTGAACTGGATGTCGCCGGAGGTCACCGAGGTGGGTTCACCGAAGGCGAGGTCGATGACGTCCCACGAGGCGGGGACGTCGGACATCTTCAGGTAGCCGGCACCGTTGGCGAAGCTGGCGTGCAGATAGCCGACCAGGGCGTGGGTGGGGAGGCCGCCGCCCGGCGGGGTGGGCGTCGGGGTCGGGGTCGGGGTCGGCGTCGGAGTGGGAGTCGGTGTGGGAGTCGGTGTGGGGGTAGGCGTCGGTGACGGGCTGGGACCGCCCGGGCCGCTGAGTGAGACGTCGTCCGCGTAGTACGTCCCCTGCCCGTACCACCCGTGCAGGTAGACCGTCGCGCTGGTCTGGCTCGCGCCCGTGGTGAAGCCGACCGAGAGCTGCTGGTACGCCCCGCCGGTGCTCGGCGTCCAGGTGCTGGCACCGCCGTCCACGCCCAGGTAGACGTAGGCGCCGTTGACGTAGGCGCTGAGCGTGTAGCTGGTGTTCGGCGCGACCGCGACCGTCTGCGCGCACTGCGCGTCGTCGGCGGCGGTGGCCGCCCCGGCGAGGGCGTAACCACCGCTGTGCGCATGGCCGGTGACGACGCTGCCGGTGCTTCCGTCGCAGCTCCAGGGGGCCAACGCGCCGCTCTCGAAGCCGCCGTTGACCAGGAACTCGCCGGCCGAGGCGGTGGGGGCCAGGCCGAAGGTGAGGCCGGCCGCGCCGGCCGCCGCGAGCGCCCAGGCGGTGGTCATCGCGGCGAGGCTGCGAGGTCTGCGGCTGCGGGGCGTGAGGCTGCCGGGTCTGAGGCTGCTTGGTCTGAGGCTGCTTGGTCTGGGGCTGCGGGATCCGGGCTGGACTTGGGGGCGCGGCTGACCCGCGTTACGGAGACTGCGCATGTGGGGGAAGGCTCCTGCTGTCTCGACTGTCGGACGGTTCGGGGCAGCACGGGGAGCGACCCCGCAGGCACACCCCTGTGGTCCAGACCACTGAACCGGTCTGGACCAGTCCGTGTCAATGGTCGAGCGACAGGCGAGACCGCGCCGCGACCGGACGTCCGCTCAGCGGTTCCGGGGCTGCGGTGCAGTGATACTGACGGACCGTCAGTCGGTCTTGGTCCGCTCGTAGTGACGGGAGGCCTTGGCACGGTTTCCGCAGGTCGCCATCGAGTGCCAGCGCCGGGTGCCGTTCTTCGAGGTGTCGTAGAAGTACAGGACGCAGTTGGGGTGCGCGCAGGAGCGGATCCGGTCGGGCGCCTCGGCGAGCAGGCGCAGCAGGTCCTCGGCGGCACTCCAGGCCGGCAGCCAGGCCGGGCCGTCGGTCTCGGGGTGCGCGTGCGGGCCGTCCGCCCGCAGGGTGCGGCGGACCGAGCCGTGCGCCAGCACCTCGTTGAGCGCGGCACGCGCCTCGGGCGAACGGTCGCCGTCGACCAGGCGGGCGATGGCGGCGCGGGTGAGCACCAAGGCGTCCAGGGTGACCTGGTCGGCCGGGGCCCGGTCGGCGAACCCGTTCAGGGTCAGCCAGAGCGCCAGCCCGTCGAGCGAGTCCAGCAGATCGCGCGGGCTGCCGCCGTTGTTCCACCGGGTGTTCAGCAGGTCCAGCGAGAGGGGTTCGCCCGGCATCGGGCGGGGGTCGGTCGGCTGCGCTTCCTCGGCCATCGGCCCTCCTTCGTGCAACTGGCGGTGATTCTAACCGGCATTCGAGCCAGAACCGGTTGACGGTCGACTTTCCTAACCCACATACTCGATAACAACGGTTAGCCCGGACATCATCCGGGCCGCACGACGGAGGTCCTCCATGGCACAGCCCGCACAGCTCGCCGCGCACACGTCCTTGCAGACCGGTCACGTCGGCTTGAACGTCACCGATCTCGACCGCTCGCGCGCCTTCTACCAGCGCATCCTCGGGTTCGAGCTGCTCGGCGAGGGCACCGAGCCGGAGCACCGCCACGCGTTCCTCGGCCGGGACGGCCGCACCATGCTCACCCTCTGGCAGCAGAGCAAGGGCGCCTTCGCCACCGCCGCGCCCGGCCTGCACCACCTCTCCTTCCGGGTCGAGAACGTGGCCGAGGTGCGCGAGATCGAACAAGTGCTGCGCGAGCTGGGCGCCGAGTTCGCATACGAGGGCGTGGTCCCGCACGGCGAGGGGGCCGACTCGGGCGGCATCTTCTTCACCGACCCGGACGGGATCCGGCTGGAGATCTTCACCCCGCACGGCGCCCACTCGCCCGACGGCAGCGCGCCGGCCGGCTCCGCGCCGACCTGCGGCTTCTTCTAGGCGATCGCCATGACCGCACAGCACGTCCCCGCGACACCCGACGCACTCCCGCCAGACATCCCGGCACACGTCGTGGCAGACGTGCCGGTAGACGTGCCGGCAGACGTCCCCGGCGAGTTGGCGGTCCGCCGCCGGGCCGGGTTCGACCGGCCCGGCTACACGGGCCCCAGCCGGAGCCGGCGGATCCCGCCCATCGCCGCCCAGTTCCTCACCGAGCAGCCGATGGTGGTGGTCGGCGCCGCCGACCAGCACGAGCGGCTCTGGGCGAGCCTGCTGACCGGCCCGCCCGGGTTCGCCCGGGCCCAGCCGACCGGCGACGCCGAGCAGGCGGATGCGGTGACCATCTCCGCGCGGCCAATGGACGGCGATCCGCTGGCCGAGGCGCTGAGCCGGCCGGCCGAGGTCGGCATGATCGCCCTCCAACCGGCCGTCCGGCGCCGGATGCGGATGAACGGCCATGCGTCGCCCGGCGGTTCGGGCATCCAGGTGACCCTCGACGAAGTCTTCGCCAACTGCCCCAAGTACATCCAGGGCCGCGAACCCTGGCTCGAGCCGGGCAGCGTCCCCGGAGTTCCGTCGCACCATGCCCAGTTGACGATGCGTCAGCAGCAGCTGATCCAGCGGGCGGACACCTTCTTCATCACCACCGCCAACCGGCGCGGCGAGGTCGACGCCTCACACCGGGGCGGCAATCCTGGCTTCGTCCAACTCCTCGATCCCCGGCGGCTCCGGTGGCCGGACTACCAGGGAAACGCGATGTTCTGCACCCTCGGCAACCTCGCCGAGAACCCCTCCGCCGGACTCCTCTTCATCGACTGGGCGACCGGCGACACACTCCAGCTGACCGGCACCGCCCACACCGACTGGGACGAGCGGCATGCCGCCGAAGTCCCCGGCGCGCAGCGGCTGGTGGAGTTCACGGTCACCGAGGTGGTGGCCACCGCGCAGGCCAGCGGGCTGCGTTGGACCCGGGCGGAGTACTCCAAGTTCAACCCCGAGGTCCTGCCCCGGACCGCTTGACGCGCCGACGGGTCCAGCTCGGTGCGGACGGCGAGCGCACGATTATGATCGCGTCGATCCGTCACCTCGACGAATTCGTCAAGCAGGACGGGGCGTGGTTCTTGGCCGAGCGCCGTCTGGTGGTCGGCCGGACCGGGACCCGTCCCTGCACGCCCTGAACACGCGGGGCCGCCGCACCGACCGTAGGAGCGTTGCCGGATGACGGACGAAGTCGCCCCCGCCGCAGCCGGCGAGCCGACGCTCTGGCGACGGCTGCGGCGGCAGTTGTGGCAGCCGCCGCGTGCCCACGGGGACCAGCCGAGCGAGCGCATCGTCGGCCCGCTGGAGCTCTTCTACGACCTGGTCGTGGTCGTCCTGGTCGCGCAGGCCGCCCATCACCTGGCCGGCAAGCTCAGCTGGCGGGGCCTGGGTGAGTACGCGGCGGTGTTCGGGCTCGTCTGGATCGCCTGGGTCAACGGAAGCCTGCACCACGAGCTGCACGGCCGCGAGGACGCCCGGGCCCGCAGCACCTTCCTGCTCCAGATCCTGGTCCTCGTCCCCCTGGGGGCCTTCATCCCCGAGGCGGGCGGCCCACGCGGAGCGGCCTTCGCCGTCACGGCCGGGAGCCTGTTCGCGGTCCTGGCCATGCTGTGGCTGCTCGCCTCGCGCGGTGATCGGCCCGAATACCGCCGTTCCAGCCGGCTCTTCATCACCGGAACCGTCTGCTGCGCCGTCATCCTCGGCACGAGCGCGCTGTTCCCCGCCGACGCCCGGGTCTGGACGTGGGGGCTGCTGGACCTCGCCTACCTGGCCGGCCTCGCCGTCGTGATCCTGCGAGCCGCGCCGGGCGCGGCAGCCACGCTCACCGTCACCGACGCCCTGATCGAGCGGTTCGGGCTGCTCATCATCATCGTGCTGGGCGAGACCGTCACCGGTGTGGTGAGCGGGCTCGCGGCCGAGCCGGTCAGCGCGCTCACCATCGCGGTCGCGCTGATCGCCGTCGTGGTCGGCTTCGGCGCATGGTGGACCTACTTCGACTTCGCCGGCCACCGTGAACCGCGTCGGACCCCGGCGGCCACCGCGCAGTGGATGCTGGCCCACCTGCCGCTCACCGCCGCGGTGGCCGCCATGGGCGCCGCGATGGTCAGCCTCGTCGAACACGCCCACGCCGCCCGCACCGATGAAGCCACGGCATGGGTGCTCTGCTCCGCCACCGCAGTCGTACTCCTCAGCACGATGCTCGTGGCCGCCAGTCTGGAAGCCTGGCACAGCAAACGCGAGCTGTACCGCCCGCTCTCCCGCATCTGTGCAGCGGTGGCCCTCGCCTGTCTCGTGCTGGGCGCGGCTCGCCCCGCACCGCTCGCGCTCGGTCTGGTCCTTGTCCTGCTTTTCAGCGCCCCCTGGGGATTCGCCGTCTCCCACCGGCTTCGCCGACCCGGCGCGAACCCCGAGCAGCCGGGCGGTTAGGCAACGGTCGGCCACCGCGCCGGTCCCCGGCCCTGCTCAGGCCACCGCCTGCCACCTCGCCCCCGACCACCACATGGCGCGCAGGGCTGGCCGGCCCGCGGCCGGACAGCCCTGCGATGGGATCGTCAGCAGCCCTTGAGCGCCGGCGTGTTGACGGCCGAGCTGTGGCGGGTGATGCGCGGCCGGTTGTGTCAGGTGTCACCGGCCAGGGTTTGGCTCAGCCTTTGGCGACTGCCGTGGCCCAGTCGAGGTTCACGCCCATCTGGGCGTACATGTCGGTGTATCCGACGTAGCAGTCGAACTTCTGGACCTTGCCGTTGTGCAGGTACCAGAAGTCGGCGGTCGGTGCGTCGATCTTCGCGCCGTTGGGCTTGAGGGTGCCGGCCGGTGTCTGCAGCGGTCCCTCGAAGGTGCCCTGGATGGACAGTTCGAGGCTGATGACGTCGCCGTTGACGGTGATGCTCTTGAGGTCGCGGTGGACGTCGGGGAAGATGGCGGCCATGCCGGTGAGCACGTCGCCGAGCGCCTTGCCCTGGTAGGTCTTGCCGGCGACCTCGTCGTTGAAGACGCCGTCGTCGGTGAAGCTGTTGATGAACGCGTTGACGTCCAGGCTGTGGCCCTCCGCCACGTGGTAGGCGTTCAGGACGACCGCGAGGTTGGCTATCTCGTGCGCGGTCAGGTGGCGGTTGGTGAGCGGCAGCGCCGACAGTTCGCGAGGGCTCAGGGCCGCGTGGGTCTGCGAGTTGCTGACGGCGTTGACCCGCGCGCTGGCGGCGATGGGGCTTGCGGCCTGTGATGGCGCGGCGGCGATGGCGAGACCGCTGAGGCTCGCGACCGCAGCCGTGGTGATGATCGTCTTCCATCCGAGCGACTTCATGTCGTGCTCCTTCAGGTTGGTTCTCGAGGATCTGAGGGTCCGTCGAGACGGTTGTGTGTCGCGTGCGGCGCTCTCAAATCAAGCGCTTGTTTGAAGGTAGGAGTGGCGGCGCCAAGCTGTCAAGCGAATGATTGATTTATGTGTTGCGGAGCGCGCGCCCCGGAATGCGCGCGCCTGGTAGGTGGGTTGACGGGTGATCAGCGAGCTGCCGAGCGGGCGAGTGCCGGTTCGGCCCTCGGCTCCTTGACAGCAAAATCAATCAACTGTTTGACTACTGCCCATGGCGACAGAGCGCACAGACCAACGCCGCGAGGCCGGCCAACGGACACGGGACGGCCTGCTGGCCGCCGCGGTGGAGTTGCTCGCGCAACGCGGCCAGGACGGTGTGACCCTCCGCGAGATCACAGACCACGCCGGCGCCAACGTCTCCGCGGTGAGCTACCACTTCGGGTCGCTGAAGACACTGTGCGATTCGGCGATCGAGCACGCGCTGGAGCGGTACCTGGACGAGCAGATCAACGCGGTCGCTTCGCTCGACACCACGTCGAGCATCGAGGAGCTGGCCGCGGCGTTCACCAGGCCGATGATGCGCGCACTGGCGGCCGGCGGACAGGACCTGGCGGTCATCCGGACGGTGGCACGAGTCGGGATCGACCCTCCCGAGGGCTGGGATCGACTGGCCGCGAAGTTCCAGCAGTCCCGGCGGGACATCATCCGCAAGCTCTCGGCCAACCTCCCCGGAGTCGGCGAGCAGGAGCTGGACTTCCGCATCCGCTGCGCGGCCGGCCTGCTGAACTGGCTCGCACTGGCGCCCATCGGCACCGAACTGGCCACCAAGCCCCCCGAGCAGATCGAACGGTGGCTGGTCCCCGTGCTGGCCGGGGCATTCCGCGGCTCCCCGAACACCAGCTGACCCAGGCCGACAGTTGCCAGCACGCCGCCGGCCTCATCCGGCACATCGTGCGGGCCTTGGCGACCGACAGTGCACTCCTGCTCTCGGCCGGCCCGCCGGACGGGCGGCCGGACGGGCGGCCGCCGGACCCGGGGCCGCTGTTCGCTCGGCCGGCTGTGATCAAGTCGGGGGTTGTCCCGGGGTAGGGCGGGTCTGGAGACTTGGTCCTGTGGACGAAGCGACCGCGACACCCGTAGTGCCCGCCGCCCTGGTCTTCGCCGGCCAGGTGCTCGACGCCGACTCGTTCCGCAGCTGGGACGAGCCGCCGCGGTACACCGACGACGGGGCCTCGTACGCCGACGACCTCGCGCGGGCGCGAGCCCGCAGCGGGGCGGACGAGGCGGCGCTCACCGGGGAGGGGCGGATCGGCGGGCACCGGGTGGCGGTGCTGCTCAGCGAGTTCACCTTCCTGGCCGGCTCGATCGGCACCGCGACCGCCGCCCGGTTGCTGCGCGCGGTGGAGCGGGCGACGGCGGAGCGACTGCCGCTGATCGCGTTCCCGGCCTCCGGCGGCACCCGGATGCAGGAGGGGACCCCGGCGTTCGTCCGGATGATCGCCATCGCCAACGCCGTCGCCGCGCACAAGGCCGCCGGGCTGCCGTACCTGGTCCACTTGCGCCACCCCACCACCGGTGGCGTGCTCGCCTCCTGGGGCTCGCTCGGCCAGCTGACCACCGCCGAACCCGGGGCGCTGGTGGGCTTCCTGGGCCCGCGCGTGTACCAGGCGCTGTACGGTGCACCGTTCCCGGAGGGGGTGCAGCGCGCCGAGCACCTGGAGCGGTTCGGCACGGTGGACGCGGTGCTGACGGTGGGTCAGCTGCGCGGGTGGTTGACGGCGGCCCTCGATCTGCTGGACGAACCCGTGAGTTCGCCGAACGAACCGATGGGTTCGATGAGCGAACCGATCAGTTCGGTGAATGAACCGATCAGTTCGGTGAGCGAGCCGGCGGGTTCAGCCACGGTCCCCGTCTGGGAATCCGTCGGTCGGACCCGGGAGCCGGGGCGCCCCGGGCTGGCCGAGTTGCTGGGCGAGGCCGACACCCTGGTCCCGCTCTCCGGCACCGGAGCCGGCGAACGCGACGACGCGCTGCGGCTGGCGCTCGCCCGGTTCGGCGACCGCCGCTGCGTGGTGGTCGGCCATGATCGGGCGGCGGCAGCCGTGCACGGCCCGGTCGGCCCCGGCGCCCTGCGCACCGCCCGGCGCGGCATGCGGCTCGCCGCCGAACTGCGCCTGCCGCTGCTCACCGTGATCGACACCCACGGCGCGCTGCTCAGCCAGTCCGCCGAGGAGGGCGCGCTGGCCGGGGAGATCGCCCGTTGCGTGGCCGAACTGAGCACGCTGCCCGTCCCCGTGGTCAGCCTGCTGCTCGGCGAGGGCGCGGGCGGCGCCGCGCTCGCCCTGCTGCCCGCCGACCGGGCGATCGCCACCGAACACGCCTGGCTCTCCCCCCTCCCCCCGGAGGGCGCCTCGGTGATCCTGCACCGCACCCCCGAGCACGCCCCGCAACTCGCCGAACAGCAGCGGATCGGGGCAACGGAGCTGGCCAGGGAAGGCGTGATCGACCGCATCCTGCCGGAGCCGCCCTCCGCTGCTGCGGAGCCGGCCGAGTTCATCCGACGCACCGTCAGCGCCGTCCGCGAGGAACTGGCGCACGCGGCGACGCTCACCCCGCCCACCCCGCGCCTGGCCAGGTTCCGCGGCCTGGCGCAGTAACCGCGAGCAGCCGCAGTAGCCGCGGAACCCGAGCAGCCCGGGACCTCTCGTACGGATCAGCGCGCGACGTCCCCCGGCCCCGCCAGCACCGACCAGGCGGCGGCCACCTCGCGGCGGACTTCGGCCAGGGCACCGGCCGGTGTCACGTCATGGGCACGCGGCGCGAGTTCGGCGCCGCCCGCACGGATCGCGACGGCCAGCGCACGCAGGTCGGCGGTCGTGCCCGCCAGCTCGGCGGGCGCCGGTGAGCCGGCACCCTGGGCGGTCTGCACGGCGGCCGCGGTGCCCGCGTCGATCACCCGTTCCACCGCCACCAGCAGCGGCCACCAGGCGGCGGCCCGGGCGCCCGTCGGCGGCGGTTCGCCCAGGGCACGCTGGAACTCGGTGCGCAGACCGCCCAGATCGCGGTAGAGCCGACGTCGCAGCCGATGCCGCGCACCCGCCGAGCCCACCGAGCCCACCGAACCCGGCGACGGCCCGGGCGCGTCACCGTCGCCGCCCACCCCCGCGAACGCGCACTCGAGGTACCGGGCGACGTCGTCCACCGAGTCCGCGAGCCGGGCGCCGACCCGGGAGTGCCAGCTCTCCGGCCAGAGCGCATACCCCGCGACCAACACGATCGCGCAGCCGAGCAGGCTGTCCACCAGTCGCGGCACCAGCAGGTGCACCCCTTGGTGGTTCAACAGGTCGGAGAGGATCAGGATCAGCGGCGTGATCACCATCGTCTGCAGCCCGTAGCTGCGTCGCGAGACCACCGGCAGCGCCGCCGCCAGCACGGCCACCACCGGCACCTCCCAGGCCCCGCGCGGCACCACCTCCAGCACGGCGGTGGCCAGCACCAGCCCCACCGCGGTCCCCAGCGCGCGCAGCACCGCGCGGGTGAAGACCGAGCCGAAGTCGGGCTTGAGGACGAAGGTCACGGTCAACGGCACCCAGTAGGAGCGCGGCACCGTGACGGTGGAGACCAGCGCCTGGGCCAGCCCGAGGCAGAGCGCCAGCCGCAGGCCGTAGCGCCAGGAGGTGGCCGACAGCAGCACCTCCCGCGCACGGGCCGGCACTCGCGCCCGCAGCGGGGTCGGCCGCAGCCCGGCGGACGGCACCGGCGACCGGCGCGCGTCCGCCAGCACCTCCCGCGCGTGCAGGACGGCGGCGGCCGCGGCCCGTTCGACCGGGGTGTCCGGCTCGGTGTCTGAGGAGGACTCAGCAGCTGACGGAGCGTCAACGGCGAGGGTGCGCAGCGTTCCCCCCACCGCCACCGCCGCCGCGATCCGCCGCACCTCGACCGCCAACCGCCTGCCCAGCGGGCCACCCGCCGCGTGCACGGCGGGGGCCGCCTCGACCAGCGGCGTCAGCGCCCCCAGCAGCGCCATCAGACGGGACATCCCCCGGCTGCGCCCCGGGACCAGAGCGCGGCGGCTGAGCAGCAGGTCGTAGGCGTTGTCGAGAGCTCCGGTCAGCCGGGTCCGCGCCTCGCTCCAGTCCTCCCCGCCGGCGGCGTCCAGCAGGTCGGCGGTCGCGTGGTAGGCGTCGGCGACCGCCGCCCGTTCGGGGATTCCGGAGCGGACCGGCCAGGCGAGCAGCGCCATCACCAGGATCAGCGCGGCGCCGAGCAGGATGAGCGCCGGACCGTGCCACCAGGGCGGCGGGAACGGCAGGCCGGCGCCGATCACCGCCATCAGCAGCACGTTGAGCCCGACGGCGGAGGAGACCGCGCCGATCGTACTGATCATCCCGGCCACCAGCGCGAGCCCGGTGAGGGCGGCGACGGCGACCCAACCGTGCCCGTACACCTGCTCGCCGAGCGCCAGCCCGGCGGCGGCGAAGAGCTGTGGAACGGCGATGTTGAACACCCGCAGCCGGTAAGCGTCGGCGGTGTCCCCGAGCACGGCACCGAGCGCCCCCATCGCGACCAGCGCGCCGTCTGCACTCTGCCCGACGGCGAACCCGACGGCCACCGGCAACCCCATCCCGACGGCCGCGCGCACGGCCGCCGCCTTGGGCACGGCGGTCGGCTGCGGACGCAGCGTGCGGACCAGCCAGGGCGGCGGGGTCAACCGGCCGGCGGCAGAGTCGTTCTCAGTCGTCCTCACCTGATGATCCTCGCCCGTCGCTCACTTCCCTGCCGGAAGGCACGAGCGCTCACCGCGCGCACCCGCCACCGCACCCGGGCCACCGCGTTCGGCGGATAGCTGCGGTAGCCATTGGACGAGAGCTCGCAGCCGATCACATCCCCAGGCGGTGGTTCAGTGGCCGAGGGCGGTCTGGACGAGCTTGATGACGACCAGGATCATCGCGATCAGCAGGTACGTGCGCAGCGCGCCCATGCCGATCTTGCGGCCGGTGGACATCACCGGGCGGGTGAGGGTCGCCAGTGGGGGCATCCGCCAGTTGTCGCGTCCGGTGCGGTCGATGGGGTCCTCGGCGGTGGCCGTGCGCTTGCGCGTGAAGGCGAAGCCGGCGGCCAGCACCCCCAGCACGCCGCAGCCGGCCATGATGCCCAGGATCGCCCCCGAGGAGATGTTCGGGAACAGCACCGAGGCGGTCAGGATCACCGACAGCGTCACCAGCACCCCCACCACCGCGGAGGTGAACGCATTCACCTTCGGCCCGTTCGACCACGGCCCCAGCACCTGCTTGTCGTTGCACAGCAGCAGCAGGAAGACGGAGGCCGACGGCAGCAGCACCCCGGCCAGCACCTGCACACCCTGCGTCAACAACCCCAGCGTGTGGTCACTGGCGACCAGCACGATCGCCGCCGCCACGCAGACCAGCGCCGCGTAGACGGCGTAGAAGCCCTTGGCGCCGGCGACCCCGCGGTGCAGCGAGTGCTTCATGCCGAAGACGTCACCGATCGCGTAGGCGGTGGAGAGCGAGACGGCGAACGCGCCGATGATCGAGGCGTCCAGCAGCGCGATCGCGAAGAGCGCGCCGACCAGCTTGCCGCTGTGGTCCGCCAGGCCCCTGGCCACCGCGCCCGCGTCCGAGAACTGCCCCACCCCGTCGGTGCCGGCGAACGCGGCGGCGGTGAAACCCATCATCGCGGCCGCGCCGACGACGACGATCACGATGCCGATCCACAGGTCGGCCTTCTCGTACTTCATGAACCGCGGCGTGATCCGCTTGTCGATCACGTACGACTGCTGGAAGAACAGCTGCCACGGCGCGACGGTGGTGCCCACGATGGAGATGATCAGCAGCATCACGGTCGCCAACTGGCCCGTGCCGCCCGGCATGTTCGGCACCACGAAGTCGTGCGCCATCTGCGAGGTCCTCGGGTGGACCATGAAGTAGATCGGCACCAGCAGCAGCGAACCCGCGCACAGCGCCACCGCGATCCGCTCGAAACGGCGGAACGAGCCGGTGAAGGCCGAGGCGATGATGATCGCGGCGGCCAGCACCACCGAGGCGACCTTCGGCAGGCCCAGGTAGCCGGCCGCCAGCGTCACCCCGATGAACTCCGTCACCAGCGTCAACCCGTTGAGCAGGAACAGGTCGATCACACTGAACGCGCCCCAGAACTTCCCGAACCGCTCCAGGATCAACCGGGCGTGCCCCACCCCGGTCACCGCACCCAGGCGCAACACCATCTCCTGGTTGACGTACAGCACCGGAACCAGCAGCAACAGCGTCCACAGCAGATGCGTGCCGTAGTTCTGCCCGGCCTGCCCGTACGTGGAGAACGCGCCGGCGTCGTTGTCGCCGACCATCACGATCAGGCCCGGGCCCACGATCGCCAGCAGCGTCTTCAGCTTCGCGGACAGGCCCTTGCGCTCGGCCGTGTCATCCAGCCGGATCGTGCCCAGCGCACCCTTGATGTCACCCAGGTGCGCGTCATCCAGCACCGCGGCACGCGCGGCGGGAACCTTCGAGTCGAGAGTCGCGTTGGTGGTCATGATGAACCTCCCTCAGCCCCCACGGATTCAGGGGGAGTTCGGAGGCACGCGGCAGCAGACCTCGGAGCAGGTGGAGCGTGCGCAGGCGCGAGTGAGCCTTGCCGAGGTGGTTACCGCGAGCCGAAGAAGTACGAGGACAAGCGGGAGTAGGGGCAACTATGGCCCGGACTACTGCAATCCATGAGTCTGTCTCTCGCCTCCCCCCGGCCGGTGCGCGCGACGGATCCGCTACGCATGACGACACGGCAAGGAGCTCGCCGTCCCCGAGGGCCGGCTCACCCCAACTCGTCAGAGCTTTGGCACTTCACGGCGTGATCCGACTCGGCTGAGCCGGAAGCCACTTGGGATCAACCCTTAGGTCGGGAAGATCTGTCCTGATCCGGAGCGTCTCTCGACGGTTGGGATCAGTGGCCTGTGTCCGTGAAGACGCCTCACCGAACGAGGTGCCTTCTTCATTGAACGCTCACCAGCATAGACCCGTGGTTGCACCGAGCGGCAAGCGATTACCAAACTTTGACTGATGAACAGATTGTTCACAAGTAACCGTTGACAACGGGCTGCAGTGTGGTGAGGGTGATGGCATGTCATCAGCCAACAGCCCAAACGACCCGACCGATTCAGTCGATCCGTTCGCGGTGCCCGATCCCGACCAGGCGCGGGTGCAGCGCGAGTACGCCTCGCTCTTCCGGATAGCCGAGCGGCATGCCGCCACCGATGAGCAGCGCCGACGCCAGGTGCACCCGATGGTCCTGGCGCCGCACGAGGCGATCCGCCTGGTCACCTTCCTGCTGAGCGGCGCCGCGCTGCCCGAGGAGGGCGAGCCGGAGGTGGACCGCAGCGACATCCTGGCCGCGCTCAGTCTGGTGCCACGAGCCCGGGCCGAGATGGACGACCTGGAAGCCGGACTGCTCGGAATGGCGCGTGGGCGCGGACTCACCTGGCAGGAGGTGGCGTTCGGCCTGGGCCTCGGCACTCCGCAGGCGGCCCGGCAGCGGTACGAGCGGCTGGCCGGCCGGTCGGCGGCTGCTGCGGATGCCGGTGCCGGTGCTGCGGATGCTGGTGCTGCGGACACGGCTGCTGCGGACGCGGCCGCTGCGTCAGGTCGGTGAAGCGGCGGCGGTCTGTCCGCTCTCGGCGATTCCGCTGAGAGCTTGCCGCTCTTCCCGCCGCCGTCCTCGGGCGGCAGAGTCAGTCGGCATGAGACTCCTGATCCTGGGTGGTACCGAGTTCGTCGGGCGGGCCTTCACCGAGGCGGCCCTGTCGCGTGGTTGGGAGGTGACTGTCTTCCACCGCGGCCACCACGCGCCGCCGCCGGGCGTCCGGGCGCTGCGCGGCGACCGGACCACCGAGGACGGCCTGGCCGAGTTGGCGGCGGCGGCCGCCTCGCCCGAGGGCGGGTGGGACCTGGTGGTGGACACCTGGCGGTTCGCCCCCACCGCCGTCCGGGACGCCGCGCGGCTGCTGGCGGGGCGGGCCGGCCACTACGTCTACGTGTCCAGCCGCTCCGTCTACGGCTACCCCACCGGGGTCGACCTGGACGAGCGGTGCCCGGTGGTGGACGGCGATCCGGACGACCCGGAGGGCGACTACGCGCGACTCAAGCGCGGCGGCGAGCTGGCCGCACTGGCGTCGTTCGGGGAGCGTGCGCTGCTGGTGCGCGCCGGACTGGTGCTCGGCCCCGGCGAGAACGTCGGGCGCCTGCCCTGGTGGCTGAACCGGATCGCCCGTGGCGGTCCGGTCCTGGCGCCCGGACCACGCGAGCTGACCATCCAGTACATCGATGCGCGCGACCTCGCCGGCTGGAGCCTGGACGCGGCCGAGCGCGGCCTGGGCGGCGCGTTCAACCTGGTCTGCCCGCCCGATCAGACGACCATGGGCGACCTGCTGGAGACCTGCGTCGCCGCCACCGGGTCCACGGCCGAGCTGCGCTGGACCGACCCGGAGGTGCTGCTGGCGGCCGGCGTCGAGCCCTGGACCCAGCTGCCGATCTGGATCCCGCCGGGCGAGTTGCACGCCACCATGCACCGCGGCAACGTCGGCAAGGCGCTCGCTGCCGGGTTGCGCTGCCGCCCGCTGAGCGAGACGGTCGCGGACACCTGGGCGTGGCAGCGGGAGCTGCCCGGCGGCTCGCCGAGCGGGACCGGCCACTCGGCGAGCGGGATCAGCGCCGAGCTGGAACGGGAGTTGCTCGGGCAGCCGTGAGCGGACGGGTGGCGGGGGGGCGCAGCCGGCCGCGCGGGAGCGCAACAGCGGGCACCGCTACCGGCGCTGAGCCCCCTCGCGAGCCCCCGAACAGGCCCCCGAACAGGCCCGTGAGCGTGCCGCCGCACGGGCCGCCGAACAGGCCCCTGAGCGTGCCGCCGCACGGGCCGCCGCGCGGGCCCATAGGGCGACCGCGGCGCCGAGCAGGCACAGGGCGACCGCGACCACGATCGCCCGGTCGGCGCCCGCGGCCGCTGCGGCGGCGGGACCCGCGGGCGAGCGGGCGGAGCCGATCAGCGCCAGGGACAGGGCGACGCCGAGGGCGGAACCCAGGTAGCGGGCGGTGTTGTTGGCGCCGGATCCCATGGCGGCGCGATGGCCCGGCACGCTGCTGACGGCGAGCCGGGCCAGCGCCGCGTTGAGCACTCCGCTGCCCAGACCGGCCACCACCAGGCCGGGGACCAGCCGGGGCCAACCGGCGGCGGGCGTGAGCCCGTAGAGAGCGGCCTCGCCGACGGCGCAGGCCAGCAGGGCGGCAGCCAGCTGGGTGACCGGGGCGAGCCGGTCGGCCAGTCGACGCGACTGCAGGGCGGCGACCACCGACAGGCCGGACCAGATCGCCAGCACCAGCCCGGCCACCAACGGGCTCTCGCCGAGGGCGCGTTCCAGCACGCTGGGCAGGCAGCTCATCAGGCCGACGATGGACAGGCCGGTGAAGAGCGCACCCGTCCCGGCGGCGACGAAGCGGGCGTCGCGGAAGAGCGCGAGGTCCAGCATCGGCTCGGCCACCCGGGACTCCACCAGCGCGAACGCGCCCAGCGCCAGCACCCCGAGGGCCAGCAGCGTCACCGGGGCCGGCCGCAGCCAGCCGGTGCGTCCCTCGGCCAGACCGGCGATCAGCGCGGCGGTGCCGACCGACAGGGTGAGGGCGCCGAGCGGGTCCAGGCGGCGCGGCCGGTCGCTGCGGGACTCGGTGAGGTGTCGGGCCGCGAGCCCGGCGAGCAGCAGTGCGAGTGCGGCCAGCACCGCGTAGACGGCGCGCCAGCCGGCGAGTTCGGCGAGCAGCGCGGCGTAGACGGGACCCACCGCGATGCCGAGCCCGACCGCCGCGCCCCAGCCGCCGAGGGCCCGCACCCGCGCGGGGCCGGCTGGGTAGGCCTGGCTGACCAGGCCGAGGCTGGGCGCGAGCAGCGCGGCCGAGGCACCGCCCTGGAGCACCCGGGCGATCACGAAGACGGTGGTGTCGGGGGCGAGCGCGGACAGCGCGGCGGAGGCCGCGAGCAGCAGCGCGCCCGCGGTGAACACCCGCTTGCGGCCGTGGTCGTCGGCGACTCCGCCCATGATCAGCAGCAGTGCGGTGAGGCCGAGCAGCGCGCCGGTGAGGATCCAGGTCTGCGCGGCGGGCCCCGCGTGCAGGGCGCTCGCGGTGGGTGCGAGCGTGGTGGTCGGCAGGGTGTAGGCGATCAGCACCAGGAAGGTGCCGTAGCAGGCGGTGAGCAGGGCCGGGCGCGGGCCGGGCCGCGCGGCCGACGGGAGTAACGGGGGTAGCGGGGGCACCGGGTCGGGTGTCGACAACAGGTCGGGGCGTGCACTCTCCTGGGCCATCGACGACCACCTCAGTCTGGTGAATGAACTCACTCGGGCAAGCGAGTCTGGTGAATGAACTGACTCGTTCATCACGCTACACCATCGGTCTGTTCAATGAACCGACCCGAGTACACTGGCTCCCATGGCGCTCGGAACGGACTACGCCCAACAGGACTGCTCGCTCGCCCGTGCCCTGGAGGTGGTCGGCGAGCGCTGGAGCCTGCTCATCGTGCGCGACGCCTTCTACGGGGTGCGCCGGTTCAACGACTTCCTGGTCCACCTGGACATTCCGCGCGCGGTCCTCACCGCCCGGCTGCGGGCCCTGGTCGAGGCGGGGGTGCTGCGCAAGGAGCCCTACCAGGACGGCCCGGTGCGCTACGAGTACCTGCTGACCGAGGCCGGCCTCGAACTCTGGCTGCCGGTACACGCGTTGGCCCGCTGGGGCGAACGGCACGCCGCCGAGCACGCCTCGCACACCGTCTTCACCCACGACGCGTGCGGCAACCGGATCAGCCCGGTCGGCATCTGCGTCCCGTGCGGGGTGGCGGTCGCGCCGGCCCACGTCGTCATGCGGCCGGCTCCCGGCGACCGTCGCAGTCCGCGCACCGACCCGGTCACCCTGGCCCTGGCACGGCCCCGGGCGCTGCTCACTCCCGTACTGACGGAAGGTCAGCACTGAGCCCAGCCCCATGCGCTGGGCGCCGCCCCACGCCGAGCAGGCCTCAGGACGACCGCGCCACCAGCGGTGCGCAGCTGCGGTCGAGCGGCCGCGTCTGCGGCGGCGCCTGCGCCGGCTCGGCGGCGAAGGCGAAGCGGACCACCTTGCCCCGGTCGTTCGGCTCCCACCCCCAGCTGTCCGCCAGCGCCTGGACCAGCGCCAGGCCACGCCCGGAGCTCACGTCGTCCGCGGGGCACAGCACCAACGGCGTGCGCCTGGACCGGTCGGCCACTTCCACCAGTAGCTGCCGACCGGTCCACCGCACCGTGACCCGGCACTCCCCGCCGCCGTGCTCCAGCGCATTGGTGACCACCTCGCTGGCGCACAGCCGCAGGTCCCCCCGTGCCTCCGGGGCGAGCGGAACCCCCCAACCCGCGGCCACGGCAACGATCCGGTCACGAGCCCGCCGAACGGCGTTGGCATCAGCGGTGACCTGGAATTCATTCGACAGGGGACGGTACTCGCGCTCCATGTAGGGCATCTCCTCGACGATCCAGGGAGCGGCTGAACCATGATCCGCCGTCCCCGAGCGGCTGATGCACAGTCAACCGACTTACGCCCGAGAAGAGAACGGTCCATGCTGGGCTGAGCCGTGAACGACGTGAATCAAGCAAGGGGGAGCTATGACTCGCACGCCGAACAGACAGCTGGCCGCCCTGCTGGCCGAGGCCCGCTGGGGCAACGACCAGCTGGCCCGCGCGGTGAACCGGATCGGCCGCAGCGCCGGTCTGGAGCTGACATACGATCACTCTGCGGTCTCGCACTGGCTGAAAGGCGTCCGTCCCAAGCCGACCGTCCGACCGGTGGTGGCGGAGGCGTTCGCCCGTCGGCTGGGCCGCCCGGTCACCTCGCAGGAGGCGGGCTTCGGGCCGGCCCCGGCCGGCAGCACTCCCGGGGCCGACCTGGCCGACCTGGTGCGCAGCGACATGGACCCGTCGCGCCGGAGCATGCTGACCGCCGGGCTCTACTCGGCCGCGATGCTGGTGCCCGGCTACACCGAGCTGGCCCAGCGGCTGGACAACGCCAACCACGAGGTGCGGGCGGGGCGCACCGTGCGGATCGGCGAGAGCGAGGTGGAGACGGTCCGGGCGATGACGGAGCGGATCGCGGGGATCCTCGACGAGCTGGGCGGCGGCCACGCGCGCCCGATGAGCGCCGCGTTCCTGGCGAACACCGTGATGCCCTGGCTGCAGGCCGACGGCACGCCACGGGTGAAGAAGTCGATGCTGGCCGCCGCCTCCGACCTGGTCTACCTGACCGGCTGGATGGCGATGTACGAACGGGCGCACGGCCTGGGCCAGCAGTACTTCACCGAGGCCCTGACGCTGGCTCAGGACGGCCAGGACCACGTCACGTACTGCCGAACGCTGCGGGGCATGTCGCTGCAGGCGGCCAACCTCGGCTATGGGCCGCGCGCGCTGCAGTACGCGGACGCCGCCGCCGAGTGCGCGCCGGCCGCCGGCCCGCGACTGACCGCGTTCCTGCGCGGCCAGCAGGCGCACGGCGCCGCCATGGTGCGTGACCAGCGGCTGGCCTTCACCAGGCTGGGCCAGACCGAGGCGGCGCTGGCCAAGGCCGACGGGCGCAACGACGCGGTGGGCGGGTACGACTGGTCGGCGTACCACTTCCACGTCAGCAGCGTGCTGTACGCGCTCGGTGACCTGCCGGGCTCGATCCAGGCGATGCGGCAGTCCAACCGGGTGCGCCCGGCGAACGAGCGGCAGGGGCGGCTGCACGCGAACGGGGTGCTGGCGGCGCGGCAGTGGGAGCTGGGCC
Organism: Kitasatospora sp. GAS1066B; assembly: GCF_041262605.1. Classification (NCBI taxonomy): domain Bacteria; kingdom Bacillati; phylum Actinomycetota; class Actinomycetes; order Kitasatosporales; family Streptomycetaceae; genus Kitasatospora; species Kitasatospora sp. GAS1066B. The sequence continues at coordinate 156,034 of NZ_JBGCCO010000012.1, forward strand.
ATGTCGAGGCCGCGTGCGTGACCTGGGGCGAGTTCCTCGACGACTACACCACGCTGGCCACCGCGCGCGGGGACGAGCATTTCGACGTGCTGCGGCAGAGCGTCACCGCCCATCCGGGCAGCCGCGCGGTGCGGCGGCTCGGCGAACGGGTGCGGGTGGTGGCGGGCCAGAAGGCCGCCGTTTAGCGGGTCACCGAACAGCGTGGTGCGACAAGGGGCGCGGAGGACGGAGGACGGAGGACACGCCGGGGGCCGCGCGCCCTGAGCAGATACCCTCCAGGGGTATAGGCTGAGACCCATGGACGCGATCCGGCACGCCCTGTCCATCACCGGCTCGATGACCTGGGAGATCACCTGGGCTCTGATCCTGGGCTTCGCGCTCTCCGCGGTGGTTCAGGCGGTGGTCCGCAAGTCCACCATCATCCGGCTGCTCGGCGACCACCGGCCGCGCACCCTGGCCGTCGCCTCGGCACTGGGCGCCGCCTCCTCGTCCTGCTCCTACGCGGCGGTGGCGCTGGCCCGGTCGCTGTTCCGCAAGGGCGCCGACTTCACCTCCGCGATGGCCTTCGAGATCGCGTCCACCAATCTGGTGATCGAACTCGGCGTGATCCTGGCCCTGCTGATGGGCTGGCAGTTCACGGCGGCGGAGTTCGTCGGCGGTCCGATCATGATCGTGGTGCTCGCGCTGCTCTTCCGATTCTTCCTGCGCGACCGGCTGCTGAGCACGGCTCGCGCGCAGGCGGAGCGCGGCGTGCCCGGCTCGATGGAGGGGCACGCCGCGATGGACATGTCGGTGCCGGGCGACGGCCCCTTCACCCGCCGGCTGCTCTCCCCCGCCGGATTCACCGCGACCTCGCACGTCTTCGTGATGGAGTGGGCGGCGATCATCAGGGACCTGGTGATCGGGCTGCTCATCGCCGGCGCCATCGCCGCCTGGGTGCCGGACAGCTTCTGGCACGCGTTCTTCTTCGCCGGACACCCGCTGGCGAGCAAGCTGTGGGGACCGCTGATCGGACCGCTGGTGGCGATGCTCTCCTTCGTCTGCTCGATCGGCAACGTGCCGCTGGCGGTGGTGCTGTGGCAGGGCGGGATCAGCTTCGGCGGCGTGGTCGCGTTCATCTTCGCGGACCTGATCATCCTGCCGATCCTGAACATCTACCGGAAGTACTACGGCGCCCGGATGGCCGCCTTCCTGCTCGCGACCAGCTACGCGGCGATGGTGGCGGCGGGCTACCTGGTGGAGTTCGTCTTCGGCGGGCTGGGGCTGATCCCGGACCAGCGGGACGCGAAGATCCCGATGGAGGGGATCAGTTGGAACTACACCAGCTGTCTGAACATCGCCTTCCTGCTGCTGGCGGCCACGCTGCTGGTGCGGTTCCTGCGCACCGGCGGCCTGGCGATGCTGCGGATGATGGGCGGGGCACCGCAGGCGGCCCACCGCGGCCACGACCGTCGGGACCACGACCATCGGGACCACGATCACCAGGATCACGACGCCTGACTCCGGCCCGGACTACGCTCGAGCCATGACCAGCCGATCCCCGTTCCTCGGCGACGAAGAGCGCCGAGCCCGCCTGGCCCACCGGCAGCTGCTGGCCCCCGCCCACCGGGCCGCCACCGTCGAGCAGGTGGCCGATGCCGTGGTGGGCCTGCACGCCACGGACGCGGCGACCGTCTACCTCTCGGCCTGCACCCGCCTCACCGAGCCGAGCGCCGCCGCGGTCGACCGGGCCCTGTACGAGGAGGTGACGCTGGTGAAGCTGCTCTCCATGCGGCGCACCATCTTCGCCGTCACCGAGGACTGCGCCCCGTACGTCAGTTCCTCGAGCGCGCGGGCCATCGCGGTCAAGGAGCGGGCCACCCTGGTCAAGCACCTGCGCGAGGGCGCGGACGGCTGGGACGAGGCGCGGCTGGCCGCGACCGAGCGCGCCGTGCTCGCCGCACTGGCCGCCCGCGGTGCGGCCACCACCGCGGAACTGGCCGTCGACGTCCCGGCGTTGAGCGAGACGATCCTGATGGCGCCGGGCAAGCCGTACGAGGCGCGGCAGAGCGTGGGCAGCCGGCTGCTGCGGCTGCTGGCCTCGGACGGGCACGTGCGGCGCTGCCGGCCGCGCGGTTCCTGGGTGAGCAGCAGCTACCCGTGGGCGCTGGTCCCGCAGTGGCCCGACGTCCCGGTCCGGGAGGCCAAGGCGGAGGTGGTGCGCCGCTGGCTGGCCCGCTACGGTCCGGCCACCGTCGAGGACGTCAAGTGGTGGACCGGCTGGACGCTCGGCGACACCCGGAAGGCGCTGGCCGACGTCGGCGCGGTGCAGGTCCAACTGGCCGGCGGCCCCGGACTGGTGCTGCCGGGCGACGAGGAGCCGGAGTCCGGGTCGACCGGCGAGCCGTGGGCCGCGCTGCTGCCCGCGCTGGACCCGACGGTACTGGGTTGGCGCGGCCGCGACTGGTACCTGGAGCCGGAGTTGGTGCCCGCGCTCTTCGACCGGACCGGCAACGCGGGCCCGACGGTGTGGTGGAACGGCCGGGTGGTGGGCGGTTGGGCCCAGCGGTCGGACGGCGAGCTGGTCTGGCGGCTGCTCGCCGGGATCGGCGGGTCGGAGGCGAGGACGGCCGAGCGGGCGATCGCCGCCGAGGCCGAGCGGCTGGCCGGCTGGCTCGGCGAGGTCCGGGTCACCCCGCGCTTTCGGACGCCGCTGGAGCGGGAGTTGACGGGTTGAGGCAACCGGGACGGGCCGACGAACGGGCTGAGGAGGTGGAGATAGGACTCGAACCTATGTACGCGGCATTGCGGGCCGCTGCCTCGCCACTCGGCCACTCCACCCGGCGATCTGCTGCTCGGCAAGGATCCTGACCGGCAACCGGCCCGGACGCCAAACCGCCTCCCGCGCTCCTCACCCGCTCGGCGGTACGTCGCCCTCCCCGTTAGCCCGGACGGCCCGCAGCGCCGCCCGGGCCCGGGTCACCAGCGCGCGGCCGGCCGAGCTGCCCAACTCGTCGGCGCGCCGGTCCGCTCCGCCCGACACGACGGTCGCTCACCCGGCCGCGTGGGTCGCCACGGAGTCGGCGAACTCCCGGGCCGGCGACGGCAAGGCGTCCCACTGGCGGACCGCCCAGCCGACCGGGAGGGGTGGCAGGGCGGGGATCGGGATCAGCCGCAGCTCCGGGTGGCCGGGGGCCCGCCAGCCGGGCAGCGCGGGGACCACGGCGTGACCGAGGCCGAGTTCGGCCAGCAGCACCGCCGTGTCCCAGTCGGCAACGCTGGTGGTGGCGCCCTGGACGTGGCCGAGCTGGCCGTCCAGCCGGGCCCGGGCGACGGAGTTCTCCGGCAGCCGGATCGGGCGGATCGCGGTCAGCTCGCCCGGCTCGATCAGCGTGCGCTGCGCCAACGGGTCGTCGATGCGCACCGCGAGCACCCAGGGCAGCTCGATCACCGGCCGCTGTTCGATCCCGCGCGCGGGTGCGCCGATGGTCACCCAGGCCAGGTCGGCCTCCCCCGCCGCGAGCGCGTCGAAGCAGCTGCGGCTGGACGTCTCGGTGCGGAACTCCAGGTTGACGTCCGGGTGTTCGCGCCGAAAGTGGGCGACGGCGGCGGTCATGAAGTGGCGCATCGTGGTGGCGCCGGTGGTGATCCGCACCGTGCCGCGGTCCCCGTCGCGCAGGTCGTGCAGCTGACGCAGCGCCAGATCGAGCTGGCCCAGCCCCTGGGCGGCCGCGCGATGCAGGATCTGCCCGGCCTGGGTCGGCGCGACCCCGCGCGGGCGCCGCTCCAGCAGGGCCAGGCCGAGTTCGGTCTCCAGCCGCCGCACGTGCTGGCTGATCGCCGACTGGGTACGGGAGAGCTCGCGGGCGACGGCGCTGAGGTTGCCGCTCTCGCAGGCGGCGACGAAGACGCGGAGATCGTCGAGGGTCATGGAGCAGCACCGTAGCAAGGCCCAGACCGAAGATTTCCCTTGGATCTGTGGAAGACAACCTGAGGATTGACTTGGGTGTCGGGGAGGAGAAGCATCGTCAGCGACCGGGGCGGCGACCTGTCCGCCGAAGCCAGGGGGGCACGCGGCGGCGATCCGGGAGCCGGACGTCGACCCTGGCGGACAGGCGCCGACCCGGTGACCCGAGACGCGACAGGGGGAAGCCGGATGGGACGGGCCGAGGCGGCAGTGGCGCTGCTGCGTTCGCTGGGCGCGGCGGAACTCGACCACCCTGGCGGCACGTTGCTCGCCCACCTGGAGCGGGTCCAGCTGCTGCTGACCGCCTGGGGCGCCCGCCCCGACCTGCGGCTGGCCGGTCTCTGCCACGCCTGCTACGGAACGGACGGCTTCGCCACCACCCTGCTGCCGCTCAACGCGCGGGGCCGGCTCTCGGAGGTGATCGGCCCGGCGGCCGAGCAGCTGGTGTACGACTACGGCAGCTGCGACCGTGCCCTGTCGTACCGTCAACTCCCGGTTGCCGACGGGCTGATCCGCGATCGCTTCAGCGGGCTCGAGTCCGTCCCCGACCAGCGGCGACGCCAGGACTTCGCCGAGCTGACCGTCGCCAACGAGCTGGACGTGCTGCGGCACAGCGCCGAGCTGCGGGAGCGCTGGGGGCCGGCGCTGGGGCGGCTCTTCACCTCCCTCGACCCGTTGCTGAGCGAGCCGGCCCGCCGGGCGGTCCGGGATGCGCTGGGCTGAGGCCGACGCGTCGGTCGCGGGCCGCCCCGGATGAGACGGGCGTCACAGTCGCCCGGCCCGTCCGGATGTCACATCTCGCCGGTCTGCTCCGTCAAAGCTGGGCAAGCATCGACACGGCAAGGAGAGCATCATGAACGCCCGGCTCAACTTCTACGGCAGCTCCATCACGCCCAACTTCGCGAAGTACATCAACTCGGCGGGCAAGGTCGTCACGGACTCGACCCTGCCGCACGCAACGCAGGAGCTGGTGAAGATCCGCGCCAGCCAGATCAACGGCTGCGGGATGTGCCTCGACATGCACACCAAGGACGCCGCGCACGCCGGGGAGACCGCGCAGCGCCTCAACCTGGTCGCGGTCTGGCGGGAGGCCACCGTCTTCACCGAGGCCGAGCGGGCGGCGCTGGAACTGGCCGAACAGGGCACCCGCATCGCCGACGCCGCCGGCGGCGTCAGTGACGAGGTCTGGGCGAAGGCCGCCGAGCACTACGACGAGGAGCAACTGGCCGCCCTGGTCTGCCTGATCGCCCTCATCAATGCGTACAACCGGCTGAACGTCATCGTCCAGCAGCCCGCCGGCGACTACCAGGTGGGCCAGTTCGGCTGACCAACGCCCGGGGCCGCTGGGCGGCCACCGCATCAGGCGACCACCGAAGCCGCCGCCTCGCGGGCGCGCAGGCGGCGCAGCATCCGGGCGTCCTGGAAACCGACCGCCCGGGCGGCGGCTTCGGTGGTCGCGCCGCGGGCGATCAGGTGTTCGGCGCGTTCGATCCGTAGCTCCTGCTGGTAGCGCAGCGGCGTCAGGCCGGTGGCGCTGCTGAAGCGCCTGGTCAGGGTCCGCTCGCTGACGCCGACGGCGGCGGCCAGCTCGGTCAGCGCGAGGCGATCGGTGTAGCCGGCATCGATCAGGTCCTGGGCGCGGTGCACCGCGTCACAGACGTGCGCCCGGTGCCGGAGCATCGCGCTGGCCTGCTGCTCATCACCGTTGCGCCGGGCGTAGACCACCATTTTGCGGGCCACCCGCGCGGCGTCGTAGGGCCCGTGGCGCAGGGCGATCAGGTGCAGCGCGAGGTCGATGCCGCTGGCGATGCCGGCCGAGGTGATCAGCCGGTCCTCCACCACGTACAGCACGTCACGCACCACCGTCGCGCGCGGGTAGCGACGGGCCAGCTCCTCCTGGAGGTCGTGGTGCGTGGTGCAGCGCCGCCCGTCGAGCAGCCCGGCCCGACCGAGCGCGTCGGCTCCCGCGCAGACGCTCGCCACCGTGCCGCCCGCCGCGTGGTGGGCCGCCAGGCGGTCGAGGGTGGCCTGGCCGAGCGCGCCGTGCCGGCGCAGCGTGGGCGAGCGCCAGCCGGGGACCACGATCAGGTCGTCCGCCGTCAGCTCGGGCCACTGCGTCTGCGCGCGCAGCTCGACCCCCTGGGCGGTCGGGATCGCGCTCTGCTCGCCGACGTAGCGGATCCGGTACGGGTGGCCGAGGTCGGCGGCCGCGGAGAAGACCTGGGCGGGGCCGGCCAGGTCCAGCAGGTGCAGTTGGGGGACGAGGAGGAAGACGACCTGACTCATGAGGACACCGTAGGCCGGGCGGCCCGCCGGGTGGGACCCGGCGGGCACGATCCGGTCAGGCCTTTTCGAGTTCCGCGACGGTCGCGATCCGGGCGAACCGGCCGGCCAGCGCGTACTCGGTGCGGGCGATGATCCCGTCGGTGCCGAGGGTGGTCGGGTCGGCGAGGATCTCCGCCATGGTGCGCCCGGCGGGGGCGTCGCGGTGCTCGATCGGGTGGGTGGCGGTGGCGTCGGTGACGAAGACCATCCGGTAGCCGAGGTCGGCGCCGAGCCGGGTGGTGGTCTCGCAGCACTGCTCGGTGCGGATGCCGCAGACCACCAGTTCCCCCACCCCGTGCCGGGTGAGCAATTGCTGCAGGTTGGTGGTGCTGAACGCGTTGTGCGAGGTCTTGGTCAGGAGCGGCTCGCCGGGTCGCGGCTCCAGCCCCTCGATCAGCTGGACGTGCCCGAGGGCCGGGTCGAACGGCGTGCCGCTGCCCGGCTCGCTGTGCAGCACCCAGACCACCAGGTCGCCGTTGGCCCGCGCGACGTCGACCAGGCGGTTGACCTGCTCGACGATGGCGGGGTTGGAGACGGCGGCCCAGTCGGGGCGACGGCGGAAGGACTCCTGGACGTCGATGACGATCAGCGCGGTGCGTGACGATGTGGTTCCCATGGGCACCATCGTGGCGGCTGCCCGGGGGTCTCGCGAAGGCCCGATCCGGACCGGACGCGGAACGATCCGGTCAGCGGGGGTCGGGCCGGTCCACGTTCCAGTGCCGCACCACCTGGCAGACCCAACGGTCCCCCTCCTCGGTGGCGACCGAGATCACCGAGAGCCGGCTGATGGTGCGCTGACCGCCTTCCGAGTCCCCGTAGAGCAGGTCGATGTTGACCCGCTCCCGGTTCTTGACCGGCCCGGCCAGCGCCTGGTGGTCCGGGTCCAGGGGGTCGCGGATCGCGGCGTGCCAGAAGCTGGTGTCGCCGGGCGCGACGTAGAGGTCACGGGACTGGCGGCGGAAGTCGGCCGGGTCCGGGTGCTTCACGTCCTGGTAGGTCTCCGGCGGGGCGAACCGCCAGCCGTGGATCACCCCGAGCCCCGGGCCGACGTTGCGGATCGAGGCCGCCAGGTACAGGTTGTCCCCCTCGATCCGCAGGTAGCCCGCGCTGCCGGCCAGGTGCGCCCGGTGCCCGTCCTGCCAGATCAGCTTCTGCCGCGGCGCCTCCAGCCGGGAGCTGATCAGCAACGGCCGCAGCGAGGCCAGCACCGCGCGCTCGGCCGACTGCGCGGCCCGGTCAGCCGAGCGGATCGAGGCGAAGGAGGCGGCGGCCAGGACCAGCGTTCCGCCTGCGGTGGCCAGCGCCGAGAAGGTGCCCCAGTCGATCACCGGGCACCGTCCCTCGTCCGTCTCTGGTCTGATGAGCTGACCGCAAGCACCGAAAACATGACGGGCAGCCTAGGGCACCACCTCCCAGGCCGGCACGGCATCTCGAGCCGTGGTACGCCACTCGCCGGCCGTCGGTACGCCACCACACACCGCCGGCGCACCGCCCTACGCCCCCCGATACGCCGTCGTACGCCGCAGCTCGCGCAGGACTATTGCACCGTGTACGCGCCGTCCCCCACACTCAACAAATGTGTCAGCACTGAGTTATGACGACGTCAAAGCCGCCGCCGAGCGGATCGACGGCGTGACCCGCCCGGTGCCGGTGATCCCGGTGCAGCTGGGCCCGGTCGCCTCCGCCGAGATCTACCTCGCACTGGACTTCATGCAGCACAGCGGCTCCTTCAAGGACCGCGGTGCCGCCAACTTCGCCGCCGCGCACCTGGCGGACGGGGCGATGCCGGCGGCCGGCGTGGTGATCGCCTCCGGCGGCAACGCGGGCCTGGCCTGCGCCTGGGCGGCCGCCCGACACGGGGTGCCGGCCACCGTCTTCGTGCCGCGCACCGCACCCCGGGTCAAGGTGGCCCGGCTGCGCGCCCTGGGCGCCGAGGTGCGGCAGGTCGGCACCGAGTACGCCCAGGCCCAGGAGGCCGCCCGCCTGTTCAGCGCGGAGACCGGCGCGCTGGCCTCGCACGCCTATGACGACCCGTACGTGGTCGCCGGGGCCGGCACCCTGCTGCCGGAGATCCGCGCCTGCGTACCGGGCCTGGACACCGTGATCCTCTCGGTCGGCGGGGGCGGCCTCTTCGCGGGCACCGCCATCGCGGCCGAGCGGCACGGCCTGCGGGTGGTCGCCGTCGAGCCGGAACGCTGTCGCGCGCTGAACGCCGCGATCGAGGCGGGCGAGGTGGTCGACGTCGAGGTGGACTCGGTCGCGGCCGACTCGCTGGGCGCCCGCCGCGCTTCGCAGACCGCCCTGTACTGGGCCAGGCGGGCGGACACCGTCTCCGTACTGGTCGGCGAGGATCAGATCCTGACGGCCCGCCAGCAGCTCTGGGAGAACCACCGGCTGGTCGTCGAGCACGCCGCCGCCACCGCCCTCGCGGCCCTGACCAGCGGCGCCTACCGCCCGATCCCCGGCGAGCGCATCGCGGTGGTGCTCTGCGGGGCGAACACGGACCCGGCCACCCTGGGATAAGTCGGCGCGAATTGCGGGGGGAGAGATGCACATCGCCCTCGGACGCCCGGGCGGGGCACGCCATGCGGACGCTCTAAAGTCGGGGCGTGACCGATCACTCGATAACCTCGCCCTCTTCGTCCTCGTCAACCTCCGCGCCCCTGGCGACTTCCGCTCCCAGCATCGTCGTCACCGACGCCCTGATGGCGGACGACCTGGCGATGATCTCCAACGCGCTGGACACGTTCAACCTCGAGGCGACCGGCGTGTTCGACCGTCGTCCGCTGGCCGTCCTGGTGAAGGATCCGCAGACCGGAGCGGTGCTCGGCGGCCTGACCGGGCGAACTTCGCTGGGGCTGCTCTTCGTCGACCTCTTCCACCTGCCGGCCGAGCTGCGCGGGCGCGGGATCGGGAGCGAGGTGCTGCGGCTGGCCGAGGAGGAGGGCCGGCGACGCGGGTGCCGCGGTGCGGTGCTCTACACCATCACCTTCCAAGCACCCGAGTTCTACCAGCGGCACGGGTGGGAGGTGTTCGGCGAGATGCCCTGCGACCCGCCCGGGGCGAGCCGGGTGTTCATGCGCAAGAACCTGGTATAGCGCAAGCGTTCGCACGGCGAATTTCATTCGAATAGCTGTGCACAGTGGCTTCCGTAAGAGCGATTCATCATCTCATCAGACGTCACATGCGCACCATTGACCCCAGCATCCCCAGCCGGATGGCCGTAGTTCACCAGGCGTCACAAAAACCCCGTGCGATGGGTGTTTCAAGACAGCTATTCACGTCAACATATGTGTTCTGTCGCGTCGTCATTCCACTCCCCCGAAAGGACGACACCCGTGGCAACACAGCAGTCCGCCCCGCCGACCACCGCCACCGAGATCGCCGACCCCGCGCCGCTCGGCCTGGCCGGCTTCGCCATGACCACCTTCGTGCTCAGCTGCTTCAACGCCAACCTGCTGGACGCGAAGCTCGGCCTAGTGGTGCTGCCGCTCGCCCTCGTCTACGGCGGCCTGGCGCAGCTGCTGGCGGGGATGTGGGAGTTCCGCAAGGGCAACACCTTCGGCGCCACCGCGTTCAGTTCCTTCGGCGCCTTCTGGCTGGCCTACTACTTCCTGGTCAAGGACGTCGTGCCGGCTCTGGCCACCAACCCGGACCTGCACAAGGCGCTGGGCCTCTTCCTGCTCGCCTGGGCCATCTTCACCGCCTACATGGCGGTCGCGGCGGTGCGGGTGAGCCTGGCCGTGCTCGCCGTCTTCGTGCTGCTGACCGTCACCTTCGCGGTGCTCTCGGCCGGGGCCTTCGGCCCGAGCGACACCACGACCAAGATCGGCGGCTGGCTGGGCCTGGTCACCGCCGTGGTGGCCTGGTACGCCTCCTTCGCGGGCGTCACCGCCTACACGTTCAAGCGCCAGATCCTGCCCACCTGGCCGGCTCGCTGACCGCTCCCGCCCCCGCACCACGCGGGCCCGTCGGATCGATCGATCAGCCGATCCGACGGGCCCGCGCACGTCTGCGGAAGCATCGGGTGAGCGGCATCGGTCGGTCTCAGTCCGACAACTCCCAGAGCAGCCGGTAGTAAGCGATCCGCGCCGGGTCGGCCTCGACCCCGTAGGCGTCCAGCAGCGGCTGCTCCCACCCGGGACCGTAGTTCCACCGCGTGCTCCAGGTGGCGACGGCCAGGTCGGCCCAGCGGTCGGCAAGACCGAGCGCACCGAGGTCGACGTGCCCGCTGCACGTGCCGTCATCGCCGATCAGGGTGTTGGGGGCGCAGGCATCGCCGTGGCAGACCACCAGGCGGTCGACCGGCGGCGGATCGGCCAGCAGGCCGAGCGCCCGTTCGACGGTGCCGACCTGCCGGAGGTCCGGATGCCAGCGCGTCGGATCGATCCGTCCCGCCGCGGCCCGGGCCCGCACCGCCACCACCCGCCGCTCGGCCGACCAGTCGAACGGGCAAGGTGCGGTGGGCAGTTCCTCGTGCAACGCGCGCAGCCCGGCGCCGATCGCGCGCACGGCGGTCTCGGGGTCGCGCTTCCAGTGGTCGTCCACCGCCATCCGACCCCGGAGGCCCGCCGTGACGATCCAGCTTCCCGTGGCGTCCGAGCCCACGTCCAACACCCGTGGCACCACGGTGAAGGCCGCTGCCCAGCGCAGCCGCGCCACTTCCGCCGACAGGTCGATCCCGCTGCCCACCGGGGTCCACTTCACGAACTGCCGTGCGTCCCCCGCACCGAGCTGGAAGGTCAGGCCACCGAGCTCGTTCTGCCAGACGGCCCGCACCGGCCGCCCGTCGGCGGTGTCGGTGACGACCTGCGGCACTGCGACCGGGCCTTGTGGTGACGTGGCCTTCATGGGAGTGGCTGTCATCGGGCCATTTTCACCGGCACCGGCCGGGTGACGGAAGTGGTGACGCTTCGTCGGTCGCCCGGTGCGCCGACGAGGCTCCACGGACCGGCGACCATCCGAGCCGGCGCCGCCGAACCTGGCGTGGCGTCACCAGCCCGCGCGGCCAGGCGAAAATCATCGCGAGCCGGGCCAAATCCCGTCAATCCGCCCAGGAGACATCACAGTCGCGCATCGCGGGCGAATTTTCGATTGACCATCCATTGACCAAGGCCATAGGTTCTGCCCCGAGCAATGGCACTGACAACGGGAGAGCGGTAGCAGTGAACTGGTACCTGGCAGTACTGAAGAACTACGTCGGTTTCAGCGGCCGGGCACGCCGCCAGGAATACTGGATGTTCGTCCTGATCAACGTCGTCATCTCGATCATTCTCGAGATCGTCGACGCCGCGGCCGGCACCAACGGCGTCATCTCCGGGCTCTACACGCTCGCGGTGCTGCTGCCGACCCTCGCGGTGCTGTTCCGGCGCCTGCACGACACCGGCCGTGCCGGCTGGTGGGTGCTCATCGGCGTGATCCCGCTGATCGGCGCCATCGTCCTGATCGTCTTCACGGCCGGCGCGGGCCAGCCGGAGGCGAACCAGTACGGGCCGAACCCGAAGCTCACGGCCGCAACGGTCTGACCGACCGAGCGGCATCCGGGCGACCGGAATTCGACGCGGAAAACGTAAGGGCCGGACGCGCCGCCAGGCGGCGCGTCCGGCCCTTACGCATTCGGTACGCATTCGGTTGTGGCCGGAGTTGAAATTGAATCCCCGTGTTACCCATGAGCTTCTCCGGAGCCCCTGGAAGTTCACACGAATTTCACATCCTGGCGACCGTCCGAGATGGCCGAGCCCCGGAGGTCGCCGCGGTCCGGACGGGCCACCGAGCGCGCGGCCCCGATCACCAGTTCGATCGACCTTCTCCGGGCGACGCCGCAGGTTGTCCCGTGGATTCGCTACCGATCGTAGGGCGACCTGCCGATGCTTGTTGATAGAACGGCAACATTGGGAGTCCAAGCCCTCGCGGTGAGCGATTCTCGAAGTCAACCGAGCACCGGAGTGCCAGATATGACAGATAATCAGAAGAACGCGGAGGGCGCCATCGCCAGCGGCCACTCCCTCTTCGACCGGGGCATGCCCGAATGCCGCTGCCCCGCCGACTGCGGCGGCCGCCCCGAGGCCGCCCAGCGCCTCACCCTCGCCTACCCGGCCGTGCAGCCGGTCGGCACCCATCCACCCGAGCTGACGTACCAGCCGCGCTCGCGGGGCGAGTTGGTCTATGACGCGCTCAACCAGCGGCTCGGGGTGTTCATGGACCAAGTGGGCCGCATCGTCTACCTGCGGCCCGAACGCGGCGGACCCGAGTGGGAGGCCGATCCCAAGTGGCTGGAGAAACCGCCGGCCACCCGGCAGGCGGCCGGGCAGTCCGGGGCGAACGGTGCCGGCGGCGCGACCAGCTTCGGGGCTGTGTCGTGAACAACGTGCGCCAGCAGGTGACGGAGTCGGTCGCGCTGCTGACCGAGGCGATCACCGGGCTCGGGGTCGACCTCGAACCGCTCGGCAGCGGCTTCCTGGTGACCGAGAACGGCACCGTCCTGGTTCAGCTGCGCCCGCTGCTCCCGGCCGAACTCATCCGTCTCGCTGTCGCGATCCGCGTGGCGGCGGAGCGACTCTAGAGGTGGCGGCGCGCCACGAGACCCCAGCGCGCGCCGGATCATCCGCGAGGTGCCGCCCGCACGCAGGCATCGACGAAGTCCCGCACCACCGCGTCGTGGTCACTCGCGGGTGCCCAGGCGACGCCCATCGAACTCGGACTGACGCCGCTCACCGGCCGGTAGGCGACTCCCGGCCGCGGATAGAAGCGGGCCGAGGACTCCGGAGTGAGGCTGACGCCGTGCCCGTACGCGATGGCGGCCAGCCACTCGTCAGGGTTGCGAGCCACCGCACCGATCCTGACCGGGTGGCCGCCGCGTTCCTCGGTGGCCAGCCAGTAGTCGCGCCACCAGCCCGACTCGGGCGGGGTGGCCACGCACGGTTCGTCCCAGAGCCGCCGGAACGGGATCTCGTCGAGCGCGGCCAGCGGGTGCTCGGCGGACAGCGCCACCCAACGCGGCTCGGTGAGCAACTCCCGCACCCGCAGGGTGTCCTGTCCGGGGAACGGCAACCGCACCAGCGCCACGTCCACCTGACCGTCGGCGAGTCCGGCGGTCGGGTCGGACCAGTCGATCTGCCGCAACTCGACCCGCCAGCCCGGGCGACGGCGGGCGAAGCCGCCGATGATCTCCGGCGTGGCCTCGTTCGCGGCGCTGGCCACGAAGCCGACCCGCAGCACGTGCGAGGCGCGGCTGACGGCGGCCCGGGTGTCGCGCAGCGCGGCGTCCCAGGTCGCCAGCACGCCCTGGACACGGTCGGAAAGCGCCTTCCCCGCCGGGGTGAGCGCCATCCCGGCCCGGGACCGGGTGAACAGCTCGACACCCAGCTGGCCTTCCAGTTGCCGGATCTGCTTGGTCAGCGCCGGCTGGGAGATGAACAGCCGCTCCGCCGCGCGGGTCAGCTGCCCCTCCTCGGCGACGGTCGCGAAGGAGCGCAGCAGGCGAGTGTCGACGTCGATCATGCCGTCAGGTTATGGAAGCGGCTATTGGACGGAACTGACGGGGTGCCAGCAAGCTGTTCTCGCAGGCGAACGAGCGAGACGACGAGGAGTCGGACCCATGAGCGACATGAGTGACATCAGCGACAAGAGCAAGAAGATCGGCGCGATCACCAAGTTCTTCGCGGCCTACGCCACCCATGACCTGGAGGGCATGCGGGAGGTGCTGACCGACGACGTCGCGTGGACCATCCCGGGCCGCCACCCGCTGTCGGGCACCAAGCGGGGTATCGAGGAGGTGGCCGCCTTCTTCACCGAGCTGGGCCGGGCCGGCTTCCAGGCCGATCCGATCTTCCTGGAGGCCAACGAGGAGTACGTGGTGGACATCCACCGCGGCTGGTCCACCGAGGGCGTGGGGCAGGTGGACACCACGTGGGCGCTGGTCTGGCACTTCAACTCCGAGGGCAGGGTGGACCGGGTGGTCAACCTCTCCGGCGACCAGCACCAGATGGACGAATACGTGTGGAACAACCACCAGCCGGCGCCGACCTCCGAGTCTCTGGCCTGACGCTGCGACCGGCCGTCACGCCACTGGTCACCTCGTTGAGCGCGGCGGTGCGGGCCCAGGGAACGGCGGTGCTGGGGCAGGCGAGCCACGGGGTGAGCACACGTCACCTGACGAGAGCTTCGATGAGTTCGTACCGGGGCGGAATCGGGCAGCGACTGTGACCGAGTACGATCACCGCGCACACTGAACCGATCACCCGTGACTGTCCATGACCGTCCATCACCCGCACGCCGGAGACTCGTTTGGCTCGCAAACCCCGCCCCGTCGATCCGACCGAGGGGCCGCTGCAAGCGTTCGCCCACGACCTACGGGCGGTGCGCGAGCAGGCCGGCAACCCCACCTACCGGGCCCTCGCCACGCTGGCCGGGTTCAGCGCCAGCACGCTGAGCGACGCGGCGGGCGGGGTGCGGCAGCCAAGCCTGGAGGTGACGCTCGCCTATGTCGGGGCGTGCGGTGGTGACGTCGAGCTGTGGGAGCGGCGCTGGGAGGAGCTGAGCCGCGAGCTGGCGGTGCGGCCGGCGGGGGTCGAGGCCGCGGACACTGCGGCGGCCGACGCGACACAGACGATGGCGGAGGAGCCGGAGGCCGTCGGCGAGGCTGCGCCGAACGCGGCCGAGCAACCGGCCCCGGCGCCACTCGCCGAAGCCACCGAAGCTGAAGCCGCCCAACCCGCCGAGCCGGTTGCGACCGCAGCCGCCACGCTCCCCCGGCGCTGGTACCAGGCGTACCGCGAACGCCCGGCCCGGCGGACGCTGCTCACCATGGGGGCCGTGGCCGCCGTCTGCGCACTGCTCGCCCTCTGGCTGCCCGGGCAGCACCAGCCGCACTCACAGCCCCAGCCGCCCAGTTCGACCGTCGCCGACTCGGCTTGCCTGCCGCCGGCGGGCGCTGCCGCCGGCGTCGCTCCGGCCACCCCGGCGCCGGTGCGCTTCACCGCGACGACGAAGAGCGCCGGCGCCCACGTCCGCCCCGGTGCCAGCTTCAACGCCGCCATCTTGTGGACCGTCCCGCCCGACTGCACCCTCCAGCTGACCGGCTTCTGCCTCGGCGACGTGGTCTACGACGTGGCCGGCGGCGAGCCGGACATACGCTGGTACGAACTGGCCGGCGGCGGGTTGGTGGCCTCGGCGGTCATGCACGGGGACCCGCCGAGCGCGCTGCAGCCCACCCCCTGCGCGGACAACGCCCCGAGTCCCGTCTCGGTCTCCCTGACCATGGCTCGATCGGCGCCCGACGGTTCGGTCGAGCTGAAGGCGACCGGGAACCAGGTGGCCATCGTCGGCTACGCCGCCTTCTTCAGCGAGGCGCCGAGCGGGGCGGGCTCGGGCACACCGAGCGCCGCCGCCGGCTCGCCGGCCGTCACCCCGGGATCCCCCGCGGCCGGGTCGGGCTCGCCCGCCCCCACCCCGCCCGCCCCCGCCTGGCACCAGATCCAGCTGTCCGCCGATTCGCAGCACCAGTTCGACTACGTCTGGCGCCTCGGCCCACTGCAGACCGCCACCGCACCGATTCCCGTGGTGTCCGTCGCCTGCCTCGGCGGTGGCCGGCCGACCACGGTGGCCGACGCCCAACTGCTCTCCCTCTCCACCGCGCTGCCCGCTCCCGCCCAGCTGAGCCCCGCCGATCGCGGCATCGCCGAACGCGCCGCCTGCCGCTACCCCAACACCTCCAACGGCTGACCGGCCGCTGATCCGACGTGCCGTCATTACTCTGACGGCACGTCGGATCGCCGCCACCGCGGCCGCGCGGCAGCCTCCTCGCAGGCTGCCGCGCGGATTCGGGGGCGTCGACTGGACACCAGGTCCCCTCCCGGTGCGGCCGGCGAGGCGGGTTAGAGTCGGGGTATGGCCGTAGACGAAGCCACCGCACGGGTGGACAGCTGGATCTGGTCGGTGCGACTGGCCAAGACCCGCTCCCTCGCCGCCACCGCCTGCCGCGCCGGACATGTCCGGGTGAACGGCGAACGCGTCAAGCCCGCCCACCCCGTCAAGATCGGCGACGAGGTCCGGGTGCGCCAGGACGACTGGACCCGGGTGGTCGTCGTCGCCCGCGTGATCAGCAAGCGCGTCGGCGCCTCGGTCGCCGTCGACTGTTTCGTCGACAACAGCCCGCCCCGCCCCACCTCCCTGGGCCCCGCCCCCGTGGCCCTGCGTGAGCGCGGCGCCGGCCGCCCCACCAAGCGCGACCGGCGCGCCCTGGAGCAGCTCTTCGGCCCCCCTGGCGGCTGACCATCCCCCGGCCGATCGGGACGCTCCCTGCCGGGCTGTCGCCGTCCGCGAGGCGCTGTCCGCCTCGGCGGTGCTCGCGGTGCGCGATCAGTCGGCCTGCTCGGCTGCTCACAGCCGTCCGTGGATGACGGTGGGTGGCGGTGTCCAGCACGCTGCGTACGCGCGTCGCCGCCCGGGTAGAAGAGCACCTGGTGACGGAGCGTCAGATCACCAGGACAGCGTCCTCGTAGACGATCACCCGTCAAGCGGCGGTGCGGTGGGTGCGACCCGCCGGGCCGCCGTTCAGCCGGCCAGCGCCCGTTCCGCGGCCGGTCGGGCGGCGGTGCGGTGGGCCGGGGCGAGGCCGATGCGGGTGCGGCGGTCGAGCAGGTCGGCGGTGTCCAGGGCGCCCTCGTGGCGGGTGGCGAAGAGGAGTTCGGCCATGGTGGTGTCGGTGCCGGGGGCGATCGGGGTGAGGAGGGCGGGGTCGCCGTCGGCCTGGGCGAGGACGGCGGGGGCTTCGGTGCCGTAGCGACGGACCAGGCGCAGGGGGGCGTCGACGCGGTCGAGTTGGGGGCGCGGGGCCGCACCGACCAGGGGGAGGGCGCGGGTTCGGCAGGGGCGGGCGGTCAGCCGGGCGTGGGCGAGGGCGGCGTCCAGGGCGTCCTCGGCCATCTGGCGGTAGGTGGTGAGCTTGCCACCGACGATGGTCACCAGGCCCTCGGGGCTGGTCAGCACGGCGTGCTTGCGGGAGACGTCGGCGGTGCGCCCGGTGCCGTCGTCCAGCAGCGGGCGCAGGCCTGCGAAGGTGCCGAGCAGATCGGCGCGGGTGAGCGGGGTGCGCAGTGCGGAACTGATGGTCTGCAGCAGGAAATCGATCTCGGACTCGGCCGGCTGCGGCACGTCGGGGATCGGGCCGGGCGCGTCCTCGTCGGTGAGGCCGACGTAGACCCGGCCGTCGGGGGCGGGCAGCGCGAAGACGAAGCGGTTGGTCTCGCCCGGCACCGGCACGGTGAGCCCGGCGTTCAGGGCGCCGGTCGGGCCGGTGAAGGCGGACTGCGGCAGCACCAGGTGGGTGCCGCGGCTGGGCCGCAGGGTGATGCCGGGGGCCAGCTCGCCGGCCCAGACGCCGGCCGCGTTGATCACCGTGCTGGCCGTCAACTCGAAGGAGTCGCCGGTCAGTTCGTCGGTCAGCCGGGCCCCGGTGCCGTGCGCCGCGCTGACCGCGCAGCGGGTCAGGATCCGTGCGCCGTGGGCCGCCGCGGTGCGCGCCAGGGCGACCACCAGGCGTGCGTCGTCGACCAGTTGGCCGTCCCAGAAGACCAGGCCGCCGCGCAGCCCGGCGGTTCGCACGGTGGGGGCGTAGCGCAGCACCTCGGCGGGGGCGAGGCGGCGGGAGCGGGGCAGGGTGGTCGAGGAGGTGCCGGCGGTGCGGCGCAGCAGGTCCCCGGCCAGGAAGCCGGCCCGGACCAGCGCGGCGTCCGCGAAGCCGGTGCCGGGCAGCAGCGGGACGATCTGCGGCAGCGCGTGCACCAGGTGGGGGGCGGTGCGGTCGAGCAGGATGCCGCGCTCGACAGCGCTCTCCCGGGCGATGCCGACGCTGCCGGAGGCGAGGTAGCGCAGGCCGCCGTGGACCAGCTTGGAGCTCCAGCGACTGGTGCCGAAGCCGAGGTCGTGCTTCTCGGCGAGGACGACGGACAGGCCGCGGGCGGCCGCGTCGAGCGCGATGCCGGCGCCGGTGACGCCACCGCCGATCACCAGGACGTCGATGGCGCGGGCGCCGGCCGGCGGCGAGGCCAGGTCGGCCAGGTCGCGGGTGCGGCGAGCGGCGTTCAGCGAGGAGCCGGTGCCGATTGTCCTGGTCATGCGTCAGAACCGCCTTCGGTGACGGGAGTTGGCGAGAGGTATCGGTCGAGCAGCAGGCGCAGCTCGCCGTCGAGCCGGTCGACCTCGTCCCCCGCCCCGTCGGGTGCGTCCACGAAGACGGGCCCGGTGAGAGTGAAGGACCACGCGGTGAGCAGCACCGCGCGGGCCAGCAGCGCGGGGTCGCCGGTCCGGATCGAGCCGTCGGCGAGGCCGGCGCGCAGGCCGGCTTCGAGCATCGCGAGCTGGTGGTTGGTGTTGGTGCCGCGCCGCTTGAGCAGGTAAGGGGTGAGGAAGTCCGGGTCGAGCTCGATGATCTTGCGCAGCAGCGGGTGCACCCGGATGGCGCCGACCAGGCGCACCGTGCCGTCCACCACGTGGGCCCGGCCGTGGGTCGCCCCGCCGAGCGGGAAAGCGCTTTCGAAAGCGCTTTCCGCCAGCTCCGTCCAGACCCGGGTGGTCAACGCGCCGAGCACCTCGCGCACCCCGCCCCAGCGGCGGTAGAGGGTGGCGCGGGAGACGCCGGCCTGGCGGGCGATGTCGGCCATGGTGATCCGCTGCATGCCGATGGTGAGCAGCAGCTGGTAGGCCGCGTCGAGGATCCGCTCCTCGGGGATGGCATTGGCGGCCTTCGGCCCGGGGCGGGAGTCGGCGGGAGACTCGGGCCGGGCTTCGGGCGGAGTTCCGGAGGGGGCTTCGGACGGGGTTCCGGATCCCGACGTGTTGATTCGCTGCGACACCACATGTACAAGTGTATCAGCGCCTTCCCCTCCACCCTGAGGACCTCGATGACCGAGTCAGACCTGCCCGTCGCGGACTTCCACCCCTACCGCTGGGGCGACCCCGCCCGCCGCACCGAACTCCCGGCCGCCGCGCACGAGACGCTGGCCGCCTTCGGGGTCCGCACGCCCGCGCAGCCGCCGGTCGACCTCGACACGCTCGTGCTGCCCGACACCGCGCTGGACGAGAAGGCGCTTACCGAGCTGGCCGCCGTGGTCGGCGCGGAGCAGCTCAGCACCGCCGCCGCCGTCCGGATCGGCCACACCCGCGGCTGGTCCACCCCCGACCTGCTGCGGCTGCGCGCGGGCGATGTCACGGACGCGCCGGACGCCGTCGCCTTCCCCGGCACGCACCAGGAGGTGGTGGCCCTGCTGGAGCTGTGCGAGCGGCTGCGCCTGGCCGTCGTCCCCTACTCCGGCGGCACCTCGGTGGTCGGCGGACTGGCGCCGCAGCGGGCCGGGTTCGCCGGCCTGCTCGCGCTCGACCTCAAGCGGCTGAACGCCGTGCTGGCGATCGACGAGGTCTCCCGCACCGCCACGCTGCAGGCCGGCCTGCGCGGTCCGGAGGCCGAACGGCAGCTGCGGGAGCACGGCCTGACGCTGGGTCACTTCCCGCAGTCGTACGAGGGCGCGAGCATCGGCGGCTACGCCGCGGCGCGCTCGGCCGGCCAGTCCTCGGCCGGCTACGGACGGTTCGACGAGATGGTGGTCGGCCTGGTGCTGGCCACCCCGCGCGGCACGATGGAGCTGGGCAGCGCCCCGAAGTCGGCGGCCGGCCCCGACCTGCGCCAGCTGGTGCTCGGCTCGGAGGGCACCCTGGGCGTGATCACCTCGGTGACCGTCCGGGTGCGCCCGCTGCCGGCCGAACGGGTCTACGAGGCCTGGAAGTTCGACTCCTTCGAGGCGGGCGCGGACGCGCTGCGCCGGCTGGTCCAGGACGGCCCGCTGCCCACCGTGCTGCGGCTCTCCGACGAGATGGAGACCTCGATCAACCTGGCCGACCCGGCCGCGATGTTCGGCGGCGGCCCGGGCGGTTGCCTGGCCGTCACCGGCTACGAGGGCAGCGCGGCCGAGGTGGCCGCCCGCCGGGCCGGCGCGAGCGAGCTGCTGATCGCGGCCGGCGGGCAGCCGCTGGGCACCGAGCCGGGCGAGTCCTGGCGCCACGGCCGCTACCGCGCACCGTACTTGCGCGATCCGCTGCTGGACGCCGGGGTGCTGATCGAGACCCTGGAGACGGTGACCTTCTGGTCGAACCTGCACCCGCTGCGCGCGGCCGTCACCGAGGCGCTGACCAGCGCGCTGACCGCGCAGGGCGGCACGCCACTGGTGCTCTGCCACATCTCGCACGTCTACGAGACCGGCGCCTCGCTCTACTTCACCGTCGCCTGTGCCCAGACCGAGGACCCGATCGACCAGTGGCACGCCGCCAAGTCGGCTGCCAACGAGGCGATCCGGGCGGCCGGTGCGGCGATCACCCACCACCACGGCGTGGGCACCGACCACCGGGACGTCTACGCCCGCGAGGTGGGCCCGCTGGCGGTGGCCTCACTGCAGGCGGTCAAGCGGGTGCTGGACCCGGCCGGGATCCTCAACCCGGGTGTGCTGATCCCGACTCCGGATGCGGCGGCAGCGGGCGTCCCGGGTACCGAGAGCGAGCACTGAGATGGCCGGTGACACGTTCACCGCGATCGTCAACCCGATCTCGGGCGGCGGCCACGCCCTCGCCCGCTGGGAGCCGATCGCCGCGCTGCTGCGCGCGGCCGGCGCCATCGTGCGCACGGAGCCGAGCCGGGACCGCGAACACGCCATCGCCGCCGCCCGAGCGGCCGCCGAACGCGGCGAGGTGGTGGTCGCGGTCGGCGGCGACGGCATGGTGCGCGACGTGGCCGACGGCACCGTGCGCGGCGGCGGCACGATGGCCATCGTGCCGGCCGGGCGCGGCAACGACCTGGCCCGTACCCTCAAGCTGCCCGGGGCCGGCGAACCGGCGGCGGTGGCCCGGCTGTTGCTGGCCGGACAGCGCCGCACGATCGACGTGCTGGAGGTCAACGGGGTGATCGCACCGGGCAACGTGTACATCGGGATCGACGCGCTCGCCACCCGGATCATCAACGCCGGACGCGGCCTGCCCGCCCTGCTGCTCTACCGGCTGGCCCCGCTGCGGGCGATCCTCAGCTGGCGGGCGGCCGGCTACACGCTGACCGTCGACGGTGCGCGGCGCGAGGTGCGCGGGCACACCGTGGTGGTGGCCAACTCCGGTGCGTACGGGCATGGTCTGCGGATCGTGCCGACGGCCGTGCTGGACGACGGGCTGCTCGACGTGATGGTGGTCGGCGACGGGCCGCGCTCGAAGGTGATCGCCTTCATGCGCGAGGCCAAGCGCGGCACTCACCTACGCCGACCCGAGGTCAGCGTGCAGACCGCGCAGGAGGTCACGGTGGACGCCGACCGGCCGATCCCGGTCTGCGCGGACGGCGACGAGATCGCGCAACTGCCCGCCCGGATCCGGGTGCTGCCCGGTGCGCTGGCGGTGCTCGCGCCGTAGGGTGCCTCGTAGCGGTGCGTTGAGGCGACACCGTCCAGGTGCGGACCAGCGGGCGGTAGGTCCAGAGTGCAGAGGAGAGGCGATCCGATGGCTGCGCAGTTCGGTGACTACCAGTACGAGATCCAGTTCAACGCACTGTCCGGCGTGCTCCCCGAACTGCCGATGGCCTTCGCCGAGTTGGAGCGGAGGGCGAAGGCCACCCTGTCGCCCTCGCTCTGGTCGTACGTCGCGGGCGGCGCGGGCGACGAGTTCACCCAGCGGGCCAACGTCCGCGCCTTCGAGCAGTGGGGGCTGATCCCCCGGATGCTGGTCGGGGCCGCCGAACGCGACCTGTCGGTGGAGCTGTTCGGGCTCACCCTGCCCTCGCCGCTCTTCCTCGCCCCGGTCGGCGTACTCGGCCTCTGCGCCCAGGACGGGCACGGCGACCTCGCCACCGCACGGGCCGCCGCCCGTACCGGGGTGCCCATGGTGGCCTCCACGTTGACCGTCGATCCGCTGGAACAGGTCGCGGGTGAACTCGGCGACACACCGGGCTTCTTCCAGCTCTATCCGCCCAAGGACCGTGAGCTGGCGGCGAGTCTGGTGGCCCGGGCGGAGGCGGCCGGGTTCAAGGGCATCGTGGTCACCCTGGACACCTGGGTGCTCGGCTGGCGCCCCGGCGACCTGGCCACCGGCAACTTCCCGCAGCTGCGCGGCAACTGCCTGGCCAACTACACCTCGGACCCGGTCTTCCGGGCCCGACTGGCCAAGCCGCCGCAGGAGGACATGCAGGCCGCCGTGCTGGAGTGGGTGAGCGTCTTCGCCGCCCCGCTGACCTGGGCCGACCTGCCCTGGCTGCGCTCGCTCACCACGCTGCCGCTGATCCTCAAGGGAATCTGCCACCCCGAGGACGTGCGACGGGCCAGGGACGCGGGGGTGGACGGGATCTACTGCTCCAACCACGGCGGCCGCCAGGCCAACGGCGGGCTGCCGGCGCTGGCCGCGCTGCCCGGCGTGGTGGCGGCGGCCGACGGGCTGCCGGTGCTCTTCGACTCGGGCGTGCGCAGCGGCGCGGACCTGGTCAAGGCGCTGGCCCTGGGCGCCACGGCGGTCGGGGTCGGGCGCCCCTACACCTACGGGCTGGCGCTCGGCGGCGCGGCCGGGGTCGAGCACGTGCTGCGCTCGCTGCTCGCCGAGGCCGACCTGATCATGGCGGTGGACGGCTACCCGACGCCGGCCGACCTCACCCGGGACGCGCTGGTGCGGCTCCCGGGCGAGGTCGGCTGACGCTCACTCCTCGCTCACTCCCCGCCTTACTCCTCGATCGCCCCACGAACCGCGCGCAGGTGCTCGCGGAAGGTCAGCTCGGGGTTGGTCCGGCGCGCGGCGAGGTAGGCGTCGAAGCGGACCTGGGCCCGCAGCGTGTCACCCGAGCGGATCCGCTCCGCCTGACCCCGCTCGGTGTCGCGGATCTGCTCGGCGAGGGTGAGGAGTTCCTCGGCGCGGGCGGCGGGCGCGAAGAGCACGCCGTCGTCGTCGCCGAAGACCAGGTCCGCGCTGGTCACCGTCCACTCCCCCACCGTGGCGGCCGCCAGCGCGTCGGCGGGCCGGGCGTCCAGCCGCTGCGGCCCGGTGGGGAGCGAGCCCTGGCTGAAGACCGGCAGCCCGATGGCGCGGACGTCGGCGGTGTCGCGGTGCAGCCCCCAGATCACCACGCCCGCGAGCCCGGCGGTGCTCGCCTCGAGCACCACCAGGTCGCCGGCGCAGGCCTCGTCCGTCCGCCCGCCGTTGTCCACCACCAGGACGTCGCCGGGCTCGGCGGTCTCGAAGGCCTCCAGGAAGATGTCGACGCTGCCGACATGCCGGGCCGGACGCACCCGCCCGGCCACCCGGACACCGGGCAGCACGGCCTGCAGCGGCGCGGGTGCGCAGCGCACCGGGACCTGGGCGCGGACGCAGGCGTCGGCCAGGTGGGCGGTGGTCAGCGTCTCGAACCGCTTCTGAAGCTCGTGGTGGTCCATCCGGTCTGCCCTCTCACACTGCGCCGTGGGGTTGGGATTCCTGCTGACCAATGATCAGGGAGCGGGCACGGTGCGCGCAATGACTCCTGGGGCGCCCGGCAAGATCCGCAAGAGAGGCCCTAACCCCACGGGCGTGTTGGGCAGCGCTGGCTCAGGCGGCGGAGAGCGCGATCTCGGTGGACTTGATCAGGGCGACCACACGGGTGCCGGCCGCCAGGCCGAGGTCCTCCACGGCGTCCTTGGTGATGGCGGCGGTCAGCTCGCCGCCTTCGATGGCGACCTTGACGGTGGCCATCGCCCCACCGGTGGCCACCTCCACGACGGTGCCCGGGAGTTGGTTGCGGATGCTCACACCGGTGACCGGGGCGGTGGCGATCGCGATCTCGGTGGACTTGGCGAGCGCGTTGACCGACGAGCCCTCGGCGAGGCCGAGTTCCTTGACCGCGTCGAGGGTGATCGCGGCGGTGATCTCCTGGCCACCCGTCAGGCGTGCTCGTACCGTGGCCATGACCGCGCCGTTGGTGATCGCGGTGACGGTGCCGGGGAACTGGTTGCGAATGCTCAGCGTCATGACGGGCTCCTCGATCGAAGGCGCATTTCGGGCAGATCGGACTGCCGCTGCCGCCCAGCCTGCCACGCCCGTCACGACCCCGTCGCCAGTCACTCGCATCAGCCAGCGGTATGGCGGGCCGGGCCTCGCAAATTCCGCCCACTCGGCGGCGGATCTCACCCGGTGGGCGCAACGGGCGCCCGTCAGAAGCCGGCCCGCGCACGCAGACGGGCAGCCGGAGAGCCGCCGACCGGAAGCCGGCAGGCCGGCGGCTCTCCGGCCTCGCGCCGGGCCTTGCGGAGCCGGCGGCGAGGCTGCTCGCTGCGGGACGGGGGTACCCCGGCGAGCTCGGTGCCGATCCTGCCGCACCGTCCTCGCGCCCGACTGGAGCCGCCCCGTGACGCGAAAGGTCCCCCCGGATGCCGGTGCGGCATCCGGGGGGACCTTCGTCAGATGACAGTTGACGCTACGTCAGCCCAGCGTGGCCAGCGCCTCGTTGAGGATCGCCGACGGACGCATCACGGCCTCGGCCTTGGCGGCGTCCGGCTGGTAGTAGCCGCCGATCTCGACCGGCTGACCCTGGACGGCGATCAGCTCGGCGACGATCGCCTGCTCCTGCTCGGTCAGCGTCTTGGCCAGCGGGCCGAAGGCCTCGGCCAGTTCGGCGTCCGCGGTCTGCTTGGCCAGCTCCTGGGCCCAGTACGTGGCCAGGTAGAAGTGGCTGCCGCGGTTGTCGATACCGCCCAGGCGGCGGCTCGGCGACTTGTCCTCCTCCAGGAAGGTGCCGGTGGCGCGGTCCAGGGTGTCGGCCAGCACCTGGGCGCGGGCGTTGCCGGTGGTCTGCGCCAGGTGCTCGAAGCTGGCCGCCAGCGCGAAGAACTCGCCCAGGCTGTCCCAGCGCAGGTAGTTCTCCTTGAGCAGCTGCTGGACGTGCTTGGGGGCGGAGCCGCCGGCGCCCGTCTCGAAGAGGCCACCGCCGTTGATCAGCGGGACGACCGAGAGCATCTTGGCGCTGGTGCCCAGCTCCAGGATCGGGAACAGGTCGGTCAGGTAGTCGCGCAGCACGTTGCCGGTGACCGAGATGGTGTCCTCGCCACGGCGGATGCGCTCCAGCGAGAAGGCGGTCGCCTGCTCCGGCGAGAGGATCTCGATCTGCAGACCCTCGGTGTCGTGCTCGGGCAGGTACTCCTTGACCTTGGCGATCAGGTTGGCGTCGTGCGCGCGGTCCTCGTCCAGCCAGAAGACGGCCGGGCTGCCGGTGGCGCGGGCGCGGTTGACGGCCAGCTTGACCCAGTCGCGGATCGGCACGTCCTTGGTCTGGCAGGCGCGGAACACGTCGCCGGCGCCGACCGGCTGC
Source organism: Kitasatospora sp. GAS1066B (assembly GCF_041262605.1). Classification (NCBI taxonomy): domain Bacteria; kingdom Bacillati; phylum Actinomycetota; class Actinomycetes; order Kitasatosporales; family Streptomycetaceae; genus Kitasatospora; species Kitasatospora sp. GAS1066B. The sequence continues at coordinate 181,650 of NZ_JBGCCO010000012.1, forward strand.
TCGATGACCACGTTGCCGGCCGCGTCGACCAGGCGGACGGTGCCGTCGGCCGGGATCTCGAAGGTCTTGTCGTGGCTGCCGTACTCCTCGGCCGCCTGCGCCATCAGGCCGACGTTCGGCACCGAGCCCATAGTGGCCGGGTCGAAGGCGCCGTGCTCGCGGCAGTTGTCGATGACGACCTGGTAGACGCCCGCGTAGCTGCTGTCCGGCAGCACGGCCAGGGTGTCGGCCTCCTTGCCGTCCGGGCCCCACATGTGGCCGGAGGTGCGGATCATGGCCGGCATCGAGGCGTCGACGATGACGTCGCTGGGCACGTGCAGGTTGGTGATGCCGCGGTCGGAGTCGACCATCGCCAGCGCCGGGCCCTCGGCCAGCTCGGCGTCGAAGGAGGCCTTGATCTGCTCGCCGTTCGGCAGCGCGGACAGGCCCGCCAGGATCGCGCCCAGGCCGTCGTTCGGGGTCAGGCCGGCGGCGGCGAGGTCGGCGCCGAACTGCTCGAAGGTCTTCGGGAAGAAGGCGCGCACCACGTGGCCGAAGATGATCGGGTCGGAGACCTTCATCATGGTGGCCTTCAGGTGCACCGAGAAGAGCACGCCCTCGGCCTTGGCCCGGGCGATCTGGGCGGTGAGGAAGGTGCGCAGCGCGGCGACGTGCATCACCGAGGCGTCGACGACCTCGCCCGCGAGCACCGGCACCGACTCGCGCAGCACGGCGGTGCTGCCGTCGGCGGCCAGCAGCTCGATCCGCAGCGAGCCGGCCTCGCCGATCACCGCGGACTTCTCGGAGTGGCGGAAGTCGCTGACGCCCATGGTGGCGACGTTGGTCTTGGAGTCCGAGCTCCAGGCGCCCATCCGGTGCGGGTGCTTCTTGGCGTACTTCTTGACCGAGGCGGGCGCCCGGCGGTCGGAGTTGCCCTCGCGCAGGACCGGGTTGACGGCGCTGCCCTTGACCTTGTCGTAGCGGACGCGGACCTCGCGGTCCTCGTCCGTCTTCGGGTCGTCCGGGTAGTCCGGCAGCGCGTAGCCCTGGGCCTGCAGCTCGGCGATCGCGGCCTTGAGCTGCGGGATCGAGGCCGAGATGTTCGGCAGCTTGATGATGTTGGCCTCGGGCGTCTTGGCCAGCTCACCGAGCTCGTGGAGGGCGTCGTGGATCCGCTGGCCCTCCTGGAGACGCTCCGGGAAGCTGGCGATGATGCGCCCGGCCAGAGAGATGTCGCGAGTCTCCACCTTGACGCCCGCCGTCGAGGCGTACGCCTGGACCACCGGCAGGAACGAATACGTCGCCAGGGCCGGGGCCTCGTCAGTGTGCGTATAGATGATGGTCGAGTCAGTCATCGGTGCTCCGCTTCACGGCTACAACGTCTTGATATCAAGATATCCCGTGACCGACCCTAGCCGATACCAACCCCGGGGCGAACCGCCGGAGGAGAACCGGTCGCACTTGACCATGACGGCCGCCCCGGACCGGTGGGTCCGGAGCGGCCATCAGCGGGTCAGCAGATCAGAAGGTCGGCGCGTCAGAGGGTGGCATTGAGGGTGAACGGCTGGGTCACCGTGCCCGCCGCGCTCCTGGCCGTGATGGTCAGGTGGAAGCTGCCCAGCGCCAGCTCGGTGCCGGAGAGGGTGGCGGTGCCGTTACTGCCCGGGGTGAAGGTGATCCCGCCCGGCAGCGTGCCGCTCAAGCTCAGCACCGCGGCCGGGAAGCCGGTGGTGGTGATCGTGTAGTTGAACGGGATCAGCAGGAAAGCGGTTGCCGAGGGCTTGCTGGTGATCGCCGGCGGCTGGTTCACCGTGACGGCGAGCGCCTGGGTGGCCGTGCCGGCCGCGTTGGCGGCCGTGACCGTCAGCGGGTAGACCCCGCCGCTGCCGGCGGCCGGGGTGCCCGCCAGCGTCGCCGAGCCGTTGCCGCTGTCCTTGAAGGTCACGCCCGCGGGCAGCGTGCCGGTCGCGGTCAGCTTCGGGGCCGGGACTCCGGTGGCGGTCACCGCGAAGCTGCCCGCGCTGCCCGTGGTCAGCGTGGCCGTGCTCGCGCTGGTCACCGCCGGGCCGGTGGACTGGGTGACCGTGACGGTCACCTGGGCGGTGGCGGTGCCCGCGCTGCTGGTCGCCGTGATGGTCACCGGGTAGCCGCCGCCGGTGCCCGAAGCGGCGGTGCCGGCCAGGCTGCCGGTGCCGTCGCCGTTGTCCTTGAAGGTCAGGCCGCTCGGCAGGGTCCCGCTCTCGGAGAGCGCGGGGGCCGGGTAGCCGCTGGTGGTCACCGCGAAGGTGCCCGCGGTGCCGGTGGTGAAGGCCGCCGTGGTGGCGCTGGTCACGGCGGGCGCCTGGGCGACGCCCAGGGTCAGGTTCTGGACGACCGAGCCGGCGGCGTTGCTCGCGGTGATGGTGAGCGGGTAGCTGCCGCCGCTACCGGCTGCCGGGGTGCCCGCCAGGGTGGCGGTGCCGTCGCCGTTGTCAGTGAAGGTCACACCGCCGGGCAGGTTGCCGCTCTCCTTGAGCGCGGGCAGCGGGGAGCCGGTGCTGGTCACGGTGACGCTGAAGGCGGTGCCGACGCCGGCCGCGGCGGTGGCCGAACTGGTGATCAGCGGCGCGACGTTGATGATCAGGGTGCTGGACGAGCCCGCGCCGACCGGGGTCCACGCGGAGAGCGTGCCGCCGTAGGACGCGCCGAAGGCCGCGCCGTTGACCGTGGTGCCGGCCGGGACGGTGACCGGCACGTCGACCGAGCCGCCACCGGAGTTGGTGATCACCACGGCGCCGTTCTGCACCGAGGCGGTGACCGTGCCGGCCTGCTCGGCCGAGGCCCAGGCCGCCGACTGGCCGAGGGTCTGCGCGGTCTGCGCGTCGTTCGTCTGGGTCAGCGGCGCGGTGTACCAACTGTTGTACTGCGACAGCATGTTGTTGATCAGGGTGAGCAACGTGTAACCGTAGTCGGAGGTCACGCCGTTGACCGTCTGGGTGGCCGGACCGATCAGGTTGGTCTGGTGCGCGTAGTTCATCCGCGGGTCGTCGGCCAGCACGTGGCCGAGCATGATCCGCGACTCGTTGGCGAGCACGGTGGCCTCGGTGGCCGGGGTGCTGGTGCAGGTGGTCGACGGGGTGTCGACGCACTTGCCGGTCTCGTTCGGGTACAGCGGGTCACCCATCGAGGAGTTGCTGCCCACGTAGAAGGTGTTGTACTCGCTCAGCTCGTCGGGCCAGTTGCCCGTGTTGTAGTAGATGTTGCTCGGGTAACGCGGCGCGGAGACGGCGGTGTTGCTCACGCCGCCGGCCGAGTTGCCCGCGATGGTGTAGCTCTGCGGCTGGCGCGAGGCGTCGGTGCCGAAGACCTTGATCCCCAGGTCCGCCATCGCCTGCGGCATGTTGGGGTTCTCCAGGCCGGAGTGCTCACCGGTGACCAGGCTGCTGGTGGTGTAGTTGGTCAGGCCGTTGTTGACGGCGAACGCGTCGTCCAGACCGATCTCCTGCTCGATGCTGGAGTCCGGGTTGGCGCTGGTGGCCGGCAGCCAGCCCGCGCGCGAGGCGCAGCCGATGCCGGGGTCGGTCGCGGTCGGGTAGCTGGCAGTGCTGCCCGGGCCGCCGCCCGAGGAGGTGGCGCCGGTGTCGGTGAAGGAGTACCCGGTGGTCGCGCCGGTCGGGTCCTCCTTCACCTGGCCGACCAGGCCGAAGCTGGTGGAGCCGGCCGGGGCGCGGTAGACGTCGTAGCCCCAGAAGCCGGTGCCGCCGGAGTACTCCGACTCCAACTTGGCGAGCGAGGGACCGTCACCGTTGGCGGCGTCCGGCCAGCTCAGCGAGACCGAACCGTTCGCGGCCACGGTGACCTGCGCCGGGGTCGAGGGCTCCGACTCGCCGTAGGCGGTGGCGGCGGTGACCTCGTAGCTGTAGCCGCCGGCGGCCAGCGAGCCGCCGGCGCCCGCGGTAGGCGCGTTGGTCGGCAGCGGGGCGGCGACCGTGCACCCCAGGTACATGTGCGACCAGGTGTGCGTGATCCAGTCGAACGAGGCCTGCTGCTTGAGCAGTTCGTTGACGAAGCCGGAGTCGTTCGGGTAGCCGCTGTCCACCGTCTGGCCCGGGTCGGTGAAGGTCTGGCCGTTCACCGTGGTGCTGCCGGAGCAGTTGGCGCTGGACGTAGTGGTGGTGCTCGGCGCGGTGCAGGCGCCGATCGCGTTGAAGGCCAGCTCCAGCTTGATGCCGGTCTGCTTCTCCCAGTTGGCGACGTAGTCCACGTCGGCGGCGCTCATCTGCTCGTCCGGCGGGCCGGCGGCCGCGTTGCCGCCGATGCCGGCCGGGCAGAGCACGTCGTTCGGGTTGGTGGCGCCCGGCGTGCACTGGTACTGCCGGCTCCACTCGTTGTCCGCGATGAAGAGGTCGTCGACGTCCTGGCCGAAGTAGTTCCGGTACAGGCCGAGATGGGTGTTCTGGGTGACCCAGTTGATCAGCCCGGGCGACAGCAGCAGCCAGGGCAGCATGGTCGAGTTGTAGTCGAAGGTGAGCGACAGCTCCGAGACGCCGGCCTGCGGGTCGGTGCTCGGGTGCTGGTAGACGGCGGCCAGCGTCTGGCCCGCGGAGTTCTGCAGCCACGGGGTGACCGGGGCGCCGACGACGGGCGTGGCCGGGTAGCCGTAGGAGCCGCTCTCGAACGGCACCGGGCCCTTCAGCTCGGGCAGTTGGGCCAGCGCGGCGGTGGTCAGCTGCGCGGTCCCGGTCACCGCGCCGGAGCTCGCGGCGGTCAGGCCCAGCGAGGGCGACGGGTACATGTAGCCGTCGAGCTGGCGCACGCCGAAGCTCGACTCGTAGCTGTCCAGGCCGCTGAGCTGGCCGGCGGCGAAGAAGGTCGGCGAATCCGCCACCACAACGCCGTTGTAGTAGGCGTGCGTTCCGCTGGAGAGCGCGGGCAGCGACACCGTCTCGCTGCCGATCGAGCCGGTGGCGGTCACCACGGTGTACGGGACGCCCTCGGTGCTCAGCGCGTTCTGCCAGGCGACGGTGGTGGGGTCGCCCGCCCCACCGCCGATCAGCAGGACCTTCAGATCCAGTTGCGGGGGTGTCGCCGCTGCGGCCGACACCCCCGCCTGTGCGGTCGCCAGCAGCGTTACCGCTGCCACCCCCGCGGCGAACCACTTAGCCCCTCGTTTGAACACGGTCTTCCCACCCCATGTCGGTACGGGTTTGCGCCGACCTGACGGCCAGCCAGCACAGCATGGAGTGAGTGAGGGGGTAGTGGGGTGGAATATGGCGGATTCGGGGGCAGATATTCATCTGGCGGCCAGCAGGGTTCAGCGAACTTCCAGGCTGCACCGGTAGCTTGACCAGGTGGGCTGGTCCAGCAGCCAGGTCCGGCGACTCAGCCGACGTTGAGGGCGGTGTCGTCGATGACGAAGCTGGTGGTGCCGCCGTTGGCGTCGGTCTCGGTGCCGGTGAACTTGAGCGTGACGCTCTGGCCTGCGTAGGCGGACACGTCCGCGGTGTGCTGGCTGTAGCCGCTGTTCTTGTTCAGGTTGGAGTAGCTCGCCACCGTGCTGAGCACCGTGCCGCCACTGTTCAGCAGTTGGACGTTGAGGGTGTCAGGCTTGGCGCTGCTGGTGCTCTCGGTGGTGTCGATGTGCAGCCAGTAGGAGAGGGTCGCGGTGCAGCCGGCCGGGATGGTGACGGTCTGCGCGACGGTGTCGGTGTCGGCCTTGCCGTCACCGTTCAGCCAGGCGTCCCAACTGCCCGAGTGGGTGGGCTCGTCGGCGGTGTCGTTGTTGATCGGCGCCGAGCCGAGCGTGGAACTCTGGGTCCAGGGTGCGCCGTTGGTGCCGTTCTCGAAGCCCGGGTTGCCCAGCAGCTGCGCCGCGGTGCAGCCGCCACCGCTCGACCCGGTCACGGTGAGGGTGTAGGTCGCGGTGTGCGTGCCGGAGGCGGCCGTTCCGGTGATGGTGATGGGGTAACGACCGGATGGAGTCGTGGTGCTGGTGGCGAGGCTCAGGGTGGCGGACGAACCCGCGGTCACCGAGACCGGGCTGAACGAGGCGCTCGCGCCGGCCGGCAGGCCCGAGGCGGTCAGCGCCACCGACTGCGCGCTGCCGGAGGTGACCGCCGTACCGACGGTCACGCTCGCGCCCGAGCCCGCCGCCACCGAGCCGGTGGCCGGGGAGGCCGAGAGCGAGAAGTCGTTGGCCGAGGTGCCGCCGCTCGCCGGGCTCCAGTAGTCGCCCGCCATCACGATGTCCACCAGCGTCTTGATCGTCTCGCCGTAGTAGCCGTCGCCGAACGGATTGGTCGACAGGTAGTTCCAGATCGTGTCGGTCCACGCCTGGTCACCCGAGGCCATCGCCGCCGGACCGACCGCGTCCCCCGCCTCCTCCGCCTGGTCGGAGGTGCTGTACGGGGTGCAGTTCAGGTTCGTGTGCGGGTAGACGTTCTGCGGGTTGCCACCCGACTCGCCCTTCAGGCAAGCGCTCTCCTTGGTGGCGAGCGCGTACTCCGCCGCTGCCGTCGAGCTCCCGTTGAGCAGCGCGTCGGTGCCCATGTGCCAGGGCACCCGGATCGAGTTGTAGCCGACGATGTTGTCCGGCTGGTTCTCCTGGTAGTTGGCCGGCGCCGGCTTCGGGCTGCTGGTGTCGGCGTTGACCACGAAGTCGGAGAGCAGGCCCGCGCTGGAGGAGTAGGCGGCGGTGAAAGCGCGGTCCAGCGCCTCGGTGCGCTGGATCACCTTGTTCCAGTCGTGCGAGGTGTCGTAGGCCGCGAACGCCCGCAGGTGGTCGAGCATCTGGTCGGAGGGGCGGGTGTCGGTGTTCGGACCGTCGTCCTCGCACTTCAGGTGTCCGTCGGGGGCCACGTCATGGGCGTAGAAGGAGGCCAGCCAGGCCTTGGCGTCAGCGGTGTAGCCGCCCCACTGCTGGTCGGCCAGGATCAGGCCGTAGCCGATGTCCAGGTCGCCGTCGGTGGCCGCGTCCGGGGTACCACTGCTGTAGTACTTGCAGGTCTTGCCGTCCAACTGCCACTGCATCAGGCCGTACTGGTCCTCGTGGTCCTTGACCAGCTGCCACAGGCCGTTGAACTCGGCCTGCGCGCCGGCGTCGTAACCGGCCATCAGCGGCACGATGTTCATGCCGTAGCCCTGTCCTTCGGAGACCGGGCCGTTGTTGGTCGCGTCGCCGTCGCCCTTGGTGGACACGTAGTACTCGTTGCTCGCGCAACCGTGCACCAGGTAGGTGGACTTCCACGCGCTGTACTGCTTCTCCACGGCGGCGTCGCGGGCGGCCTGGGAAGCCGAGGGCAGGACGCCGACCTGGTAGGTCACGTGAGTCGGGAACGGGTGGGTGGGGGTGGCGGCGGCCTGGGCGGGCGCCGCGGCCAGCGCGGTGAGCGAGAGCCCGATCAGGCATCCCGTCAGCACGGAGGCGACCGGGGTCTTCCAGTGGGTTCGCACGCGGAACTCCTTCGTGGGGGGCGGAGTTGGGCGATAGTTAGGAAAGCTTCCTTACGAGATGCTGTCAAGGGGCGCCGCCAGAACTGGGTGGGCTGACCTCGTCCAAGGTGCTGCCCCCGAGGGGGGCCGCAGTCCGCCAGGGGTGGGGCTGCGGCCGGCCCGGGCGGCTACGCCGTCGCCCGGCGGGCGTAGACCTCGATCTCGATCTTCATCCGGACATCCGCGAGGCCGCACACCAGCATCGTCGCGGCCGGCCTGACCTCGCCGAAGCAGCGCCGCAGCACCGGCCAGCACGGCTCGAAGTCCGCGCGCTCAGGCAGCAGGTAGCGCACCCGCACCACATCGGCGAAGCCGCAGCCGGCCTCCTCCAGTGCGGCCCCGATGTTGCGCAGGCACTGCTCGGCCTGCTCCACCACGTCGTCCGAGATGGTCATCGTCGTGTAGTCGAAGCCGGTGGTACCCGACACATGCACCCAGTCGCCGTCGACGACGGCCCGGGCATAGCCGATCTGCTCCTCGAAGGTGGAACCGCTGAGGATCGCACGTCGCTCTGTCATGATCGAACGCTAGGCGACCGACGCGGCACCCGTCCACCGCCGCCGCGCGGTCGCAAGTCGGCATCGCGGGCGTGCTGTCGGCGCCACGGGGACGCAAGTCAGCGCCGGCGAGCGGAAGTCAGCGCGACTCCCCCGCCAGCAGGTCCGCACCCCACACCGTCAGCCGCTCCGCCGCTGTCCCGGTGCCGTCCAGCACCTGCCGGACGAACGCCTCCCGCTCGTGCGCCAGTACCGCGGCCTCCCAGACGCACGGCGCCAACCCAGCTCGCCCGGGCCGGAGTTGCTCGGGCTTCCCGGCCGGACCGATGAAGATCGCCAGATCGGACATGTGCCCCTCGATCCAGCTGTGCACCAGGATGTAGTCGCCGTCCGCGCCCGCGTGCGCGATCAGCACGGCGAGCCCCAGCGAGCCCCGGGCCGCGCCGCCCGCCAGGTGCCCGGCGGCGAGGTCCACCAACGGCGCCAGGTCGAGCTCGGTCAGGGCGCGCCCCGGTGCCTCGATCGCGTACACCTTCAGCAGGTGGCCGCCGGCCTCCCGAGTGGCGAACGGCCGGATGGTGCGGGTGTGGTGGCCGGCGGCGAGCGCGAGCAGGGCCCGCTCGTCCACCGCTGACGGCAGCGTCGAGGCCGCCGAGGGAACCTGATGAGTGGTCATTCCCCCATCATCGGGTGGCGGACGGCTCAGTGCCAGGGTCTCCGCGAGGCAGATCCAGGGGTGCTGATCGCCGGCGTGCTGCGAGCCGAGGCGCCGAGCGCAGTGGTACTGAGCACGGCCGTGAGTGCCGATCGGCGGGCGCACCGTCACGCGAGCCCCCGACCGGCCCACTGACCGCGCGTCAGATCGGCCTCGCTCAGCACCCCGCCACTAGCGTCACCCTGGACGCAGTGACGACACGAGGTGGTGGAGATGCCCGAGGCGAGCAGCGAACGCGATCGGCTGACGGTTCCGCAGGGCCTGGCCGCGCTCTCCCTCGACGCGCTGGCCTCCGTCGCGTACGGGCCCGAGGCGATCGTGCTCGTGCTGGCCGTGGCCGGCAGCCAGGGGCTGAACTACACCCTGCCGGTGACCCTGGCGATCGTCGTGCTGCTGGCCGCGCTGACCTTCTCCTACCGCCAGGTGATCGCCGCCTTCCCGAACGGCGGCGGCGCCTACGCGGTGGCCAAGGCACACCTGGGCCGGCGGGTCAGCCTGGTCGCCGCCGCCTCGCTGATCATCGACTACGTACTGAACGTCGCGGTCTCGGTCTCGGCCGGCGTGGCCGCGCTGACGTCCGCGTTCCCCTCCCTCTACGCCGACCGGGTGGTGCTCTGCGTGGTGGTGCTCGCCGTGATCACCGCGGTCAACCTGTACGGCGTCGCCGAGTCGGCCAAGATCCTGATCCTGCCGACGGTGGTCTTCGTGGTGGCGATCTTCACGGTGATCCTGGTCGGCCTGCTGCGTACCAACCCGGTGACCGAGCCCACCCACGCGGCGGCGGCCACCGAGAGCGTCGGCGTCCTGCTGCTGCTCAAGGCCTTCGCCTCCGGCTGCGCGGCGCTGACCGGGGTGGAGGCGATCGCCAACGCCGTGCCGACCTTCCGCAAGCCCCGGGTGCAGCGCGCGCAGCGCACCGAGATCGCACTCGGCGGGCTGCTCGGCAGCATGCTGATCGGCCTCTCGCTGCTGATCCGTCACTTCCAGGTCGCGCCGAACCCCACCAAGACCTTGCTCGCCCAGCTCACCGAAGCCGCGCTCGGCCACAACGTGGCTTTCTACGTCGTCCAGTTCAGCACCACCGCCCTGCTGGCCCTGGCGGCGAACACCTCGTTCGGCGGGATGCCGGTGCTCACCTCGCTGCTGGCCCGCGACCACCACGTGCCGCACGTCTTCGCACTGCGCGCCGACCGGCAGGTCTACCGGCACGGGGTGCTGGTGCTGGCGGGCGCGGCGCTGGTGCTGCTGATCGGCGCACAGGGCAACACCCAGGCGCTGGTCCCGGTCTTCGCGATCGGCGTCTTCATCGGCTTCACCATCTCCCAGATCGGCATGGTGCGGCACTGGCGCCTGGAGCGCGGTCCCGGCTGGCACGGCCGGGCACTGCTCAACGGGATCGGCGCGGTGCTCACGGCGGCGGCGACCGTGATCGAGCTGATCGCCAAGTTCGACAAGGGCGGCTGGCTGGTCTTCCTGGCGGTGGCCGTGCTGGTCACGCTCTTCGAGTCGATCCACCGCAGCTACGCGCGGATCGGCCTGGCCCTGCACGTCGGTGAGGTGCCCGAACCGCCGCAGCAGCTGCGCTCGCTGGTGATCGTGCCGGTCGGCGCGGTCAACCGGCTGACCCAGGAGGCGCTCGGCATCGCGCTGTCGCTGGGCGACGAGGTGCGCGCGGTGACCGTGGTGCACCCCGAGGACGAGGACGGGCCGAGCGCGGAGCAGCTCCTGGAGGCCTGGAACCAGTGGCACCCGCGGGTGCCACTGACCGTGCTGGCCAGCCGCTCGCGCTCGTTGGCCCGGCCGATCGTGGACCACCTGCGCGAGCTGGCGGCGGCCGACGAGCACGATCGGCTGGTGGTGCTGATCCCCGAGCTGCACCTGCCGCACCCCTGGCAGCGGCTGCTGCAGAACCAGCGCGGCGTCCTCCTCGACCGCGCGATCCGCCAGCACACCGACGCGGTCATCTGCCGCCTGCGCCTGCGGCTCCCGATCCCGGACTGACAGACCCGCCGCGCGCCGTGCCACCCTCGCACCTGACGGGTCGTCAGAGTCGGTCCAGCTACTGCCGGTTCAGCTCCGTTCGGCACCCGGCCAGCGCTGCTCGACCTTCGCCAGCCGCCAGTACGTCAGCGCGCCGGCCCAGACCACCACGAAGAGTCCGACGATGACGAAGCCGACGTTGTTCAGGTCGACGCCGGAGACCCAGCCGGTGACCGGGTCGGTCAGGCCGAGTTGGTCGTGCAGCACGCCGACCAGCTCGATGGTGCCGATCAGGAAGGCGACGGCGATCGACAGCCCCGTGATGGTGAGGTTGTAGTAGACCTTGCGGGTCGGGTTGGAGAACGCCCAGTGGTAGGCGAAGTTCATGAAGGTGCCGTCGAGGGTGTCGAACAGGCTCATGCCGGAGGCGAAGAGCAACGGCAGGCAGAGGATCGCGTACCAGGGCAGGCCGGCGGCGGCGCCGGAGCCGGCCATCACCATCAGCGTGACCTCGGTCGCGGTGTCGAACCCGATGCCGAACAGCAGCCCGATCGGGTACATCTGGCCGGGGCGGGTGATCGACTTGGTCAGCCGGCCCAGGATGCGGTTCATGAAGCCGCGGTTGTCCAGGTGCTTCTCCAGCTCGTGCTCGTCGAACTGGCCCGCCCGCATCGCCTTGAACACCCGGTGGATCCCGGCCAGCGAGACCAGGTTGAGCGCCGCGATCAGGTAGAGGAACCCGCCCGAGACGCTGGTGGAGACCAGGCCGAGCATCTTGTGGGCACCCGAGTTGTCGTCGGTCAGGGTGCCGACCACCTGGGCACCGGCCGCGACCAGGCCCGCCAGCACCACCACGATGGTGGAGTGGCCGAGCGCGAACCAGAAGCCGACCGAGATCGGCCGCTTGCCGTCGGCCATCAACTTGCGCGTGGTGTTGTCGATCGCCGCTATGTGGTCGGCGTCGAAGGCGTGGCGCATGCCCAAGGTGTAGGCGGTGACGCCCAGGCCCAGACCGAAGACCTGGTTGCCGACGGTGTAGCGGTGCGGGGCGACCATCGTGATCAGGACGAAGAAGGCGACCACGTGCATGGCCAGGATCACCGCCAGCAGGCCGCCGGTACGGATCCAGTCCCGTCTCTGCCAGCTGAGGGAGGGGGTTGCGGCGCCCGCGGACAGGGCGGACGCGCTCGCGGAAGCGGTTTCGGGCATGGTCATCTCAGGGCAGCCTCTCCAGCACCTCGTGGACAGTTCGTCGTGCGGTGCCGTGGCCGGTCTCCTGGCTTTGGGGTACCGACCTCCCGAAGGGCGCGGAGAGTCGAACGTCCCCGCACCCGGCCTTCCCAGACGCCAAGGCATCCAGTGACCTCCCGCCGTCGCGGGCGAGAGTGGTGCGAGAACTTCCCGATAACAGTGGCGAGGGCCGCTCCGGACTCCTGTGACAAGGCACAGTGCACCGGTCTTCCCGAACACCACGGCGGTGAACAACCTAGGGCCCGGCCCGCTCGGCCACAAGCCTGCATACTTCCGCAGGTGTTCAGCTGTGGTGGACATCACCGGCGCACGGTGGCGAAGATGACTCCCATGCACCTGGTACCGGAGGACCGCGCACACCGGCGCGCGATCGACGAGCACACCGTCTGCGACGCCATCGCCGGCATCGGCGCCCCGGAGAGCGTCCGCGCCTGGGCCGCCCGCTTCTCGCTGCTCGCCGAACCGAGCCGCCTGGCCCTGCTGCTGGCCATCCACCGCGCCGGCCCGATCGCCGTCACGGACCTCGCCCTCGCCACCGGCATCAGCGAGACCGCCGTCTCCCAGACGCTGCGCCTGCTGCGCGCCTCGGGCACCGTGACGGCGGCGAAGGACGGCCGGGTGGTCCGCTACCAGCTGCTCGACCCCGACGTGGCCGCCCTGCTGGACCCGATGCCGCAGCTGCCACACATCCCGCACGTCCGGCGGGTGCCGCAGGTGCCGCAGCAGGACTGACGGCGGGGCCGCGACTTCTCGCTACGCCGTCTTGAGTCGGGTCACCAGCTTGTGCGTCAGACCACGGGCGATCAGCTTGACCATGTCGACCTTGCGCGGCTCGTTGTAGATCAGGAAGTCGTCGAAGCGGTGCACACCCCGCCGACCGGCGACGGCGACGGCCGCGTCGCGGATCGCCACCAGCTGCGCCACGCTCATCTGGAGTGCCCGCTCATCGGGCTGGTACGCGGCGCCGATCGGGTAGTCGACGCCCGGGCGGGTGGTCATCTCGACGTGGCAGCCCAACACATGGGTGATCGGTCGGGTGCCAGCGAAGTCGACCAGCCGCTCCATGGTCGCCAGGAACGCGGCGGAGTCGGCCACGTAGAGGCGGCCCGGCAGCACGGTGTCACCGGTGAGCAGGATCCCGGTCCACGGGTCGTAGACGGTGATCGCCGCTTGGTGGTGCCCCGGAGAGGCGAGGACCTCCAGGACTCGGCCGCCGAGGTCGAAGGTGACGTTTTCGAGGGGCTGGGAGCCGCCGGAGCCGGAGACCGAGCCGGACCCGAATCCAGCGCCCAACCCGAAGAAGGAACGGACGGCGTCGGCATCCCGCGCGACCACAGTGGTCGCGGGACGGTCGGCGAACTGGGCGTCCGCGGCCACGTGGTCGCCGTGCCCGTGCGTGTGCGCGATCACCAGCTCGTACCGCGCGCGACGTTCGCCCTGCTCGCCAGGGTGCTGGTCGAGCCACTCGCCGATCAGCCGGTCGACCGTCGTGCGCAAGGGGAAGTGGTCGGGGTCGGCCGTCGCGCCGGTGTCCAGCAGCAGGGCCCGGTCATTGCCGAAGAGCAGGAAGATGAACGGCGCCTCGTAGTTGACCGACTTGCTCTGGCGCAGGATGACGGTGTGCTCGTCGTAGTGGTGCACCTGGATCTTCGGCTCGCCGTCCGAGCGCTTGCCGGGCACACCGTGGATCCAACTGACCTCCAGCGAGCCGGCGGTGGGCGCCGCGCTCACGAAGTCGATCAGGCTGTCAGTCATCGGAGTCATTCTCGTTCTCCCCCGCTTCGAAGTCTGGTAGCGGCGTCGCCGCCATGAAGTACCGGACGCGCTGCCGTCCGGGTCGGAGCTGCCGGCCGGCCGCCGCGCTCCTGGCGAGGTAGGGCTGGAGCAGCGCCAGCCACTGCTCTTGGAGCTCTGCGGCCTCGTCGGCGGACAGCACGGCGATCGCGGCGGTGATGGCTGCCTTCGGGGTGCCGTGCTCATCGCCCTGTGGGGGCTGATCGCCTTGTGCGGGGCGGTCCTTGTGAGCCAGGTGGTCGAGGATCGCCTGCATCTCCCGTTCCACCACCAGCCGTTCGAGCTGCCGCGTGACGACCGCGTCACCGCCTGAGGCGATCCGCACGGTCGGCTGCGACTCGGCCACCCGCCACTGCCGCTCGCGACGGTCGCGTCCCGGACCGGCGTCCTCCACGTAGCCGTACTTGGCGAGCTGACGGAGATGGAACGAGCAGTTCGCCTGCGGCACACCGAGGACACGTCCGCACTGCGCCGCCGTCGCCGGCCCGGTCGCGGCCAGCAGCTCCATCAGGTCGAGGCGGAGCGGGTGGGCCAAGGCCCGGATCGCCGTGGGGTCGCTGATTCGCATATCCCAAAGACTACTTTGGGATATGGAGATGTCAAGGGTTTCTTTGACTTCTGGGTGGACCGGCTCCCGCATACCCGCAGAGTTCGCCGCGATCCTCGCCCCCGCCGACGCCGCCGTCCGGGCCGGCCGGGAGGACGAGGACAGCACTGCGGTGCTCAATCTGACGGGCCGTCCGCCCCGCACCTTCACCCGGTTCGTCCAGGAGCACGCGGCCCGGTGGGCAGCACCGGCCGCAGTGCGGCGTTCTACCTCGGCTCACCGAGCCAGGTGTCGCTCCAACGCGACGAGGAATGCGTCCGGGTTCTCGAGGTGGCAGGCGTGGTCGCCGGGCAGTTCGAGAACCCGGGTATCGGGCAGCCGTTCGTCGAGGACGGCGACAACTCGCTTGAGCCAGTCGGCGGTCGCGGAGCCGTGGACCAGGAGGACAGGGCACCGGATGTCGGCAAGTTCGGCGACGTCGCGGTCGGGCCGGTCGGCCTGCTCCGAGCTCCAGGACAGGGCCATCCGGTGCGGGACCCAGCGCGGCCAGGCAGGGTGCTCACGGGCCTGGTCCTTCGACGGCGCGAGTCCGGCGAGTTCGAGGAACTCGGCCAGGTCATCCTCGCTCACGTCCTGCCCGGCCAGCGCATGCAGGAACTGGTTCAATCGGGCGACCTCGGGGTCGCACTCGCCGAGACCGTCGAGGATCCAGTACGCCGCAGGCTCCACGAGCGTCAGCGTCCTCACCCGCTCCGGATGGGCCAAGGCGAACTCGATGAGGGCTCGTCCGCCGCCGGACCACCCCGTGAAGTCGGCCGTCTCGACCCCAAGGGCGTCCACAGTCATGAGCAGCGATTCCCGCTCGATCGCCGCGGTGTACCCGGCCTCCCCGCGCTCGCCGGCCGAGCCGAGCTCGTTGTGGATCGGCTGCACCCTGACGACCCTCCGCCCCGTCGACAGGGCATCCGCGAGCGGCGTCCACGACACCCACCCGGTGAGACCGCCAGGCACCAGGACGACCGGCGGTCCCTCACCCTTCACCTCGTTGACCAGGACCCTCGGTTTCATCGCCCACCTCTGACGGGTTGACAGCAGCTCCCGTCAACGTAACCACGATCCCGGCTTCACGCCGAGGATGTCGGCTGCGAAAAGGCCGAAGCATCAGAAGTCCGCCTCACTCATCGGCGGCCCACCCGGGGTGATCCCGGCCAGGCGAGAAACGAGCCGAGCGGGAACGGGCTAGGGCCTCGCTTACCGATCTTGCCGGGCGCGCGACGCCGGGCATCCCGCCTGGACGCACAAGATCCGTAAGAGAGGCCCTAGACGGCGACTTGGCCGCCGGCGGCGTCCGTCGCAGCGGCGGACTCCAGCGACCGGATCCGCGGAATCGGTGACGCGAGCAGCCAGAGCAGCGAGAGCGAGCCGCCGACCGCCGCCAGCAGCAGCGTCTCGCGCAGCCCGATCACCGTGCCGAGCAGGCCTCCGGCCAGGGCGCCGAGCGGGCGGACACCGTAGTTGACGGTGCTGAAGGCGCCCGAGACCCGGCTTCGCATGCCGTCCGGGATCACGCTGGCCTGTAGCGAGTTGAGGTTGACGTCGAAGAGCATCACCCCGAGGCCGCTGAGGAACTCGGTGGCGGCGAGCGCGCCGGCCCGGGCCCAGAGCGGACCGGCGGCCGTCGCCATGATGGCCAGCGGGGCTGGGAAGAGCACAGCGCCTATCGCGACCGTGCGCCCGATGCCCAGCCGGCGGGCGACCCGCGGGGCGAGCACCGCACCGAGCAGGCTGCCGGTCGCGCCGACACCGAAGGCCAGGCCGATGCCGCCGGCGGACAGGCCAAGGCTGCGGCTGGCGAACAGCACGATCAGCGCGTTGGCCACGAAGGTGAAGAAGTTGACGGTGGTGCAGCAGCCCAGGCTGGCCCGCAGCACCGGGTGCCGCACCACGAAGGCCAGTCCCTGCCGGGCGCGGGCGAGCATCGACAACTCGCCTGCCTGCGCCGCCGGGAGCTGTGGTTCGTCGAGCGGGATGCGACCGACCAGCAGCGCCGAGGCCAGGAAGGAGACCGCGTCGACCAGCACGGCGACGGGAGCGGTCAGCGCCTGGACCAGAGTGCCGCCGATCGCCGGACCCGCGACATAGGAGGCTGAACGGCTGGTGCTGAGCTTGCTGTTGGCCTCCAGATAGGAGGACCTGGGTATCAGGTGCGCGAAGAAGGGCGAGTAGGCGCTGTTGAACAGCACCGCCGCCGTACCGGTCACCACGGCGACCAGGAAGAGCTGACTGATCGTCACTGAGCCGCACCAGTAGGCGATCGGGAGTGTGGCCAGCGTGCCGGCTCGGACCAGGTCGGCGATGACCATCAGGCGACGCTTGCGACGCTGGTGGTCGACCCAGGCACCGAAGAGGATCGCCAACAGGTTCGGGACCCAGATCAGCGCGGTCAGCAGCGACACCTGGGCGGCGGAGGCGTGCAGGGCAGTGACGGCGATCAGTGGCAGCGCCAACTCCGATATTCGGTCGCCGAATTGGGAGACAGACTGGCCGGTCCAGAAGCGTAAGAACCGCCGGTCGCGCCAGAGTGACGCGGGTACAACCTGAGCGGCGGAGGCCAGGGCGCCCGCACCGGCGTCGGTATCGGCGTCGGTCATGAGGTGCGGCTCCCGTTCTGCTCATCGGCGCCTTCCGGCAGGACGTACCGCATCAACCGCACCCCGCGCGCGTCAGCGGGCCGCTCGGCCGGGTCCCGGGTCACGTACGGCGCCAGCACCCGCTCGATCGCGTCCTCGACCGCAGCGAGTTCCTCGATGGAGAGCATCACCCGGGTGTTGGACAGGCCGCCGAGTTCGCGCCACTCGGGCGCCAACTCGGGCTCGACCTCGGTGATCCAGCGCTGCGGCAGGTCGGCGTACCGCAGGAACATGTGCTGGGCGAGCAGCCGCGCCGCCGCCGTCCCGCCCTCGTCGCCGGGCACCGGTCCGTAGCGGAAACCACTCGCCACCGCCTCCCAGCGCCGCTGCCTGCGGTCCGGGCCCGGCTCGGCGTCCCGGACCAGTCCGAAGCCGGCCAGATGACGTAGGTGCCAGCTGGTCACGGACGGGGTGGCCCCGACGTCGGGCGAGAGTTGGGTCGCGGTAGCGGGGCCGTGCCGCTGCAGGCGTTCGAGGATGGCGAGCCGCACGGGATGCGCCAGCGCCCGCATCGCCTGCGGATCGGTGATCTCTAGATCACCGTAGTGATTGCTGGGGTCCATGGTCTGAGAGCTTGCTCTCAGAATATCTGAGAGTCAAGTCTCAGACTTTCCCAACCATATGCGTCAATATGATGATAAATCGCGCCAGGATTCGACCTCATGAAGAGTCAACTGCAGGCGGTGGCTTGCGAGAACGAGGAGATCGCCGCGCGAGGCCGCTACCTCACCGCCGACGGCCCGCCGGTGGTGATCGGGGAGTCGCTGGCGGCGGCCCGGACGGGCACGTCTCCTACGACCCGGACGGCGCCCTGCGGGAGCCGGTCGGCGGGCCCTTCCTCTCGCCGGAGTCGGCGACCCGAGCGGCCTTCCGGGCGCGCTTCGGTGCGGGCGAGGGCTGATCCGACCTCAGGCCGCTCGATGACCGCTCGGCCGGACGAACGGGACGGACGGCGCCGGCGGGGCGGGCGGGGCGGGCGGGGCGACCAGCCTGGGGTCCAGGACGAGGTCGTACACGCCCAGCGGCTCGGTCAGCTCGCGCAGCGCCGGCTCGGTCAGCTCGGCCGACGCCTGCTCGGGGCCCAGCAGGGCGCGCAGGGCCGCGAGGGAGCTGAAGGCGACGGCGCACCGGCTGCCGTCGCGCTGCCGGAAGAGCCGCAGCAGCTGGGTGCCACCGACGATACGGACCGGGACGTGGCGGACGGCGAGGTCCTCGGGAGCACCGGACGGCTCAGGCCGGCCGGACGACACGAACGGCGTGGACGGTACGGGCAGCGCGGGCGACGCGGGCAGGCGGTGTGCGGTGGTCACGGCGTTCCTCCGAAGGTGATGCACTGCTCAGTCGAGGTACTGCATCCCGAAGCGGCAGTGCGCGGGGGCCGTGCGCTCCCGGTCCGCCACCCGGGCGAGCGGCTCGGCCTCAGCCGGCTCACCCGACTCGCTCAGCTCGCTCGACCCGCTCGACCCGCTCAGCCCGTACCGCCCGCTCGGCCGGCTCGGCTCGCCCGTCGCGCTCGCCGCCGGCGTCCGGTCCACGGCGAAGGCCGTCCCCGACAGCAGCCCGCGCAGCACCGCGTCCGCCATCGAGCGGGGCAGCGGCAGCTCGGAGGGCTCGACCGGTAGCGGGACGGAGCTGGGGGCCTGCGTTGCAGTCATGGGTTCGCTTCCTTCCGGGGCCGTTCGCCCCGGGATCCTGGGTGATCCCGGGCGCAGCTCCAGTGGAGCCCCGTCACCTCCGCATCGCACCCGGCCTTGACGCGCGGATTACGCGCGCGGCCCCGTCCTTGACGTCACCTTGACACTTCGTCCCCCGATCGGACGCGGTGGCCCGCCGCGCCGGGCCGCAGGACACCTGCCGCAGACAGCGACGGAGGGCGGCCACCAGCACGCCGCCCTCCGTTCCCAGCTACCGCGCGCGTCAGGCCGCCGCGCCCACCCGCCGCGTGGCCGGACGCCGCCCCCGCCCGGGCTTGACCAGGAACGTCGCCGCGTACACCGCGCTCGCCGTGGCCATGATCGTGAAGCTCGGCGGCAGCTTCGGCAGCTCGGCACTGAGCAGCAGGCCGCCCCACATCTCGCCGACCGCGAGGCCGGCGGAGAGCGCCAGCGCGTGGAACGGACGGTCCGTCAGCCGGATCGCCGCGCCTGCGGGGGCCGCCAGCAGGCCGAGCAGCAGCAGCGAGCCGACCGCCTGGGTCGCCTCCGCCGCGCAGGCGCCGACCAGCACCAGGAAGCCGAAGCCGAGCAGGCGCACCGGCACTCCGCGCGCCGCCGCGACCGCCTCGTCCACCGTGGCGAAGAGCAGCGGCCGGCCGATCAGCAGGGTGAGCAGGCAGATCGCGCCCGCGATGACGACGGCCAGCGTGGTCTGCGAGCTGCTCAGCCCGAAGATCGAGCCGAAGAGCACGCTGGTGCCCGCGCCGCCGTTGCCCGAGCCGCTGCGCGAGGTGGTGTAGACGGTCAGGAAGAACGCGCCGAGCCCGAGGATCCAGGCGAAGACGTTGCCGATCACCACGTCGTCGGGCCGGCCACGCCGGCCGAGGCCGCCGAGCAGCAGGCCGACGCCGATGGTCGCGGCGAACAGGCCCAGGCGCAGGTCGTAGCCGCCGGCCAGGGCCGCCATCGCGCCGGTGAACGCGACGTGGCTGAGCGCGTCACCGGTGAACAACTGGGCCCGCAGCACCAGGAAGTAGCCGACCAGGCCGCAGGCCAGCGCGATGAACGTGCCGGCCAGCAGCGCGTGCTGGAAGAACGCCTGGGAGAGCACCGAGGTCATGCCGCACCCCCTGCGCCGAGCGCCGCCGGGCCGTGACCATGGCCGCCATGGCCTCCATGGCCGCGCCCCTGGCCGCCCTCGTGGGCGCGGCCCCAGGCTTCGCGGCCCAGCCGCAGCAGCAGCGCCAGCACGTAGCCGGCGAAGGCGAAGGTGGTCACGAAGAAGCCCAGCGGGTAGGGCTGGTAGTACGCGGCGATCAGGCCCGCCCAGCAGACGCCGAGGCCGAGCAGCACCGAGAGCAGCAGGCTCAGCCCGGGCCGGGCGGTCAACTGTCCGGCGGTGGCCGCCGGGATCACCATCAGCGCGAAGACCAGCAGGGTGCCGGTGATCTGGCTGGCCTCGGCGGTCGCCGCGCCCAGCAGCACCAGGAAGAGGGTGCCGAGCAGCCGCACCGGCACACCGCGCCCGGCCGCCACCTGCGGGTCGACCGAGGCGAAGAGCAGCGGTCGGCCGATCACGGCGAGCACGGCCAGCACCACGGCGCCGACCACCGCCAGCACCGTCACCTGGCTGGTGGTGATGCCCAGGAAGCTGCCGAAGAGCAGCGCGGTCGGCCCTTCCAGCAGGCCCTTGTAGAGGCTGATGAAGAGGAACCCGCAGGCCAGCGCGAAGGCTTGGACGGTCCCGGTGACCGCGGACTCCTCCGCGCCGCTCCCCTGGCCCTTGCGGCCGAGCGCCGCGATCACCAGGGCCGCCGCGATGCAGAAGCCGAAGTAGCCGAGCGAGGTACTGAAGCCCGCCAGGACCGCCAGCGAGGCGCCCGGGAAGGCGGCCACCGACAGGGTGTGCCCGGCAAAGGTCTGGCGGCGCAGCACCATGAACCAGCCCACCACCGCGCAGACCACCGAGACGACCAGGCCGGCTCGGAAAGCGTTCACCATGAAGGCGTAGGACCACATGTCCTGGAAATCGGCAACCAGGTTCCAGGAGAACACTGGTGACGCCACGTCAGCCAGCTGCACGATCATCACCTCCGGCTGCGGCACCAGCGGTGACGCCGCCAGCGCTCGCGGCGACGGTGGCCGCGTGCCGGTCGACGTGCCGGGCCGGGGCTTCCGGCTGGCCGACCACCACCAGGCGGCCGTCGCTGGTGCGCAGCACCTCGACCGGCGTGCGGTAGAGGCGGGTCAGCGTCTCGGAGGTGATCACCTCGGTCGGCGTGCCGGCCATCGCGCCGCCCTCGGCGAGGTAGACCACCCGGTCGAGGTGGTGCAGGATCGGGTTCACGTCGTGCGCGACCATCACCACCGACACCCCCTCCTGGTGGCAGATCCGGCCGAGCAGCGCCGCGATCGCGCTCTGGTTGGGCAGGTCCAGGCTGTCCAACGGCTCGTCGAGCAGCAGCACGGACGGACGGCGGACCAGCGCCTGGGCGATCAGCAGCCGCTGCTGCTCACCGCCGGAACACTGCCCGATCGGCCGGTGCGCGTACTCGGAGGCACCCACCAACTCGATGACCTCGGCGACGCGTTCACGCGCCGCACGGCGTTCGGCGCGGCCCAGGCCCGGAATCGGGATCCCCCACTTGTCCCCGTCCAGGCCCAGGCGCACCACGTCGATCCCGCGGATCCGCACGCTGGCATCGAAGTTGCGGCGCTGCGGCAGGTAGCCGACGCCCGCGCTGTGCGCACCTGGCGCGCCGCCGAGCACCGTCACCTCGCCGGCGGCGGGCGGCAGCACCCCGAGCAGCACCTTCACCAGGGTGGACTTGCCGACCCCGTTGGGGCCCAGGACAGCGGTGAACTCCCCTGCGCCGACGGTCAGATCGACCCCCGACCAGAGGGTCCGCCCGCCGACCCGGACGGCCGCGCCGCGCAGCGACAGGACGGGCTCGGCGGCCACCGCCGACCGCTGCTGCTGAGCGGGCACCCGCCCGCCGCTCGCGCGCTTGCTCGTCTCCTGGGTGGCCATCTCGTCGTGCTGGATGCTCATTTGCCGACCGCCTGCTTCAACGCGTCCTCGATGCCTTGCAGTTCCTGTACCTGCCAGTCCTGGAAAGCGGTTCCGGCGGGCGCCAGGGTCTCGGTGACCTGGGCGACCGGGATGCCCTGCGCCTTGGCCGCGTTCACCTGGGCCATCACGTCGGGGTCGGAGTTCTGGGTGTTGAAGACGTAGATCTTGATCTGCTTGCCGGAGATCTGCTTGTCGATGGTCGCCTTGTCGGCGGCGGTCGGGTCGTTGCCCTCGCTCATCGCGTCCAGGAAGCTCTCGGGGGTGATCAGCTTCAGGCCGAGCGACTCGGCCAGCGGCGTCACGATGGACTCCGAGGCGCCGATCGGGGTGCCCGCGTACGTCGCCTTGACAGCGTTTTCCAGCTGGTCGTACGGGGCGAGCGTCTGGGTCAGGAAGGTCTGCTTCTGGGCGTCGAAGTAGGCCGCGTCGGCCGGGTCGATCTTCTTGTAGTCGGCGGTGATCCGGTCGATCACCTGGTGGACGCTGTCCGCCGAGTACCACTGGTGCGGGTTGTCGCCCGCCTTCTTGCCCAGCAGGTCGCCGACCTTGAGGGCGGTGCGGCCGGAGGACGGGTTGGCGGCGAGCAGCTTGTCCGACCAGGCGTCGTAGCCGATGCCGTTGGTGATCACGTAGTCCGCCGACGCCACCGCCCGGCCGTCGCCCGTGGTGGGCTCGTAGGAGTGCGGGTCGGTGTTCGGGTTGGTGATGATGCTCTGCACCTTGACGTGGCTGCCGCCGAGCTGGGTGGCGATGCTGCCCCAGAAGTTCTCCGCGGCCACCACCTGGATCGTCTTCGAACCCTCGCCCGCCGAGGTGCTGGTCTTCGGGGCCGTCGAGCACGCGCTGGTGCCGGCGAGTACGGCGACAGCGACGACACCGAGGGCAGCGGCGGTGATGCGACGGGGACCGACGCCGGACCTGGCGTGGGGCATGGACGGACTCTCCCGGGGGCCTTCGGGTCCCGAGCTGCGGGATCCGGTTGTACTGGACACGGTAGAGCCTAGTTAGAAATGGTTTTCACATCCAGGCCAGGCGCCTATGAGGTGATAATCATTACCAATTCTTGACCGCTGGACCCTCTCTCGGCGAAGTGGATCAGCTTTCAGCCACTGGGAGTTATCAACCGGCCACGATCTGCCATCGACGGGCAGCAGCCTCGCGAGAGTGCCGGCAGACCCCAGCTCGGCAGGCCCCAGCTCGGAAATCCCCAGCTCGGCAACGACCTGCTCACCCGTACCCGTAGGCCTGACGGAGCTGACGCAGGTACAGACATGTCAAAGACTTCCCCATGGATCACACAAGCTGCGGACAGACCCACCCGGACAGGAGTGCGATGTCGCCCACGCCGTCGTCGACGGGACCTACCACCCCTCAGGGACACCCATGCGACGTACCACCCTCAGCCGTGCCACCGCAGCGGCTGTCGGCACCCTCGCCATGTTCGCCACGACCGCCCTCACCGGCGCCGTGCCGGCCACCGCCGCACTGAGCGCATCGGCCGCACCGGCGCCGATACCGGCCGCGATCGGACATCGGATGGTGTCCGGCCAGTTCCCCACTCCCCTCACGCCCAGCCAGTGCCAGGCCCAGTTCCAGGCCTCCTGCTACGGAGCCACCCAGCTCGAGCAGGGCTACGACGAGCACCCGCTCCTCGACCGGGGGATCAACGGGGCCGGCCGCACCATCGTGATCGTCGACTCCTTCGGATCGCCGACCATCCAGCACGACCTGGACGTCTACAGCGCCCAGTACGGCATCCCCAGCACCAACGTCCAGGTCGTGAAGTGGGGCACCGTGCCGCCCTTCGACCCGGGCAACTCGGACATGACCGGCTGGGCCGAGGAGACCACGATCGACGTCGACATGGCGCACGCCATGGCCCCCGGCGCGAAGATCGTGCTGGTCGAGACCGGCGTCTCGGAGCAGGAGGGGACCACCGGGTTCCCCGAGATGATGGCCGCCGAGGACTCGCTGATCAAGCAGGGCGTCGGTGACGTCATCACGCAGAGCTTCGGCGCCACCGAGAACACCTTCCCGGGCTTCGACCAGGGCGACTACTCCAGCCTGCTCAACCTGCGCTACGCCTACAAGGACGCGGCCGCGCACGGCGTCACCGTGCTCGCCTCCTCGGGCGACAACGGCGTCACCGACGCCGAGTCGGACGGCAGCACCCTCTACCCGTACCCGGTGACCTCCTGGCCGCCCTCCGACCCGCTGGTGACCGGCGTCGGCGGCACCACGGTGAAGCTGGACGACAACGGCAACCGGCTGAGCCCGGACTCCGTCTGGGACGACCCGTCGACCGGCGGCGGCGCCTCCGGGGGCGGCAAGTCCAAGGTCTTCAGCCGCCCGCTGTTCCAGCTCGGCGTGCAGAGCACCGTGGGCAACTCCCGTGGCGTGCCGGACATCAGCATGGTCGGCGACCCGAACACCGGCGTCTGGACCTACAACAGCTTCGGGCCGCAGGACGACGGCTGGGAGCTGTGGGGCGGCACCAGCGTGGCCAGCCCGGTCTTCTCCGGCGTGGTGGCACTGGCCGACCAGGTCGCCGGGCACCGCCTCGGGAACCTGAACTACGGCCTCTACGCGCTGGGTGCGGCGCAGCAGGCCGGCGCCAAGTGGACCGGGATCAACGACGTCGTCGGCGGCTCCAACACCTACAACAACGTCCCCGGCTGGCCCGTCACCCCGGGCTACGACATGGCGACCGGCTGGGGCACGGTGGACGTGGCCAAGTTCGTGCCGACGATCGCCGCATTCGGCTGACGCAGCATCAGTAGTTCTGCTGGGCATGCCAGTTCAGCTCATCCCAGCAGAACGACCGGGTACCGCGGGAGCGCCGGCCGAACAATCGGCACCGGCGCTCCCGCGCTCATCCGCCCTGATTTTCCAGGGCCCCGAGCGGTCGAACGCGCCGTGCCCTTGAAGTGGACTGCCTGGTCCAGGGCAATCCGGCGTCCCTGCCGCCATCGACTACGGCGGGCCACCAGAAGAACGCCGACGCCTGCTGACGGGGTGTCGGCGGAGGTCGATAGGGTCGGACCACCTGATCAGCTGAGGAGCGCCCGACCGATGAGATCTCCGGCCGAGCTGGACCGCGTCCAGTGGCACGACCTGACCCATGCCTACGGTTCCGCCGAGGACGTGCCCGTGCTGATCAGGGCGCTGTACGAGGAGGACCAGGAGGAGGTCGAGGAGGCGATCTACGAGCTGTACGGCAACATCCACCACCAGGGCACGGTGTACCAGGCCTCCGCTCCCGCCGTGCCGTTCCTCGCGCACGCCGCCGTGCACGTCCCGGGCAGGCGCGCCGAGCTGCTGATGCTGCTCGCCACGCTCGCCGCCCACGAACCCGAGGACGTCGACTCGCCGCACTGGGCGGGGAGTTCCGTCGCCGCGGTCTGCGCCGAGCTGGGCCGGGTGCTGCCGGACCTGCTGCCCTGCCTGACGGACGCCGACGGCACCGTGCGCCGGGCGGCCCTGCGGGTGGCGGCGGCCCTGGCCGAGGTGCTGCCGGCCGGGCCGCGGGAGGAGGCCGAGGCGCGCGTCGCGGGGCTGTACGACGGCGACCCCGTGCCGGCGGTGCGGGCCGACGCGATGGTGGCGTTGGGCCGGTTCGGGCGCGAGGTCGCCGGGTTGGACGGCCCGCTGCCCGAGATCCGGCTGGCGGCGGCCCTGCTCACGGCCGAACGCTGCGAGCCGCCGTACCCGGCCGTGCTGGTCGCCGTCCTCGCCGCCGACGGCGCCGTACCCGCGCCGAGGGCCGATGCGCTCCCGTGGGGCGACAGCACCCAGGAGGAGCGGCTGGCCCAGCTGCTCAGCGAGGACCCCGACGCGGGCCTGGCCGTGGCCGCCGGCTGGATCGCGGCGGGCGACCTCGACGCGCGCGGCTCCTGGCTGGCCCGGCAGATCGCCGATACCTGGCGGGACCGGGAACCGCAGGTGCTGGACCTGCTGCTGACCGCCCTGCCCCAGCAGCCGGACGCCGATGCGCTGACCGGTCCGCTGCTCGCGGTCGGCCACTGGGTCGAGCTGGTGCCCGAGCCGAGCGCCGACCTGCGGGACGTGCTGCACGGGTACGCGACCAGTGCGGACCAGGAGGTCGCGGAGCGGGCCCTGCACGCCCTGGTGCGCTCCCGCGACCCGCGGGCCGTGGAGCTGGTGGTGCGGCGGCCCAGCGCGCGGCTGCTCGCGGCTGCGGCGCGCCACTTCCCGACGGCGGCCGAGCAGTTGACACCCGTGATCCGGCGTCAGCTCGCCGCCGGCGCCGCCGGCAACGAGGGGATCGCCCTGGTGCTGGCGCTGGCACCGCTCGGTGCCGCCGCCCGGCAGGCGCAGCCCGAACTCGTCGACTGCCTGCGCACCCGGCGCGCCGCCATCGTCGCCGCCGAACAGCTCGGCGCGAACGGGCCGGCCACGGCGGAGGTCGTCGAGTTGCTGCGGGAGGCCGCCGGGAGCTCCGACACCTCGCTGCGGTCCGCGGCGGCCGTGGCCCACTACCGCGTGACCGGCGACGCCGACCTGGCCGTCGGCACCTTCGAGCAACTGCTCACGGGCCAGGGCGAGGTGCACTGGTTCATGTCCCGCCTGGAGCCGCTGGGCAGCGCCGCCGCCCCGCTGCTCCCGCTGGTCGAACCGTTCCTGACCGCCGAGTACGAGTGGATCCGGATGTCCGCCGCCGAGGCCCACCTGTGGATCACCGGCTCGCCCGACCGCGCCCTCCCGATCCTCACCGAACTGGTCGGCCCGACCCGGGTCGGCCTGAAGGCCCTGGACACGCTCGCCACGATCGGCCGCCTCCCCGACGAACTCCGCCCCACCCTGGAGACCTTCGCCTCCTCCCCGCGCCGCCTGCTCACCGATTCGCCGCACTCCGGAGACAGCCACCCGGACGATGAACTGCGCACCCTGGCCCGCCGGCTGCTCGCCGCGGGCTAGGACCGAGTTGCAAACCCCCTCGCCAACTCGTCGGTGATGCGCGAGTGCACACCACGCATCAATCGGAGCGTCGAATCCAGCTCCGCCTCGGGCACCCCCGACTTGGCCTGACCATCGAGAGTCTCTCCGAGGCGCCGCAGCTCGGCCAGCGCTTCGAGACGGTCGAAGGGCTGCTCCGACGTTCGTGGGGCAGGCGAGCGGGGGTTCACGTGGCCCCCTGATCGGGGTGCGGTGTCGCGCGCATCCTCACACGGTGGACGTAGCGCGATGCTCGCTCGTAGCCCTCTTGGCAGTACGGCAATATGACCAACTGGGCGTTACCAAGGGAAATGTGGGGACCAGGGGCGACCCAGGTCTGCCGGTCGCAGCAGACGCACCACCCGAATCGCCACATGTGGCGCGGCGGCAGGGCAACCAACTCGGCAGGCTCGGGGCTGGTGCTCATCAGGCGCGCTCGCCCGGCAGTCGCACCTGAGTGGCATCCCGAGGTGTGCCGGCTCGGATGACCGGGATCAACTTCGGTTCACCCGGCAGGGGTTGGATGGCACTCGCGGGCGTGTCCCACTCGATGCCGCCGGCTTCCGGTCGAAGGCTGACGAGATTCTGGCCGTTGCGCCCCATGAACACCCCGTCGCACTGGTGCTGCTCGTCCCGGACCAGCTCACCTTTGCGGGGTACGTACAAGGGCCGTGAGGGCTCTCTGTTCGTAGACATCAAACGACTCCTCTCCGTAGTGAATCCACTACCAGGACGACTCACTGTCCTCTACGCTCAGAACGTCTTCAACGTGTCAGATCGGAAGGAAGACTGGATCTTGAACCGTCTGGAGTTGGATCCCCACTCATCCCCGCGCGCGGCCTTCGGCGCGCAACTGCGCACCTCACGCGAGGAGAACGGCTGGACGCAGGACGAGCTGGGTGAACGGCTGGAGTACTCGGGGACGCATGTGTCAGCCGTAGAAACCGGGCGGAAGCCCCCAACACTTCGTTTGGCCCGGAGAGCTGACGTTGTGTTCGGTACGGGGACCTTGTTTCTGGACATGTTCCGGGACATCAGAAGAACCTCGCTCCTCGAAGGCTTCCCGGACTACGTGGCCCACGAGGCGCGGGCGGTGGAGATTCGGCTCTTCGAACTCGGCATCGTCCCCGGGCTGTTGCAGACGCCGGAGTACGCGGCGGCAG
This sequence comes from Kitasatospora sp. GAS1066B, assembly GCF_041262605.1. Classification (NCBI taxonomy): domain Bacteria; kingdom Bacillati; phylum Actinomycetota; class Actinomycetes; order Kitasatosporales; family Streptomycetaceae; genus Kitasatospora; species Kitasatospora sp. GAS1066B. The sequence goes on from NZ_JBGCCO010000012.1 coordinate 209,420, forward strand.
TGACCATGGGAGCTGTTCGCCGGGGCAACATCACCCAGGAACAGGCCGACGAACGTCTGACGTTCATTGCGGAGCGACAGGCGCGCCTTGTGCGGCACCCGGCCCCGCTGATTCACGCGGTGCTGGATGAAAGCTGCATCCGACGGCCGGTCGGCGGCCCGGCGGTGATGGCTGCCCAGCTGGATCAGCTGATCGCCTTCGCCGAACTGCCGCATACGGTCCTCCAGGTGGCCCCGTACGACATAGAAGAACGCCGCTCATTCGATCTGCCGGTGAACATCCTCACCCTGCCTGACCGATCGCTGGTGGCCTACGCGGAGTCCGCCCTACAGGGTCATCTTGAGCGAGGGAGTGACGCCGTGGTGCCGGTGCTGACGGCCTACCATCAGCTACAGGCTGAAGCGCTGTCGCAGACTGCGTCAGTGGCCGTGATCCAGCAGGTACGAAAGGAACTCCAGTGATCGACCCCGCATGGTTCAAGTCCAGCTACAGCAGCAACGGCGGAAACTGCATTGAGGTAGCCCCCAATATTCCTGGCGTGATCCCCGTCCGGGACTCCAAGGACCCCGAGGGCGGCTCCCTGGTCTTCCCTCCTGGCGCGTTCGCCGCGTTCGTGACAGGGGTCAAGGACGGCGACTTCGGCACTGTCTGACGGCTCCCGCACCGGAACCCCCTGTGCAGCGCTACGGGCCGCGCGGGGGTTCAGTGCTGTCTGCGGAGCTTGTCCGTCGTAGGCTCGCCTGTCTGCGCGACGCCCGGGTCCGGCGTGGTCAGTCCAGTTGGGCGAGCAACTCCGGGCCGCCCCATGCCTTCGCGGCGCCGGCCCCGGCTGCCTCGGCCTCGTGGACCAGGGCGATCAGGCGGGCGTTGGCGGGAGCGGTGAGCCCGTGGCGGGTGGCGAGGGCGGTGATCTCGCCCTGCAGCGTGTCGACTTCGGTGGGGCGGCCCCGTTGGAGGTCCTCCCACATCGAGGAGCGGGCCTGGGCGTCGATCCGCAGGGTAGCGCCGGCCAGCCGCTGGAAGAGCGTGTCGGGCAGCCGGAGTACCCGGGGTGTCCAGGTGGGGGGAACCGGCCCGAGGCGGGCGGGGGTGATGCCCTCGGCCCGGAAGGCGGTAAGCGCTTCCCGCTGGCAGCGCGCCAGGCAGGCCCGGTAGGCGCGCTGGCCCAACTGCTCGCGCAGCGGCAGGCCGGAAAGCGCGTTCACGGCGTTGTTCAGGTTCATCAGCAGCTTGGCCGCCTGGACGGCGGGCATGTCCTGACGCAGCGCCAGCGGGAGTCCGGCGAAGCGGGCCGCCGCCGCGAAGGCGGCGCTGTGCGGGGTGTCCGCGAGCATCAACTGGCCTGCGGTGCCCTGGTGGAAGGCGGCGCTGCCGGTGCGCACCACGTTGTAGGGGACCATGCCGGCCAGCACCGAGTGATCGGGGAGTTCGGCGCTGAGCAGTTCGGGGTTGTGCAGCCCGTTCTGGAAGCTGATCACCACGGTGTGCGGGGCGAGGTGCGCTGCGAGCTCGCGGGCGGCACCGGCGGTGTCGGCGGATTTGACGGTCACCAGGACGTAGTCGGCACCGGCCGCCGCGCTCGCGTCGGTGGCCGGCCGCAGGGTGCGGATCGCGGGCCGGGCGGCGTCGGGGCCCGGCCCGGTCAGCGTCAGCCCGTCGCGCTCGATGGCCGCCATCGCGCTCGGGCGGCCGATCAGGGTGACCTCGGCGACCCCGGGAACGGCGGCGAGCCGGCCGCCCAGGTGGCAGCCGATGCTACCGGCGCCGAGTACGGCGATCCGCGGCGGCGGGGCGGTGGAGTCGGCAGGGGCGGCGGGGTCGGTGGGCACAGGTGCTCCTCAGTCGAAGAGGTCGGGGTCCGAGGCCGTGATCTGGTCCCACAGCGGGCGGGCCTGGAACCACCCGGCCAGGTGCGAGCCGAGCTGTCCCCGGGTGATCAGCGCGGTCTCCCGGTCGATCAGCTTGGGGGTGCCGGCGGCCATCGCCAGCAGCTGCGCCTGGCAGGAGCGCTCCATGGTGATGAACCACCAGACCGCCTCGGCCACCGAGTGACCGACCGTCAGCAGGCCGTGGTTCTGCAGGATCACCGCCTTGAAGTCGCCGAGCGCCGCCGCTATCCGGCGCCCCTCCTCGGTCTCGTTGACCACGCCGCGGTAGTCGCTGTAGAGGCCGTGGTCCTCGAAGAAGGCGCAGGCATCCTGGGTGATCGGGTCCAGCCGGACGCCGAGGCTGGAGAACGCCTTCCCGTAGAGCGAGTGCGAGTGCGCGGCGGCGATCGCGTCCGGGCGGGCGGCGTGCACCTGGGAGTGGATCACGAAGGCCGCCCGGTTCACCGGCCGGTTGCCGTGCAGCAGCGTGCCCTCGTGGTCGACCAGGATCAGATCGGAGGCCTTGATCTGGTTGAAGCTCATCCCGAACGGGTTCACCCAGAACCACTGCGGGTTCTCCGGGTCGCGCACGGTGATGTGGCCCGCCACCCCCTCGGAGAACCCGAAACGCCCGAACAGCCGGAACCCGGCCGCCAGTTGCTCCTTGCGGTACTGGCGCTCGGCCTCGACCGTCTCGAAGCTGGGCGGCATCGGCAGGGTGACGCCCGCCGGGACCGGACCGACCACGCCGGCCAGCGCGGCGGGCAGCGGAGCAGCCGGCGAGGCGGTGAGGGTGTTGTTGTCGGTGCTGCTGACGGTGCTGCTGACGGAGTTGCGCACAGCGGGCTCCAGGACGTCGGCGACAGTGCGGACAGCCAGAAGATACACTCGTGTATCCGATACGCCAATGCATCCGATCTCGCCGCAGCGGCCGATCCAGGGAGAGTGCCCGATGCCCAAGGGTGTGACCAAGCGCCGCCCCCTCACCCGCGCGGCGCTGCTGGACGCGGCGCTCGCGACCTTCGCGGAAAGCGGTTTCCACGCGACCTCGATCGAGCAGATCTGCGAGCGCGCCGGCTACACCCGCGGCGCCTTCTACTCGAACTTCAGCAGCAAGGAGGAGCTCTTCCTCGCGCTCTTCGACGCGCACAGCGAGCGGGTCATCGCCCGGATCGCCACCCTGGTGGACTCGATCGACGCCGAGCACCTCACGCTGCAGGGCCTGGTGGACCTGCTCTCCGACATCGAGCCGGCCGAACGCGACTGGTACCTCGTCACCACCGAGTTCACCCTGCACGCGATCCGCGACCGCCAGGCCGCCCGGGTCCTCGCCCAGCACGACGCCCGCCTGCGTGCGGAACTCGCCCGCGGCCTGACCGACCACCTCGCCCGCGCCGGCCGCACGCTCACCGTGGACGCCGACGAACTCGCCCGCCTGCTGATCGCGATCCGCGAGGGCGGCCTGGCCCAGAGCTACGTCGAGCCCGACCAGTTGCCGCCCGGGCAGCTCGAACGCCGCTTCCTGGCACCGCTGTTGACGGCGCTCACGGCGCCGCGACCCTGAGACCCCGCGGCCCTGAGGTCCTGAGCCCCTGAGCCCCTGAGCCCCTGAGCCCTAACGCACGTCCGGCGCCAGCGCGGCGAAGGCCCGGTGGAGCAGGTCGGCGAGGTTGAGGCCCTCGCGCTGCGCGTCCGACATCTCGTGGTAGGTGAGCCGCACGACGCGCAGCACGCCCACCCCCGCGCGCGCCAGCACGGCGGCGCGCAGCACCGCCCCGGTGTCCGGGTCGGACTGCGCCAGGGCCAGCCGATCCAGGAAGGCGGCGGAGATCGCCTCCTCCAGATCGAGCAGCAGCAACCTGTCCCCGCGACTGGTCGGGTCGGCGGTCAGCGGGTAGGGTCCGACGAGCAGGATCGCCGGGAGGGCGTCGTAGCGCCGGGCCAGCTCCAGGATCGCCTCGCGCAGCGCCGCCAGCGGCGGCTCGGCCGCCGGGCGGATCCGGATCTCCGCCACCAGCTTCGGGATGAGGTCCCGGACCTGCTGCAGGATCAGGCTCTCCTTCGACGGGAAGTAACGGAAGAAGGTGCGCTCCCCCACCCCCGCCGCCCGGGCGATGTCCCGCACCGTGGTCGCCTCGTAGCCCTGCTCGCGGAAGAGGCGGGTCGCCTCCCGCACCAGGGCGTGGTGAGTGCGCCGCTTGTTCTCTTCCCGGCGTCCCGGTCCTGCGTCGTTCACCCCTGGATCATCTCAGCTCGGCGCCGCGCTCCCGAACACCCGCCCGGCCCGCCTGAGCCCACTCCGGGAAATTTGGCAGTTCTGCCATATTTGCTAACGTGGCAGAACTGCCAGTTTTCCCGCGCAGGATCGTCAGACTCGGAGTCCGTCATGCCCACCCTTCTCCACCGCCTGGGGCGCTTCGCCTTCCGGCACCGACGGCGCGTCCTGGCGCTCTGGCTCGCGGTCATCGCCGCGGTCGTCGGCTGCATGGTCGCGTTCGGCGGCCCCGGCAAGCTGGATGACACCTTCTCGATACCGGGCTCGGAATCGCAGGTGGCGCTGGACCGGATGAAGACCGACTTCCCCTCCTCCTCCGGCACCAGCGCCCAGGTCGTCTTCACCGCCCCCGCCGGACAGAAGGTGACCGACCCCGGCGACCTGGCCGCGATCCGTGCCGCGCTGGCCCAGGCCAAGTCCGCGCCGCAGGTGGCCAAGGTGATCGACCCGGTCACCGCACAGACCGTGTCGGCCGACGGCAGCACCGCCATCGCGCAGGTGCAGTACGAGGTGGTGCAGAGCGCGCTCCAGCCCGGCTCGTTGGACGCGCTGAAGACGGCCGTCAGCGTCGGCGGGCAGCAACTGCCCGGGATGGACGTGCAGGTCGGCGGCGCCGCGTTCGGCGCCGGCGCCTCGAAGCCCGGTGCCGAGGACGTGATCGGAGTCGGCGTCGCGGTCGTCATCCTGGCGCTGACCTTCGGCTCGCTGCTGGCGGCCGGCCTGCCGCTGCTCAGCGCGATCGCCGGGGTGGTCGCCGCGATCGCCGGGGTGCTCTCGCTCACCGGGGTGACGGCGATCTCGTCGACCGCGCAGAGCCTGGCCCTGATGATCGGCCTGGCGGTCGGCATCGACTACGCGCTCTTCATCGTCAGCCGCCACCGGGCCGGGCTCGCCCAGGGGTTGGAACCCGAGGAGTCGGCCGCGCTCGCGGTCGGCACGGCCGGCAGCGCCGTGGTGTTCGCCGGGCTGACGGTGGTGATCGCGATGGCGGGGCTGTCCGTGGTCGGGATCCCGTTCCTGACCGTGATGGGCCTGAGCGCCGCCGGCGCCGTACTGATCGCGGTGCTCGTCGCGACCACGCTGCTGCCCGCGCTGCTCGGCTTCGCCGGCGCGCGGCTGCGGCCCAAGCCCGGCTCCCGGGCGCTGCGACGCGAGTTGGCGGTGGGGGGTGCCGGCGACGCCGCCGCCAAGAGCACCGCCGCGAACGCCGGGGAGCGCTGGTTCCGGCTGGTCACCCGCCGCCCGCTGCTCACCGTGCTCGCGGTGCTGGTCGCCGTCGGCGCGCTCGCCTGGCCCGCGCACAGCATGCGCCTGGCCCTGCCGGACAACAGCACCGCGCCGGCCGCCACCTCGCAGCGGGTCGCCTACGACCAGGTCAGCAAGGAGTTCGGCCCCGGCTTCAACGGCCCGCTGCTGGTCCTGGCCGACACCGCGCAGAGCGCCGACCCGACCGCGGCGGCCGACCGGATCGCGGCCACCATCCGCGCGCTGCCCGACGTCACGGCCGTCAGCCACCCGGTGGCCAACCCGTCGACCCACACCACGCTGATCCAGGTGATCCCCGCCGGCGCGCCCAGCGACCAGACGACCAGGACGCTGGTGAGCGCTATCCGCGGGGACGCGGACGCGCTGCGGCAGCAGACCGGAGCGACCATCGGCGTCACCGGCAGCACGGCGGTGGGGATCGACGTGTCGGCGAAACTCAACAGCGCGATGATCCCGTTCGCCGCCGTCGTGGTGGGCCTGTCGCTGCTCCTGCTGCTGCTGGTCTTCCGCTCGCTCGTGGTCCCGCTCAAGGCCGCGGTCGGCTTCCTGCTGTCCGTCGCCGCGACCCTGGGAACCGTGGTGAGCGTTTTCCAGAACGGCCACCTGGCGCACCTGATCGGCGTCGACCGGGCCGGGCCGGTGAGCAGCTTCCTGCCGATCATCCTGCTGGCCGTGCTCTTCGGACTCGCCATGGACTACGAGGTCTTCCTGGTCTCCCGCAAGCGCGAGGCCTACGTCCGCACCCGCCGGCCGCTCGACGCCGTGCACAGCGGCGGCCGGCACAGCGCCCGGGTGGTCACCTCGGCGGCATTGATCATGATCGCGGTGTTCGCCGCCTTCCTCGGCACCGAGAGCCAGATCCTCAAGCAGATCGCCTTCGCCCTGGCGGTCGGTGTGCTGCTGGACGCGTTCGTGATCCGGATGACCTTCGTCCCCGCGGTCCTCGCGCTCACCAAGCACGCCGCCTGGTGGCTGCCCCGCTGGTTGGCCCGCCTGCTGCCGGACCTGGACATCGAGGGCGAGCGGCTCCACCAACACCAGGAGCAGCCGGCGCAGTTGCGACTGGTCGAGGAGCTGCCGTCGCGGTGACGGCACGAGAGGAGCTGCCGTCGCTGTGACGGCACGAGAACCTCAGCGGCCTCGTGCGCCGGCGGCCGAAGCGGACGGCCTCGGTCAGCGACCCACCTCCCGTGCGCGGAAGTCCTCGACCGTCTCCCGGCGGATCAGCAGGCGGGCGAGGCCGTCGCGGACGGCGACGACGGCGGGGCGGCCGACCATGTTGTAGCCGGAGGCCATGGAGAGCTGGTAGGCACCGGCGGCGGGGACGGCCAGCAGATCGCCGGGGTGCAGGTCGGCCGGGAGCCGCGCGTCGCGGACCAGGACGTCGCCCGCCTCGCAGTGGCGGCCGACCACGTCGACCACGGCGGGCGGCGCGTCCGAGGACCGGCCGACCAGCCGAACGTCGTACGCCGACCCGTAGAGCGCCGGACGCGGGTTGTCGCTCATGCCCCCGTCGACGGCGGCGAAGGTGCGACCGTCGGCGGTGTGCTTGACCGACAGCACCCGGTAGAGCGCCACCCCGGCCGGGGCGGCGATCGCCCGGCCCGGCTCGATCAGCAGTCGCGGCACGGCCAGACCGTGCTCGACGCACCGGGTGGCGAGGCGCTCGCTCACCGCGGCGGCGAACTCGGCCGGGTCCAACTCGCGGTCCTGCGGCAGGTAGCGGACGCCGTGGCCACCGCCGAGGTCGAGTTCGGGCAGTTCGATGCCATGCCGGTCGCGGACCTCGGCCAGCAGCTCCACCAGCCGGTCCAGCGCCGCCAGATAGGGCTCGATCTCGGTGATCTGTGATCCCAAGTGGCAGTGCAGCCCGGCCAGTTGGAGGCTGCCCTGGCCGAGGGTGCGGCTGATCGCCTCGGCCGCGTCGCCGCCGGCGATCCGGAAGCCGAACTTCTGCCCGTCGATCCCGGTGCGCACCGAGCTGTGGTGCCCGGCGGCGACCCCGGGCACCACCCGGATCAGCACCCGCTGCGGAATGTCGGCGATCGCCAGCGCGGCCAGCCGGGGGATCTCGGCCAGGCCGTCGATCACGATCCGCCCCACCCGCAGCCGTCGGGCCAGCCGCAGTTCCTCGGGGGTCTTGGCGTTGCCGTGCAGCAGGATCCGCTGGGGCGGAAAGCCGGCGGCGGTGGCCAGCCGCAACTCGCCCGCCGAGCAGACGTCCAGGCCCAGGCCCTCCTCGGCCACCCAGTCGGCCATCGCGCTGCACAGGAACGCCTTTGCCGCGTACAGGACTTCGGCGTGCGGCAGGGCCTCGCGGTAGGCCCGGGCACGCGCCCGGACCTCGCCCTCGTCGAGGACGTAGAGCGGGGTGCCGAAGCGGTCGGCGGCCTCGTCCAGACCGACACCGCCCACCAGCACCTCGCCGCCGGGGCCCGGGCGGGCGGAGGCGGGCCAGGGGCTGCCGAGCGGCTGCGACTGCGGCTCGGGCGACGGCTGCGCCACGCGGGTGGCCGTGACGGTGCCGGCGGGCGAGGCGGTGGACGTGACCGTGGGCGAGGCGGTGGCGGACCGGCTGGTGGCGACCTGGGTTTTGAGCATGCGGACGCTTCCTTCCACGCGCGGCACGGGCCCAGCGGAGATCTTGGCCCGCCTCAAGTGGAGCCCGGACAGACGGTCGCCGCACCCCCTCTTGACGCGCGGGCTACGCGTAACCCGCCTTCCTTCACGACACCTTGACGGCGGTACGGCCATTCGACTGCTGCTGGTAGGCGCGCAGCGTGGTGGAGGCGGTCGGCCAAGGGCGGCGGTGCGGGCGCAGCCGCCGCCAGTCGTACGGCGGGTGGCCGAGCTTGGGGCGGCGGCGGTCGTAGCAGTTGCTGGCCGCCCAGCTGAGCACGCAGAGCACCATCAGGGCGTCGACGGCATGGTCGGCGGGCCCGCGGGCCGGAGTGGTCAGCGCGCCGAGCACCCCGGTCCAGAGCCAGCCGCCGAGCGCCGGGTAGACCACCAGCTGGTGCCAGATCTTGGTCGGGGCGAGCGCCTGCTCGCGCGTGAAGAACCCGCTGCGCAGCTCCGCCCGCCACTGCAACAGCCCGTAGCCGAGGCAGCCGGCCGCGAAGACGGCCGCATACGGCGCCGCGGCCGGCCCGGTCGGCGGCGCGCCGTGCAGCCGGCCGGCCCCGAGCCCCACGGCGACGGCGAGCAGCGGGTCGCCCAGGGTGATCGCCAGGAACTCTTCCTTCGGCCGCGGTCGCCGTCGCTCCAGCAGCAGCGCCAGCGCCCACAGCGCGCCTGGCGTCACCGCCAGCGCGGTGGCCCCGGCCAGCCACGGACCGTGACAGAGCGCGGCCCCCAGCCCGGGAATCCCGCACCGGCCCGTCACGCGGCGGCGCCGGAGCAGCGGGCGGCAGGGGTCGGCACATCGCACCAGCTCATCGGACGGGGCGCTCCTCTCAGCCCCCCTCGTTCCGGCTACGGTCGCCATCCTGCGCAGTCACCGGTCGCCGGGGCGTCGCGGCGCGCCGGGAGCCGGGGCATTGCCGCTAGCCAGGATGGGTGCGGGACTCGCCGCCGCTCGGTGCCTCGCCGCCTGCCGCACCGGCGCGAGCGGGCTCCAAGGCTCCCGTCGCGGCCGCAGCCCTCGGACGCGGAGCCGTCTTGCCCCGGTGCATCGCGCGTTCCAGGTCGCCGACCGCCTGGGCGAGCAGCCGGGAAGCGGCGCACAGCAGGTCAAGCCGGTCGTGGTGGTCGAGGTGGTCCGGGGCCCCGGTGTCGGGCGTGGCCGCCGCGCGCAGTTCCTCTTCCCAGGCCCGCTGCGCCTCCCGCAGCCGGCTGAAGTCCACCGGGTGCCCGGCCGCCACGGCGGTGGCGGCCACCGCCGTGGCGTCCACCAGGGCCGCGGCGAACCGCTCGGCGCCGGGGACAGGGCGGGCGTCCGGCGCCGGTAGGTGGGCCTCCAGCAGCAGGCCGGTGCGGGCGACCAGGCCGACCGCCGCGCGGGCCTTCTCCAGTTGGTTGGCGGGCAGCGCGTGGCAGAGCACGTCCCGGACGGGTTCGGCCTCGGCGCGCTCGACGGCCTGGACGAGTTCGGCCCGGGCGGCACGGGCGTCCAGCAGGGCGGCGCGGACCTCCTGACGCGAGTGCGCGGGCGGGTCGCCGAAGACGGTCAGCACGGTGGCGCAGTAGCGCCCGCTGGCGGTGATCCAGTCGGCGAGGCGGTCGGCGAGCCGGGCCGAGGCCCAGCTGGGGAAGAACGCGAAGATCAGCAGGGCGACCGCGCCACCGAGCAGGGTGAGGCCGATCCGCTCGCCGGCGATGGTGAGCGGTCGGCCGCCCTGCAGGCCGAGCAGCAGCACCACGTAGGCGGAGACGCAGGCGGTCATCAGCGCGTAGCCGGTCCGGTTGGTCAGGTAGGCGCCGCCGATGCAGAGCACCGCGAGGGCGGCCGACCACCAGGGGCCCGGGTGCAGCAGTTCGACGAGGACCGTGCTGACCGCGACGCCGACCGCGGTTCCCGCCAGCCGGGCGACGCCGCGGCTGAAGGTCTGGCCGAAGTCGGGGCGGATCACCATCGCGGCGGTCAGCGGCGCCCAGTAGGCGCGGTGCAGGCCGGCCAGTTCGGCGACCAGGTGGGCCACCGTGACCACCGTCGCCAGCCGCACCGCGTGCCGCAGCACCGGCGATCCGGGGTCGAGCTGGCGTCGGACGGCGCGCAGCACCAGCGGCACCATGCCGAACAGGGAGGGGCGCAGCAGCGCGCCGCCGGCGACGGATGTCGGGGCGGCGACGGTGTCGTGGCCGTCGTGGGCGCCGTGGTCGAGGGTGTCGACGGCCCGGCCGAGCAGCGCGGCCACTTGCCGCGCGGCGGCCCGCGCGGGGCCCGGGAGCGGCGGGACGCCATGCTGCTGCGAGACCAGCGCCGTCGCGGCTCGCGGCAGGTCGAGCGGTTCGCCGGTGCGGATCGCCAGGGCGAGCGCGTCGAGCGTCTCGGCCGCGGCGGCCAGCAGCTCGCAGACCCGGGCGCGTTCGGCGCCGCTCTCCGGGGCCCCGCCGCGCGGGTCGGCGAGCGCGGTCAGCGCCGGACGCATCGACTCGGCCAGGCCCCGCAGGCCGCGCAACTCGGGCGGGCGGTGGCGGTCCTGCCACGGGGTCAGCTCGGAGGCGCTGCGGGCGGTGATCAGCGCCGCCGGGTCGACGGGGGTGGTCGGGTCCTCGCGCAACTGGCGCGCGTAGTCGGCCAGCGAGCGGTACGCGTCGGCGAGCGCGTCGCGCTGGGCCCGCCAACTGTCGATCGGCCAGAGCGTGATCACCGCCGCCTGCACCACGCCGCCGAGCGCGCAGAGCAGCGCGTGGCCGAGCGCGGTCGGCACGCTGACCGGCAGTTGGACCACCACCAGCATCACCGAGACCGTGGTGGCCGCGACCACGCCACCGGTGGGTCCGACCGACCAGGCGAGGCCCGCGAGCAGCGCCCAGGCGGCCAGCACCACCGGGAAGAGTCCGGGCACCGAGACGGACAGGTAGCCGGTGAAGGTGCTGATGCCCAGGCCGATCCCGGCCGCCACGGCGAGCGAGGGGCGCGGCCGGAAGCTGCGCTGGAAGGTGGCGGTGCCGGCGATGAACGCGCCCATCGCGGCCGAGGTGGCCAGCCGTGGTCCGCCCAGCGCGAGGGTCGGGAAGAGCACCAGCGCCACCGCGAGTGCGCCGCGCGCTGCCCGCTTGGGGTTGGTCAGGGTCCGGTCCAAGTGCAGCCCGGTGCGCGCGGTGTCGCGGAGGGCGTCGATCCAGGGCATGGCGAGCAGTGTATTCGGACGATGATCCTCCGAATTCAGCCTCCGGTTTCCCACCTGGAACGTTCCGCCGGTGCGCGCCCTCCTGACTGGACGACAGATGCTCCCTAGGGCCTGTACGGCGGATCTTTTCGGATGAGCCCGCGGCGTTGGGCGCCCGGCTGGGCGTGCGCCCGAGTCGTCCTCGTACTGGACGTACTTGGGCGATTCGGGCGTGCGTCCAGCCGGGATGCCCGGCGTCGCGGGCCCGGAAAGATCCGCCGTACAGGCCCTAGTCGAGGCTGAGGCGTTTGTTGAGGGCCTCGCCCGCGGGCAGGGTGTCGATGAGCTTGTGAAGGAAGTCGAGCAGCGCGTCGGTCTCCAGGCCCTCGGAGGCGGTGTCGATCGAGGTGTAGATGGCCTCTTCGATCCCGGCGACCGCGGTGGCCAGGCGTTCACCCTCAGGGGTGAGGCTGAGTTGGAGGTAGCGGCGGTCTTCGGCGTCGGTGCGGCGCTCGACCAGCCCGGCCGCGACGGCGCGTTCGACCAGCCGGCTGGGGTTGGTGCCGCTCTCGCACACCAGGAGCTGTCCGAGCCCGTTGAGGCTCAAGGTGCCGTGCTGCTGGAGCAGGCGCAGCACCTCGGCCTGCGACGGGGTGATGCCGAGGGGTTTGAGGGCCTGGGTCAGCAGCCGGTTGCCTTCGCGTTGGGCTGCCAGGATCGCGAACCGCAGGTGTTCGGCCTTACGCATCGGCGCCCTGTCGGGTGGTCGGCAGGGCGGCGATGAAGTTCTTGACCGCGGCGGCGTAGGTGGCCGGGTGGGAGAAGCGGAACATGTGCCCGGTGCGCGGCAGCACGACCTCGCGGGCATCGGGGATGCCCGCGAGCATGATCTTGGAGGCGTTCTCGCCGATCAGCACGTCGTGCGAGGGGGTCAGGACCAGGGTCGGGACCTGGACCTGGCCGAGCACGTCAACGTAGTCAGCTGTGAAGATCGCTGACACGCGCGCACCGTAGGAGGCAGCCGGGGTGCTGGCGAGGAACAGTTCGCGGCTGCGCGCCTCGCTCCAGGGCACCTGGCCCTCGCCGTCGAACGGGGAGGCGAGGCGGTGGGCGTGGGCTCGCAGCGTCAACTGCCGGTAGAGCGGGCCGGGCGCCTTGCCCATCACCTGCGCCAGCGCCTTCAACGGCTTCGAGTCGATCGGGTTGGCCGCGAATCCGCCGGACAGGACCAGGGCGCGCAGGCCCTGCGGGCGGCGGGTGGCGAGGGCGAGCGCGATGTTCGCGCCGAACGAGTCGCCGACCAGCACGTAGTCGTCGAGATCCGCGATCGCGTTTTCGACGTGGTCGGCGTAGCGCTCGATGTCATTGATGCCTTCGGGCAGGCGCAGCGTGCGCTTGGGTGCCTCGCCGTAGGGGGCGAGCTGTTCGACACTCCACGGGGCGCCGGAGAGGCAGGGGATGAAGACGAGGGTCGGGTTCTTCTCTGCGGTATTCGCAGCGTTCACAGTGTTCATGGAGAACATATTACGCGACATATGTGTCGTGTCATATGTTAGCTGGGTCACACCTCGAAACGGATCCCGAACTGGCTGAGCGACGACGCGTCCGACGACGCCGAACACCTGGCGAGGCATCGGCACTCGTATGACAGGCCGGTGCGGGCGCTCGACCGAACCCGGGCCGGGCACCGTCGGCCGGCTCCTCACACCGCCGGACCGGGCCGGTTCGCGTGCGCCTCGAGCACTGCCAGGTAGCGGCGGTGCACGTCCTCGCGGTCGGCCGGCTCGGGGACCGTCTCGGCGGCGAGCCGGTCGATCATGTCGGCCTGGTCCAGCAGCACCTTGCACTGCTCCTCGCTGCCGGCCTCCACCATGATCTCGGTGAGCGCGTCGAGCTGGCGGATCAGCACGGCGGGCATGCCGTGGGCCGCCTGACGGATCTTCTCGAAAGCGCGCTGCACCAGCCGGTCGTAGCTGACGGGGACGGCGATCACCCGGATGCGGCCGTCGGAGTCGCGGTGCACGGGGTTGGGTTGCCAGCCGGCGGCGATCCGGCACAGTCCCTCGCCCAGCCAGTCGATGCAGGTCAGGGCGGTGAAGGTGTCGTTGACCGCAGTGGACAGGGCGCGAATCGCGATCTCCACCAGCTGGTCGACAGCGAAGGCGATGTCCTGCGCCAGGGTGCGCGACGGGCCGGTGATGTGGGCCCGGGCGAAGCTGCGGGCCACCTCGGGGGCGGCCTCGGGCGGCCAGACGGTGGCCAGTTGGTGGCCCTGCACCAGGAAGTGACCCGGGCGGTGGTCCAGCCGGATCACCGCGTCGAGCTCGCTGGCGATCCGCACCAGCGTGCGGTGCCGGACGAACTGCAGGTAGCCGCTGGCCGGTGCGGGCACGGTGGCGCCGGTGGCGTCCAGGCGGGCGTTCAACTCGGCGACCGACGGCCCGTGCTTCACCCCGCCCGCCCACTCCGGCTCACCCGCGCCGACCTCGATGGCGGTGGAGAGTTCGGCGGCGATGGAGGCGATCACGTGCGGCAGTTGGATCGAGGTGGCGATGTGGTGGATGAAGTGGATCAGCACCGCGAGGTCCAGCAGGACCAGCACCATGCAGACCGTGATCGACAGGTGTGGCACGAAGTCGCCGTGCGAGGCGGGGCCGATGGAGATCAGCGAGAGCATCGCGAAGACGAAGGTCGCGACGAAGGTGCCGAGGGTCAGCTGGGTGGTGAGGTCGCGGATGAAGTTGCGCAGCATCCGTGGCCCGAACTGGGTGGAGGCCAGCGTCAGGGTCACGATCATGATCGAGAAGACCACGCCGACGACGGTGATCAGGGCCGCCGCGATGGCGGCGAGGATCTGCCGGGCGGCGTCGGCGGTGCCGCTGATCACCCAGGTCGGCAGGGTGATCGCGCCGCGGTAGGCGGCGCGGTCCACTTCCCAGGTGCCGAGGAAGAGCGCGACGGCGAGCAGCACTTCCAGCGTCGGCACCACCCACAGGTTCGTGCGCAGCGCCTCCTTGCGCCACTGCGACTCCAGGTGGACGCTGCGGATCACCTTGCCCACCACCAGTCCCCTGCCAGGCCGGGTCGGACATCTCCACCCTAAGCAGGGCAACGTCCGCCCGCGCCCTCACGGACGCCCCGCCTCAGACTCCCACGCGCACACCGCCCGCCACCGACCGCCGCTGATGCGCCTGGGCCGCCGCGCGCAGCGAGTCGAGCAGCGCCGCCACCGGGGCGACCCGGGCCATGTCCGGCCAGAGCAGCGCGAAGATCCGGCGGGACGGCCAGTCGCGCAGCGGGCGGGCCACCACGCGCGGGTCGCTGTGGGCGCCGACGCCGAGCTCGTTCATGATCGCCACCCCGATCCGGTTGGCCACCAGGCAGTGGATGGTCAACTGGTCGTCGGAGGTGGCGGCGACCTTCGGCGTGAAGCCGGCCTCCTGGCAGGCGGCCAGGAAGCGCTCCCGGCCGCTCTCCAGCACCCAGCGCTCGCCCGCGAGTTCGTCCAGCGCCACGGTCGGCGCGGCGGCCAGCGGATGGTCGGCGGGCAGCAGGACGCAGCGGCGGTCGGAGAGCAGCGGCAGGCGCAGCAGGCGCGGATCGGGCGACACGCTCTGCCCGTCCAGCTGGTCGAGTTCCAGGTCGCACATCATCGCCAGTTCCACCTCGCCGCCCAGGACCAGGCCGTGCGAGACGGGGCACTCGGTCTGGGTCACCACCACCTCCAGCTCGGGGTGGCTGCGCCGCAGCGCGCCCAGGGCCGCCGGGACCAGCGCGACGCAGCCGCTCTGCATCGCGGCCAGCCGGACCTGGCCGCCGCCGCTCGAGGTGAGGGTGGCGACCTCGTCCTGTGCGGTGCGCAGCGCGGCGAGCACCGTCTCGGCGTGCCGGGCCAGGGTCTGTCCGACCTCGGTGAGCCGGATGCCGCGGCCGCTCCTGGTGACCAGCGCGGCGCCGACGGTCCGCTCCAGCATCCGCATCTGGTAGCTGACCGCGGGCTGGCTGTAGCCGAGAGCGTCGGCGGCCGCCGTGTAGGTCCCGGTGCGGGCGACCTCGGCGAGCATCTGGAGTTGGCGCAGATCGAACACTGGTCAAAGATAAAGGTTGTTTATCGCCTTACCTCAAAACCTCTACTGGACATATGAGTTTCACCGCCGCCATGCTGTCCGAACCACAGTGAGCAGCTAGGAGGTGACGGTCCGCGATGAGCCAGTCCGGCAAGTCGGCGCTGGTCCGCCTCGACAAGGTCAACAAGTCCTTCGGCGACCAGCAGGTGCTGCACGACATCGATCTCGAGGTGCACAGCGGCGAGGTCGTGGTGCTGCTCGGCGCCTCCGGCTCCGGGAAGTCGACGATCTGCCGCTGCGTGAACCGGCTGGAGACGATCGACTCCGGCACGATCACCGTCGACGGTGTCCCGCTGCCCGCCGAGGGACGTGAACTGGCCAAGCTGCGCGCCCAGGTGGGGATGGTCTTCCAGTCCTTCAACCTGTTCGGCCACCTGAAGGTGCTGGAGAACCTCACCCTCGCGCCGGTCCGGGTGGCCGGCGTGCCCCGGCAGCAGGCCACCGAGCGCGCCCGCGAGCTGCTCGCCCGGGTCGGGCTGGCGGACAAGGCCGACGCCTACCCGGCCCAGCTCTCCGGCGGGCAGCAACAACGGGTGGCGATCGCCCGGGCACTGGCGATGGACCCGCGGCTGCTGCTCTTCGACGAGCCGACCTCGGCACTCGACCCGGAGATGATCAAAGAGGTGCTCGACGTCATGGTCGAGCTGGCCGCCGAGGGGATGACCATGCTCGTGGTCACCCATGAGATGGGCTTCGCCCGCCGGGCCGCCGACCGGATCGTCTTCCTGGACCAGGGCCGGATCCTGGAGACCGGCACGCCGCAGGAGTTCTTCGAGGCGCCGCGCACCGAGCGGGCCCGCGACTTCCTCTCCAAGATCCTCAGCCACTGACGCTCAGCACCGGTCACCAACGGTCATCAACCCAACGGTCACTAACGAAGGGACCCCGTCCGTGCACGCCAGGTCACGCACTCCCCTGGTCACCGCCGCACTCACCGCCGCCCTCGCCGTGTCCCTCGCGGCGTGCGGCAGTTCGGGCGGCTCGCTGCCCGCGCCGAAGAGCTCCGGCGGCGCCGCCGCGCCGACCTTCCAGCAGGTGATCGACGGCGCTCCGGTGGCCCCCGCCTCGGCGATACCGGACGGCAGCCTGATGGCGAAGATCAAGGCCCGCGGCACGCTCAACGTCGGTGGCACCGACACCTCGGCGCTCTTCTCGCTGAAGGACCCGGTCACCAGCAAGCTCACCGGCTTCGACGCCGGACTGGCCCAGATGCTCGCCAAGTACATCACCGGCAAGCCGAACGAGAACCTGGTGCTGGTCACCGCCGACACCCGCGAGACGCTGCTGCAGAACGGCACCGTCGACAGCGTCTTCGCGACCTACACGATCACCCCGGCCCGCGCGCAGAAGGTGGCCTTCGCCGGCCCCTACTACTCCTCCGGTGACGCGATCCTGGTCGCCAAGGGGAACACCGCCATCACCAAGGTGGCCGACCTGGCCGGCAAGACGGTCTGCACCGAGTCCAGTTCGACCGCGGCCAACGACCTGAAGCAGTACGCCCCGACGGCCCACGTGATCCTCTTCCAGACCAACGCCGAGTGCCAGCAGGCGGTCGAGCAGGGCCGGGCCGATGCCTACGTGCTGGACCAGGCGCTGCTGCTCGGCGACCAGTACCGGGACCCGCAGGTCAAGGTGGTCGGCCAGCCGTTCACCACCGAGCCGTACGGGATCGGCCTGCCGCTCAACTCCCCCGAGATGAAGACCTTCGTGGACGAGTGGCTGAAGCAGATCCAGGCCGACGGCGAGTGGGCCAAGCTGTGGCAGGCGACGATCGGCAGCGTGCTCAGCGGTGACGCGCCGACCCCGCCGGCGATCGGCTCCGTGCAGGGCAGCTGACGGCCGTGCCAGAGGGTATACGTGAGGTCCTCGGCCCACTCGGCCACGGCCTGGTGCTGACGCTGGCCATGACCGGGCTGGCCTTCGCGGGCGCGCTGGTGCTGGGCGTGCTGCTGGCCGTCTGCCGGATCAGCCCGGTGCCGCCGCTGCGGGTGCTGGGCACCGGGTACGTCACGGTCTTCCGCAACGTCCCGCTGCTGGTGCTGCTGGTGCTGTTCGTCTTCGGCCTGCCGGATGTCGGCCTGCTCTTCTCGCTCTTCGCCACCGTCACCCTGACGATGGCGCTGTACTGGGCGGCCTTCGTCTGCGAGGTGCTGCGCGCGGGCATCCGGACGGTGCCGTTCGGCCAGGCCGAGGCGGCCCGCGCGCTCGGCCTGACGGCCGGTCAGAGCATCCGCCACATCATCCTGCCGCAGGCGCTGCGCTCGATGGTGCAGCCGCTGGCCGGCGTCTTCATCGGCCTCGCCCTGAGCACCTCGCTGGCCGCCGCGGTCGGCGTGGCCGAGATGACCGGGCAGGCCCAGTTCACCACGCTCAAGTACGACCAGCCGCTGACCGGCTTCGCCGCGACCACGGTGGTCTACGTGCTGATCACGCTGACCTCCGGGCTGGTCGCCGGGCGGATCGAGAAGAGGGTGGCGATCCACCGATGAGCGAGGTACAGGAGTGAACGAGGAGACCCGTCTGCTCTTCGACGAGCCGGGCCCCCGCGCCCGGCGCCGGATCAGGATCGCGACCGGCCTCTCGCTGGCGGTGATCGCCAGCCTGCTCGGACTGATGATCCGTCAGTTCGCGGTGCACGGGCAGCTGTCGGCCAACCAGTGGTCGATGTACGGGCAGTGGCCGATCATCAGGTTCCTGCTGGACGGCATCGGCAAGACGCTGCTGGTGACCGTCGTCGCGGCGGCGATCGCCTTCCCGCTGGCCGCGCCGGTGGCGCTGGTGCGGCTCAGCCGGGCCAGGGTGCCGCGCGCGCTGGCCCGTGGCTACGTGGAGCTGTTCCGGGCCGTTCCGCTGCTCCTGCTGCTCTACGTCTTCCTGTTCGCGCTGCCCAGGGCCGGGGTGACCTTCCCGGTCTTCTGGCAGCTGGTGCTGCCGATCGTGCTGAGCAACGTTCCGGTGGTCGCGGAGATCTTCCGGGCCGGGGTGCTGGCCGAGCCGCGCGGACAGACCGAGGCGGCGTACAGCCTGGGCATGACGTACTGGCAGGCGATGCGCCTGGTGGTGGTCCCGCAGGCGGTGCGCAAGCTGCTGCCCGCGCTGGTCAGCCAGTTGGTGCGACTGCTCAAGGACTCCTCGCTGGGCTACGTGGTCAGCTATGTGGAACTGCTGCACCAGACCCAGGTGTTGGGCGAGTACTACCACACCGTGCTCTCCAGCTACCTGATCGGCGCCACCTGCTACGTGCTGATCAACGCCGGACTGTCCCGGGTGGCCACCGCGCTGGACCGTCGCCGGCCGAGCTGACCGGTCAACTCTCCTATTTTCCATGGCAGCTGAAAGGATCCGGCATGTGCCGCCTGCTCGGCGTGGTCACCCGTGCCCCGATGCGGTTGGCCGACTCGCTGACCGATCTGACCGAACCGTTCACCGGGCTGTCGCGCGAACACCGCGACGGCTGGGGTGTCGCGGCCTGGCGGGCCGACGGTGAACTGGCGGTCGCCAAGGAGGTGTTGCCCGCGCACGCCAGCGAGGCGTTCCCCAGGGCACTGGCCGAGTCGATCACCGACGCCGCGCTGCTGCACATCCGGATGGCCAGCCCCGGCCTGCCCACCGAGGCCCGCAACACCCACCCGTTCAGCGCCGGCACGATCGCCTTCGCCCACAACGGCTACTTCACGCCGGTCGACGCCGTCGACGAGCTGATCGACCCCGAGCTGCTGGCCGGCGCGCACGGCGAGACCGACTCCGAGCGCTACTTCCTGCGGGTCCTCGCCCGGCTGCGCACCGAGGACCCGGTCGACGCGCTGGCCCGGGCCGCCGCCGAGATCCGCGAGCGGGCCCGGTTCGCCAGCCTCAACTGCCTGTTGCTCACCGAGCGGGCGCTGTACGCGTACGCCGACGAGAACCCGGAGTCGGAGGTGAGTCGCCGGCGCGGTCCCGACTTCTTCCGGCTGCGCTACCAGGCGCGGGCCGACCGGGTGGTGGTCGCCTCCAGCGGGATCGGCCCGCAGCCGGCGGACGACGGCTGGTCGGTGCTGCCCTACCGCCAGGTGCTCGAAGTGCGCCGCGGCGACCTGCGCATCTCGACCCACCTGGTGCAGCCACAGGTACCCGAGGCCCTGGCCGGCGCGTAGCGAATCGGCCCGGCCTGGCCTGGTCCGGCCCGGCCCGGCCCGGCCCGGCCCGCAACGGCCTGGTGGGAAGCGCCGATTCGACGTGAACCGGCCCGCCCCGCAGCGAACTGCGGGACGGGCCGGTCGGCGTATCGCTCAGCCGGTCCTACGTTGTTGGTGTGGCAGAGGGGCCAGTCGTATGGTCCTGAGGCCCAGGGACACCGGGTATGGCTTTCAGCCGGTTGCACGCG